>JBQTIF010000021.1:0-4850 GCA_052388395.1 Gemmatimonadaceae bacterium | reverse complement strand
CCTCGGCCAGCTCGAAGAGATTATGCAGCTCCGAAGCCGAGAAGTCGGGGATGGCCAAAAAGTGCCTAACCACAGGTCAAAGGTCAGAGGTCAGAGGTCAGAGCGAGCGTTAGAGGATGTACTTCCTTAGATCCTCGTCCTCAAGGACCGCCTTCAGTCGTTCCTGCACTAGCGCGCGATTCACGACGATCTCACCGGTTCCACGATCGGGTAGCTCGTAAAGAAAATCTTCCAGCAGCGTTGTCATCACGGTATGCAGCCGCCGCGCGCCGATGTTCTCCATCGTTTCATTCGCGCGTCCGGCAATGCGAGCGACTTCTTTCACACCATCTTCGGCAAACGAGAGCTTCGCGCCGTCTGCCTCGACGAGCGCGGCATACTGCTTCGTTAGGGCGTTCTCCGGCTCGGTCATGATCCGAACGAAATCAGCTTCGGTCAGCGGCTTGAGCTCCACGCGAATCGGAAAACGACCCTGCAACTCCGGAATCAGATCGCTTGGCTTTGAGACGTGAAACGCACCGGCCGCGATGAATAGGACGTGATCCGTCTTCACCATCCCGTATTTCGTGGGGACGTTGGAGCCCTCGACGATTGGCAACAAGTCGCGCTGTACACCTTCGCGCGAGACATCGGGCCCGCCCGAATGCTCACCACGCGCGCCGGCGATCTTGTCGCTCTCGTCGAGGAAAATGATGCCTAACTTCTCCACGCGCTCGAGCGCGTCGGCGGTGACGTCTTCGTGGTCGATGAGTTTTTCATACTCCTGCTCGAGCAATACGCGTCGCGCTTCGGAGACCTTCACCGTGCGCTTCTTGCTGCGCTTGGGGAGCATGTCCTTGAGCATCTCCGTGAAGTTCTCCATCCCTTCCGGCGCTCCCTGGGGCGTCATCATCTCGAACATCGGCGCGGTTTGCGACACTTCGATCTCCACCTCGCGCTGCTCCAACTGACCGTCGCGCAGAAGCTGGCGCAGTTTGTCACGTGTGCGCTGGTAGCGCTGCTGTGCCGCGTCGGTCTCAGTCTCCTTGAGCACATCGCCAGTGGGGGACACGACGAAAACGTTTTCACCGGCAATCGCCGGCTGCGCGCTCGGCGGCGTGACCTTGGGCTTTCCATCGTTAGGCGCCGGCAAGAGGAGATCGAGAATTCGCTCATCCACTTTCTCGTGCGCCAGATCCTCGACCTCGGATTCGCGCTCCTGCCGCACCATGTCGATGGAGCTCTCGACGAGGTCACGCACCATCGATTCGACGTCACGGCCGACGTAGCCGACTTCGGTAAACTTGGATGCTTCCACCTTCACGAACGGCGCACCCGCGAGCTTCGCGAGGCGCCGCGCGATCTCGGTCTTTCCCACGCCCGTAGGACCGATGAGGATGATGTTGTTGGGCGAGATCTCGTCGCGCAGCGCCTCTGGAGCCCGCTGCCGGCGCCAGCGGTTGCGCAACGCGATGGCGACCGACTTCTTCGCGTCGCTCTGCCCCACGATATAGCGATCCAGCTCGGCGACGATCTGGCGCGGTGTGAGGTCGGCCAGGCGCGCGAGCGCTTGCTGCGTTCTATTGTGTGCCATCAAACGTTAGGCTTCGAGAACCGTGATGTTCGTGTTGGTGTAGACGCAGATCTCTCCGGCGATCTTGAGCGCCTTGCGTACAACTTCCGCGGCCGGGAGGTTCGATTCCGTGATCAGCGCCCGCGCCGCGGCCAGGGCGTACGATCCCCCTGATCCGATCGCGAGGATGCCGTCGTCCGGTTCGATGATTTCGCCGTTGCCGCTGATGACGAAGCCATGCTCCACGTTCGCGACGGCGAGCAGCGCCTCGAGGCGGCGCAAGACCCGGTCGCTGCGCCAGTCTTTCGCCAGCTCGACAGCCGCGCGTGGGAGGTTGTCAGGACTGCGTTTAAGCTTCTCCTCGAATTTGTCGAAGAGCGTGAACGCATCGGCGGCTGCTCCGGCAAACCCGGCGAGAATTTTCCCGCCGCTGAGCGTGCGCACCTTTTGCGCGTTGGACTTCATGACAGTGTCGCCGACAGTCACTTGACCGTCTCCGCCTAACGCGAGCTTTCCATCCTTGCGGACGGCGAGAATGGTGGTGGCACGAACCCTTGGTGTTGAGTGCTGGGTCACGAGTAGTGAGTAAGGCGTTAGGCGCGCGGATGCGCCCGCTGATACACTTGCTTGAGGCGCGCGACGCTCGTGTGCGTGTAGATCTGGGTGGTCGCGATCGACGCATGGCCCAGAAGCTCTTGCACCGCACGAAGGTCCGCCCCGGCGTCGAGCATGTGTGTGGCAAACGTATGCCGCAGCGAATGCGTGCTCAATCCGCTGGCCTCGGCGACGACGTCGAGCCAGCGGGCCATCGCGCGTTGGATCGCGCGTTCGCTCATGCGCTTGCCGAGCGAGCTGAGAAAGAAGGCGCGCCTCTCGGTTTTGGGGCCGAGGCGCCCGCTGAGCTCGTCGCGCTTGGCTTCGTAATTACGCAAAGCAAGCTGCGCATGATCCCCGAGTGGGACGATGCGCTCTTTGCGTCCTTTGCCGCGCACTTTCACCTGTTGCGAGATCAGGTCGAGGTCGCCGCGGTCGATGCCGCGCAGTTCGGAAAGGCGAATGCCTGTCGAATAAAACAGTTCGAGCATGGCAACGTCGCGCACGTCTGTGTAACGGGCGCCCCCGTCCTCTAAGCGGTGGTGTGCAGTGTCGAATAGGCGCCCGGCCTGCGCATGATCGAGATAACTCGGCAGGTACTTCTCCAGCTTGGGCGTCCCTACCGCGCGCGCCGGGTTCGACGTCAGGATGTCGTTGCGATGCAGGAAACGAAAGAACGTACGCACAGCCGACAAAGCCCGCGCCGTGGAACGCTTGCTCAGCCCCTTGCGCGTTAAGTGTCCCATGAACGACCGCACAGCGAGGCGATCGACCTGAGGCCAGGACCATGCATCGTTGCCGAAATAGCGGATGAGGAAATAGGTCAGCTCGCGCAAGTCGTGCGCATACGCTTCGACTGTATGCGGCGAGACATCGCGCTCCTTCGTTAGGTGCTCGAGGAAATCGTCGATATCGCGATGGCCGGCCGGTGCGGGACCAGTCATGTGACGAGCGGCGCGCCAGTTAGCAGCGCGGTGTCGCGCCACTCGGCGAGATCCGTCAATGCGCGCTCGGCGATCCGTTCCCGCTTGAGACGCTTGTCTCGTGGTGGGTCTGGCAGCTCGTCGACGAGACCGAAGTTCGCATTCATTGGCTGAAAGGCCCCTGGATCCGCCTCACGCAAATAGCGATACAGAGCTCCCAGCATGGTTGTCGGCGGCGGGATCACAGGGTCGTCGCCCGCAAGCATACGCGCCATGTTGATGCCAGCGAGGAGGCCCGTGGCGGCGCTCTCCGTGTACCCTTCGACGCCAGTGAGCTGTCCGGCAAAGAGCGTTAGGCGGTCGTCCCTGAGCGAGAGGTGCGACGTGAGCGTCGCCGGCGTGTTGAGATACGAATTGCGATGCATCGAGCCGAAGCGCAGAAACTCGGCGTCGGCGAGACCGGGGATCATACGAAAAACGCGCTGCTGCTCACCATGCCGAAGGCGCGTCTGGCAGCCGACAAGGTTCCACATCCGCTCCCCCCTGTCTTCCATCCGAAGCTGCACGACGGCCCACGGCAGGCGACCGCTGCGCGGATCGCGCAGGCCGACCGGTTTCATTGGCCCGAAGCGCAGTGACTCACGCCCGCGCCGCGCCATCTCTTCGACGGGCATGCACCCTTCGAAGTACGGAGTATCGTCGAAGTCGTGTTGCGAGGCGTATTGATCAGCGCTCGTTAGGGCATCGAGGAAGGCCTCGTATTCGTCTTTCGAGAAGGGGCAGTTGATGTATGCTCCCTCAGCGACACCAGCCATCGTCTCTTTATCGTAGCGCGAGGCGCGATACGCGATGCTCATGTCGATCGAGTCGCGTGACACGATCGGCGCGATGGCGTCGTAGAACGCAAGCGCCTCGACGCCGAGTCGGTGATGAATGGATTGCGCGAGAGCGCTGGACGTGAGTGGACCCGTGGCGACGATCCCGGGAGATGGCAGCTCGGTGACTTCTTCGCGTACGATACGGATGCGCGGATGCGTCGTTAGGCGGTCTGTGACGCCGGCCGCGAACAGGTCCCTGTCCACTGCCAGCGCCGAGCCCGCGGCGACGCGCGCGCCGTCCGCGATAGGGAGTACGAGGCTCCCGAGCAGCCGCATCTCTTCTTTGAGTAGCCCGTGCGCGTTACTCCGCTCGGTGCTCTTGAACGTGTTGGAGCAGACGAGCTCAGCACAGCGCTCTGTCTTGTGTGCCGCGGTGCCGCGCGCGGGCCGCATCTCATGGAGCACGACATCCACGCCACGCTCAGCGAGTTGCCAAGCCGCCTCCGATCCTGCCAGTCCCGCGCCGACCACATGGACGGTCATGCCGAATTCTAACTGCTCGCTACTAAGGGATAGGGGATAGGGGATAGGAGGATAGGGGATAGGCTCTACTCGTCTCTCAATGTGGCCGAAACGTCCACTCGCAACGCGTGCCGAGCCGGCACGTAGCAGGCGAGGACTGCCGTCCCGGCAAGCAACGCCGCCACCGCCGCATACGTCGGCCAGTCGGCTGGCGTCATGCCGAAGAGCAGGCTGGCCATGAAGCGCGACAGCGCCAGGGCGCCTACCATCCCCACGACGAGACCTATGAACACAGGCCGCATCCCCTGAAACATCACGAGGCGCAGCACGCTGCGCGCTGTCGCGCCTAACGCCATGCGCAACCCCATCTCCGAGCGGCGCTGCGAGACGGCATACGACAGCACGCCGTAGATCCCCGCCAAGGCCAGGATCAGCGCGACG
>JBQTIF010000020.1:0-32584 GCA_052388395.1 Gemmatimonadaceae bacterium | reverse complement strand
CGACGAGTGTGGCTAGCGTTAGGCGTGTTTCCATAGTCGTTCAAGCGGAAGCGCAGACGGACGCGGACAATAGCAGGGCGAACGCGGACCTGAATTGAAGAAAACAACAGCCGTTCTGCAATGCGGTCGGAGCGATGATGGCCAGCCATTCGAGCGTGTCCGCGTTTGTCTTGTTCTGTCCGCGTTCGTCCGCGCTATCGCTGTTGGGTCATTGGGGTCCAAAGCGAATCCCGAGCCCGAATACACCGGAGCGCTGCGGCGTCGGCCGCGTCACATCGTCGAACGTCCGTTCATAGGCAGCGAAGAGATCGAGACCGCCACCGCGCCCAGCGACTCGCGCACCGATCTCCGTGCGCCACTGTGTTTCGCCGGTCGTATTGCCTGCGCCGGTGAACAACATGACCGACGCCCAAGAACGCGCATAGAGTGAGCGATCCGTTCCAACGTCCCGCTGGAAACGAGTCCCGCCACCGACAGCTCCCAGCGCTCGTTTCCAGAACGGAGCCTCGCTGTTTCGTGGTTCGCGATTGTCGGTTGTCGTGGCGTAGCGCTCTGCTCGCACGAACCATTGGATGAACGTCGCGGAGCCTAAAGAGATGTCCCGGCTGGCAAGTCCCGCGTGCACACCGGTGAGGCTGAGCAGCCGGGCGGTTGGCACGTACGCAGGATCGATCGCAGACTCGTCAGGCGGATGTGAATTGTCGATCTCGTGCCTGCAGCGGTGGAAGACTCCCACGTGCCAATCGAAGGCCGCCGCCCGCCTGACGAGAAAGAGCGTCTCTTCCCAAATTGCGCCACGCGGATTGAAGCCGATGCTGTTGAACGGATTCGCTGTCAATTCATGGCCGACGACTGCGACGAGCGCCGTGCGCCCGCTCCAGCGATACAGCTCCATCACACCAGCGATCTTCACGTCCCACGCCAGCTCACCTTCGGCCGACCCAAAACCACGCTGCGCCTCGCCGTAAAAGTCGATGCGCGGTAGAAATCCTACCGGCGCCGAGTCGGCGAAGGTGAGCGGCATGATGTTGCGGCTCACCATGAGTTGCGCCGCTAGTGGCAGCGGGGCGACAAACAGTGTCAGTACGATTGCACCCTTCAAGATCATAAGCGAAAGCGCAGACGAACGCGGACAAGTGCTGACTAACGCTGATATGAAGTGAGGGACTATGCAAATCCCTTTCAATGCTGCCGTCGCCAAGATCAAAAATTGGCCACTGTCCGCGTTCGTCTGTTTTTGTCCTTTTCGTCCGCGCTGCCGCTTTTGAATGCACTACTTAGGCAGCCACCAGCTCGCTTTAACGAGAAGAATGTTATCCGGCACCGACTCGAACATTCCCTGCCAATCGCGCGAGAACTCGAAGTTGCCTAACGGGCTGCTACTATTGCGGCTGTGCGTCCAGGCGACGTACAGCACAGAACCGGGCCGATACTCCCAGCGGAACAGCGCGCTCCCACGCAGGGACCGGAAATTGAAATCAGGGTTCTGCAGCACGAAGCTGCGCGCCGGACCCGGCCCGTCTGGATCGATCGTGTAGCTCGTCACCAGTCCGTTCGGGTCACGTTGCTCAGTGATGGTCCCTTTGTCGCGCCCGAAGATGCTGAACGATTGTTTGCGCGGTGCATCGAACTCTTTGAACTCGCGATAATCACCGCTGGCAATGAGCGGCTGCGCGTACAGCTCGAACGTCATCGTGGGCGAGAACGTCAGGTTCACACGCGTGTCGAGCGCGAGCGATTTCTGCTTAAGCCCCGACATGACGTAGCGCGAGCCATAGAACGATGTGGCAGTCGAGTCGCGCACCGCAGTCACGTACTGAAAGAGCGCGCCGTTCGCGTTCCAGGATGGGCCAAAGCTCATGCTGACGCGTGACGATGGCCGCAGACGTATGAACGTGCCGAGGTCAGTTCCCCATCCGCCGGCTCTATTCGTCGCGAAACCAGCGTTCATGTCCAGAATCACGCGCTTACGCGAATCTGTGGAGACGCCTAACGAAAGGAAGTCAGAGCCCGGGCGTTCGACGACAGGGCCGCCGCGAAGCAGGCGATCGTCCATCGCGGCGGAACGCCGGATGTAGAACGTACTCCAATTCCAGAATTGCGGTGTTGTACTCGCGACGAAGAAGTGGCCCTGCGCGTCGGTCAAGTCGCCGTCGTAGTTGGTCTGCCGCTGTGCGCCAGCGATGATGTTGAAGTCGCGATACCAGCGTCCCGGCTTGGACCAGTAGCGAAAAATATTTGCGTTGTGCCAGGAGTAATCAGCCCGTGTTTGGAAGGCGACATCGTTGGTCTCGAAGCCGGGCGTACGAGCGTTCAGCGCCAGTTCCCATAGCCAGCTGCCGGACTCCTTCGCGACGCGGGTGTAGTAGCCGAGGCCACGCATCTCCGTGGCGGTAGAGTCCAATGCATCTGTAAAGAAACCGTCCGCGGAACGGCGATCGCGATCAGGTCGCTGGAAGTATCGCGCGCTGGATAGCTGACGCTGCAGGACCACGCGCGGGTCGCCATCAAGGTGCGACAGCGCTGCCTGACCACGCCAGCTGTATTGCCGGTTCTTCCATGTGTATTGCCAGTCACCACCGAGTACCTCAGCATGTCGCGTTAGGCGTGGGACAAACACATCGTCGAGGTTCCGCTGCACCGCCGACAGGATGCCGCCGAGTACGAGGTTGCCACCGCTCAAGTCTTTTTTGACCCGTCCGACGAAATAATTTGAGAACGGCTCGACGACCTGCTGGCTGCGCGCGCCGTCCGCCGCTTGCACAGTTGCCTCTTCCCGGCTGGTGATCGCGTTGAGCAGTCCAATCGTCCAGCCATTGGCGGTGCGACCGGTGATCTTGGCGGCGCCGAGAATTGTCGTCGCCTCTGGCACGTCGGCAAATCTGCCTGACGAGTAGGCAAGATCGGCGCCGGTCGGTGCGCGCCCGATACGCCGCGAATAGAACGCGCCCAAAGAGGATACGTTGCTGCAGAAGTAGCAGTTGAAGCTGCCGAAGCTGAAGACACCCGAGCTGGCGACGAAAAAGGGACGTCGTTCCGGGAACGAGGTCTCGAACGCCGTTAGGTTCACAACCGCAGGATCGACCTCTACCTGACCGAAATCGGGATTGATCGTTGCGTCAAGCGTTAGGTTCGAGCTCAACGAATATTTGATATCGAGGCCGATGCGCGCCGAGTTGACGCTGCCGCTGTTGAACGGATCGTCGCGCTGAGCGGCGATGTTTTGCGTTTTCGCTGCGACGTACGGCAGCAGCTCTAAATGGCGTGACGCCTTGCCGAGCTCGAGTCCTTCGAGGTGGCCGAAACGGTTCGGTCCGCCGGTCTCGGTCTTACTCCAGAACGCCCACTGCTGCAGCTCGTTGCGACGATGAATGAAGCGGCGCAGCTGAAGCCCCCACGTCTGTACCGGCGCGCTCCCATAACGCAGTTGATTGAGGGGGATGCGCATCTCTGCGCTCCAGCCGGTGCTATCGATGCGTGTCGCGGCTTCCCAGATGGGATCCCATCCTGAATCGCAGCACGATGTGCCGATCCCGAGAAAATCGCTCTTCGAGCCTGAGGGATTCAGATCGAAGAACGCGCGTCCGAGATGATCGTGAAAGCCGTCGATGACCACTCCGATGTTGTCGGAGCCAAAATCCTCGTCGCGGCGAACGAGGCGCGTACGCACACCAGCGGCCCCCTGGCTATCGAATAAGCGCGCCGCGACATAGAGCGCGTCCTCGTCGAACAGGATGCGAAACTCGGTGCGCTCTGTCCCTGGACGCCCTTCATCTGGATCGGTCTGCGTGAATTCTGTGATGGGGGTAGCCGCCGCCCACGCCGCATCGTTCACGACCCCGTCGATCACGACGTTACCGACGCGACGAGCGGCGCGAGCGCTTGGAACCGGCACCGTGTGACCACTCACGCGACGGCCGTTTGCCGATTGCGGCGATTGTGCCGGAACGCTCCACGGAGTTGTTAGGCAGATCATCGCGCCGGTGCAAACAGCGCCGCGAACAAAGGCAGATGACATCGGCAGAGAGAGTAGGCGGTATTGGGACCGTACGTGCAGGGCGTATGCTAAGTTTTTAGCAACGTGCTAGATTCTCAGCACAATATCATCGTTTTGCAAGAGGGATTTTCAACCGCGTCATTTAGACGCCGGTCACCCCCCAAACGGTTACCCTCTGCCGCTCTCGTCCCGACGACTGCCGTCGGAATTATGCTCAGCGCTCTTGGAACTGCTTGGGCGGCAGCGTCAGCAGGAATTGCCAGATCGAGCGCAGCTCGCTGTCGGAGAGTTTGCCAATGAACTTCCATGGCATCGTCTCGATCAATTGCGTCCCCGCAGGACGCACCCCTTCGCGCATTGCGCGGATGAAGTCGGCTTCCGTGTAGTGCCCGATGCCAGTCGGCGTAATGTTGGAGACTGGAGGTTCATCCGGGGTGAAGCCAGGACCACCCGAGAATGACGCGCCGTGACACCCTTGGCAGCCGGAGATCGATACGAGGTATCTGCCGTACAGAGCGCCAGGCGTGGTGTCTACTGCCGCGACGTGCGCGGTGCGCGGCGTCGTGTCAGCCGCTAGCGGTACTTGGCCGAGTCCGAGTACGACGCGACCCACGATGCGCAGCTTCGTGGGAGGGACATCGCGATCGACGGCTGGAATTTGCTTGAGGTACGCGATCATTGGGGCCATGTCCACATCGGCGATCGCGTGAAAGACGTCGCTGGGCATGACCATGAGCGACGTGCTGTCGCGCCTAACGCCGTGTCTGATTGCGCGCTCCCATTCGACGTCCGTGAGCGGCGGCTGCCGTCCACCACGACCACGCGTTAGGTTTGGTCCGACGAGCAGCCCAAAAGGCCCCGCGTCGGCGATGACGGCGCCGCCAAGATCGGCGCCGTGACACGAGCCGCATGGAAGCGCGCGCACCAGATGTGCACCACGCGCGATGGTAGCACTGTCGCTTGGAATAGTAAGCGGCGGCTCGGCGGCTATCGCCTTCCTCGTTGCGAGCTTGCTGCCACTGATGGCATAGAGTGCCGCGAGGGCCACGAGCGCGAGAACGAGGACACTACCTAACGCGATGCCGATCCACTTGAGGACGCGCTTCACCGGAGCTCCCTGATCACTTGGTGGGTGTTTTGAGCGGCCAATTTGGTTTGTCTTTGGCGCAGTCGGCAATGAGCGTCTCGAGTCGCCGCTGCCGTGTTTCGTCCTGCTTAGCGCTCGTCACCCAGTGGATCGTGTTGCGCTGCAATGAGGGTGCTTTGCTCGTGAAGTATGTCCACGCCTTCTTGTTGCGCTTGAACTGCCGCTCGTAAGCGGGCGGAAAGGTACTCGGTCTCCCCTTTACGGAATAACCGGCGCTGGCTTTGTCGCGTGCTTCGAAGGCGGCGATTCCCGCCGGGCGCATCAAGCCCGCTTTCTGGAGCTCGGCGACCTTTTTGATGTTGACCGCGCTCCAGCCACTGCGCGGTCGTCGCGGTGTGAAGCGAATGACATAGCTCTCCGCATCGCCGGTCGGACGAACGCCGTCGATCCAGCCGTAGCACAATGCAACGTCCACCGACTGGGACCACGTTAGGCTCAGCTTCCCGGTATGCACTTTGTAGAAGCCGACAAAGAGTTCCTTCGTTGTGGCGTGATGCTTCTCCAGCCACTTGCGGAACTCGTCAGGCGATTTGAAGAATATGGCCGGCACGAGTAACCAGGTCTTTGCTCTTAGCTCTTAGGGCAGGTGGTGGTGGGCCTAAGAGCTAAGAGCTAAGAGCTAGCGACTATGGTGTCACGCGCTTCGGTTCCAGCTTCGCGGCCCACAGACCGGAGTTGAAATCGGTAAAGAGGATCTGCCCTTTCCACGGCATGGCGTTCATCACGAACGACGCGTTGGCTGTGAAGCCCTGAGGATCGAAGGGTTTGAAGACAGCGATCTCGCGGCGCTGCTCGGCGATGTTGCCTAACAACTCTCCGGAGACGTCGACGATGCGGACTCCTCCGTCATAATACGCCTGGTACAACACATCATCTTCTACGATGATGTCGTGCGAACCGTAGTCTTCCAGGTGATAGCGACCGACCTTCTTGGGGTTCATCGGGTCGGTGAAGTCCACGATATGTGTGTAGCCACCAGAAGTCTGCGCGACGCCCCCAGCCGTGGTCATCGCGCCGCGATAGTTCGTCCCTTCCCAGACACGGCCCGTGCGAACCATCTCTTCGTCGCCGATGAAGAGATATGTCTTGCCGGTCGACTTCTGATAGTAGGGGTAGATCTCGTGTCCTGAGTTGATCGGGACGACATTGATAAGCTTGGGCTTCTCGATCGTCCCGCCGTACTTCCCGTTGCCAACGTCGACAACAACGGTACCGACGCCACCCTGCGCCGAGTAGGCGATGCCGTCGCGCACCCAGAGGTCGTGCAGGCGCGCATTCGGATGCTTGTATTCGCTGACGTATTTGGGATTGTAGATGTCCTTCACGTCGATGATGACATACTTCTCGCCGCCCGAGACCGCAAAGAGATGGTCGTTGGTCGCGAACGCGTTATGCACACCGCCAGTCAGATTCTGATCGAAGGTCGATGCGATTTTCGGGTGCGCCGGATTGGCGAGGTCGAGAATCACGACGCCGTTGACGCGATTCGACGCTCCTTCTCTCGTTAGGACTCCGTAGCGCCCGTCCGGCGAGACCGTCACGTCGTTGATGGTGCGCGCGTCGACTTTGACCGAGTCTGTCTTCACGATGTTGTTCATGTCGCTGATGTCGAACACGATCGCGTAGCCGTCAGCCCCCCACGTTCCGACGAGCACGTAGTCGCGACCATCCTTGCCAGTCCAGGGCCAGAGGTCCGACGTATGTGAGCGATTGATGTTGCCGCGGCCGGTGATCGAGATACGGCGCCTAACGTCGCGCGGTTTGACATCGACAACCTGGCGCGCGAGCGCGTTCCCTGACTGCGCGACGATCGTGAAGCGCCCAGGATGATTCGCCGTGAAGACGTGGCGATCGACGACGTAGTCGATGATGCCGGGACCGCCGGGCGCTACCGTCGTGTCGTCCGGCGTGTAGATGTAGCTCCACGCGATCTTCGCGTCAGGCACTGCGCCGCCGTTCGCGCGTTTGGCGACGGCGTCGAGCTTCATCACGTCACCAGTGTTGAGCGACGTCTCCTTGAGCTGCATATCAATCGTCGCGACGGGGTTGCCGGCGACAACATACGCGTGCTGCGCGGAGAGACCTTCGGCCTCCGCCGTGATCGTCACGTTGCCAGGCTTGAGCGCAGTGACGTTGCCGAAGCGATCGACGCTTGCAACGTTCGCGTCCGACGTTCGCCACGTTACGACGAGGCCAAGCCGCGGCGTGCTGTCGGCGTGCATTCCCTTCGCCGCGTGAGCGAGCATCGTTCCCACGTACAGTCGACCCGGTTCGCTGGCTGCGATGCTCAGCTTCGAAAGCGCCGGCCATTCAATCAGAATGGGAATTTCCAGCGTCACCGTTGCGAAGTCGCGGCCGCTAATCGATGTCGCGACTGCTGTGTAGGATCCCGCGCGTCGCGCAGTCACTTGACCGTCACCAAATGAAAGCGCCATGCGTGGCGCGCTGACGCGCACCGACGCATCGGGAATGACATTCCCCTGTGTGTCATACGCCGTGACTTTGAGTGGGGCGGTCTGACCCGCCTTGAGTGTAAGCCGCGCGGGTTCGGCTACCAGTTTGGCAACGACCGGCTGTTGAGCGGCGAGCGGTGACGCCGAAGCGACCAGGAACGCCGCGATTCTGAGCGAGCGCATGGAAATCGGGTTTGAGGGTTTGCGCGGGACGGGCGCATAAGATTACTCGCAATTGTCGGCAGACGCTGCAAGCGCCAATGCGTGGAACGCCATATGGCGCGGATACCGCTTGGCCGGCACGACACTCTGGCGTCCGCGCGTTTCGCCTTGCACCGGCTCTGTCACGCTTGCTTGACCGCCGCACCACCCTCCGCGCGCTCGCATCTGTTGCTACCGCTGTGTTTGCGCCGTCGCGGGAAAGAATTGCCGCCGCGAACGCCTAGGCGGGCACAGCCGTTGCAAAACTGCCGACGGATTGGCGTGTGCCAGTCTGAGTGCCGCGTCGGGCGTTGTCCTCGCCCACGACCTCAGGAGCGGAATGCAGGGTTCGTCCGTCTACTCGCTGCATCGTCGATGGTCGCGCGCTTTCGCGCGCTGCCGCGCCATTGCTGCCATGCCTAACGCGACCGCAGTGACGGTCGCAGCGACAGGTTGAGCCACGACCAGTTCGCACCGCGCGAGGCAGTCCCCGAGCTGCGCCGGCTTCTCGTGGTCGCGCGCTCAGCAGCGCGCACGGGGAAGCTGCGCGACGCACGTGAAGCCGCTGAGGGTGCGCTGCGGCTCAGCCGCTATGCAAGCTCGCGAGAGAGCGAAGCTGCTGCGCTGAACATCCTCGGCGGGTTGGCGTTCGAACAAGGCGAGCTTGCTGAAGCGGAGCGTTGTTTTGACCAAGCGATGGCTCTTGCGCGCGAATGCGGTGACGAGGGTGTCGCCACGCGCGTGATGATCAACCAGGCGTCTCTGAAGCATTACCGCGGTGACGTTGCCGGCGCTCGTCGCTTGTACGGCGATGTGCTGTACGCATGCCGACTAAGTGGAGACCGGCGCGGTCTAGCCGAGGCACTGCACAATCTGTCCATCACGTATCGCGAGGCAGGGGACGTCACGACGGCGCTTCGTTGTTCGCGCGAAGCGCTCGAGCATGCGATGGCGGTTGGCGATTCCGCGGCTATCGCGTTGGCGATGCTTGGCGAAGCGGAGTGCGAGCTGCAACTCGGCGCTACAGGACGAGCGGTCAGACTCATCGATTCGGCGGCGGACCTCGCGCGGCACGCCGACGATCCTCTGCGCCAGGCAGACGTGCGTCGCATACGAGCGGAGTGCGTCGCACGCAGGGGAGACGTCGCTGTCGCCCTGGCGATCGTGAATGACGCGCGAGAGACGGCGCAGCGCCACCGCGCACGGTTGCTAGAGGCGGACTGCGAAACAACCGCGGGACGATTGATGGCTGAGTCGGGACTCGTCGAGGAGGCGGCTGCGAGCTTCGCAAGCGCGGCGCGCCTGTTCACGGAGATGGGTGTGACCAACCGCTTGCAGCTACAAGAAGAGGAGATCAACGCCGGCGAGGATGACGTGTCCCTCGCGTCTGGGGGAGGGGCGCAGTAGCCAGCACGCCCGTGCGGCATCACCTAACGAGATCAATGCGCCCCCCACCCCCCACCCCCACAAATAGAAAGCGACTGACCCGCCTAACGTGGTTTCACTCTTTCGAGTGCGTCCACATGAAGACGCGCACAAAGGCGCGTAATCAAGCGGCAGGTCAGCCGCCAAAACCACAATACGATTTTTTAGCGCGCGGCGCCAGAGGGAAGTTTTTCAGGAGTGCCATGACGATCGAGCGAACAAGGCCGGCTCGATGCGAAGCCTCGCAACCGCCCGGCTAGGGCATCGTTTTGGGTGGTTGCCACGCCGGTCGTGCCTGCGGAACCGCTTCCATGAAGAGCGTGAGTGATTTTCGCTGCGCCGCATCTCCAGCACTCGCGCCTTTGTCTTGGTTCGGTTGAGCCAGAACATTCCGCCACAGACCGGCTGCTCCCGCGCCGGCGCAGGCGTGCGCACGAAGTCGCTAAAGCTGCTCGGAAGGATTCTCTCGCCGTTCCACACCCCGCTGTTCAGACAGAGCAGAGCCAAGCGGGTCCAATCTCGACCAGTGCCGAGCTCATATCCCTGAAGTAGGAAGTTCCCGTACGGATCGGTTTCCAACGTCATGTTGCGGATACCGAGCTTGTCGAAGAGCCGTCGTTGCTGATACGACAGGTACTCTTCGCCTGGGCCATAACGCTCGCCGATGATGCGACCCTTGTACGTCACGACGAACGCGGCAGTTAACCCAGCGGGGTCGAACGCTGCAGCGATGGCCTGGTCCACTTGTGCTCTGTTTACAGCGGTGGGCCACGGCGCGTTATGAACAACGTCACCCATCGGCCACGGCGTCGTGGCAGGATCTGCCAGCGCCGAGCGCAGCTTGACTGGGAGAAACAAGACGGAGTCGGCACCAGGTGGGAGCGTGACGTCTCCGATGCAAGAGAGGCGGAGCAAATAGACGCGAGACGCACATAACTCGCTATACCGATGGTCCGGCCACCTTGTGCTTCGGTCCGGTTAATGCGTAGCTAGTCGTCGGACCACGTTTCCCGCATGGGGCCTGTGACTGACACGACCGAACGCATCCGGCGATTCAGGCGGCTGACGCTTCCGACGCCCGTCTTCTCGCCGACTTCGACCACGGTCGAGATGGAGGCCGCGGCCGCGCCTGACGCCGAGCGCAAGCCAATGGGCGCCATGGCTGGCTCGCTCGTCCTCCTCGCGTTCCTCGCGACGTGCTTCGCGTTTTACTTCGCGCGCGGGCTGATCATGCCAATCGCGATAGCGGTCATGCTTGGCTTCTTGCTTCGGCCTTCGGTACGCTGGTTTCGCAAGCGTGGTCTGCGCGAGCCGATAGGCGCGACCATTGTTGTGTTAGGCAGCGTCCTCGTTGTGGTGCTAATCGCCCGTATCCTGGCTGCGCCGGCGAGCACGTGGCTGGAGCGCGCGCCGGCTGCGATCGAGGCCTTCTCGCGCAAGTTACAGCAGACTGGCGGGCCTGTCGCGCAGCTGGAAGAGACGGCGGCGAAGGTCGAGCAGATCGCGTCGGGCGGACAGTCAGCTTCTCGTGAGACGATTGCACAGGCGCCGGTGCGCACACCGCTACTGCGTCGCATGTTCGGTGACGTAACGGACTTCGTCGGTGGGATCTTCAGCGTGATCTTCCTCACGTACTTCTTGCTGGCGTCGGGCGATCTCTTCATGCGCAAAATGACAGACATGATGCCACGCGGGCGGGCGCGCATGCCGCGAGAGATTTCCGCGGAGATCGAGACCTCGATTTCACGCTACCTGCGGACCGTGACACTCATCAACATCGGTCTTGGGCTGGCCACCTGGGGCGTGCTGGCCGCACTGCGAATGCCTAACGCGGCGCTCTGGGGGATGCTCGCCGGTGTCCTGAATGTCGTCCCGTATCTCGGTGCCGTGGCAACCGCCGGCATCCTGACGCTCGCGGCCGTTGTGTCCTTTGACTCGTTAGGGCGTGCGCTGCTGATGCCGGGAGCATTCCTGCTGCTCAATTTGATCGAGGCGAACGTGGTGACGCCGGTGCTGCTCGGCCGCGAATTCCCGCTGAATGCGGTTGCTGTGTTCGTCGGCCTCCTGTTCTGGGGATTCTTGTGGGGTGTCCCGGGCGCAATTCTCGCCGTGCCCATGATGGTCACGCTGAAGATCGTGTGTGACCGTCTCCCCTCGCTGCGTCCGATCGGCGAATTCCTCGGACCATAGTTGTGCGATAGTCTCGTCCCAACGCGGCACGCGGACAACACGGACAACCGCATGACAAACGCGCAGAGCTTTGGCGTTAGGCAGGAGCGATCGCCACCACGCGCAGAGGACTGCCGCTCCCGTTGACGAGCTTGAGCGGTGCAGCGATCACAATCGCACCCGTGGGCGGGAGCTTATCGAGATTCCGCAGGCTTGCGAGCCCAAACTTGCCTGCGCCGTGCATGATGCCATGGTTCGGAAAGGGGGGATCGAACCTCCCAGCCTGACCGGCATCGGTACCCACCGTTTCGACGCCGACGCCGAGCACGTCGCGATCCTTCGCAAGCAACTGAGAGGTTGCCGCGTGAAAGCCCGGGGAATGGGGGCCATCTTCGCGCACATTGAGGAAAGCGCCGACATCGCTGCGCATACTCCACCCCGTGCGCAGCAACACCCAAGCGCCCGAGGGGATACGACCGTGTTTGCTCTCCCACGCCGTGACATGCTCCGGCATGAGCAGAAAGTCCTCGTTCTGGCCGACTTCGTTGGTTACGTCGACCACACAGGCGGGACCAACGAACTTGACGGCAGGAATCGTGTCCGTTGCGTTGTTAGGCAAGTCCTTGCCGGTGATCCAATGGATCGGTGCATCGAAGTGCGTGCCGGTGTGCTCGCCCATATGGATCGTATTCCAGTACCACGCCGGTCCCTTCTCGTCGAAGCGTGAGATCGTCTCCATTGTCACTCCAGGGGACGACGCAAAGATCGGCGGCAGTCCGATCACCGGCGTCGCCGGGCCCAACGGCTGTGTAAGGTCGATGACCGTCAGACGACCGGCTGCAAGCTCCGTGGCGAGTTGGGTCAGCAATGTCATGTCGTACTCCGTGCTGCGGTCTCACGCAGATAACGTTGGAACTGATAGCGGTTTTCCAGCAACGAGAGATCGGTGACGTACCCCGACGGGCCCACAGCTTCGACCTTGGCGACGATCGTCGTTAGGTCTTTAGCCGCGAGCGCATCGTCGAATGCCGTTCGGAACTCGTCGAGCGTGCGAACCGTGGCGGTGCGCGGAACTCCGGATGCCGCAGCGATCGCGGCGATATCGCTCCCCGTCGAGGTGGCCGTGGGAAAGCCACCTACCGAGAGCAGGCTCTCATTGTCGAAGACGATGTGCAGCAGGTTGCGTGGCCGGTAGCGCGCGAGCGTCGTGAGGCCGCCGAGGTTCATCAAGACCGACCCATCGCCGTCAAAAACGATGACCTGCGCTTCAGGGCGCGACAGCGCGATGCCAAGTCCCATGGAGGACGCGAGACCCATGGCGTGCTGCAAGTAGAAGAAGTTCGCGCGATGGCCTAAGGACTGCAGCTCCGCTGCCACGGCGCCCATGATCGTCACGACGATGCTGCGCTCGAGGTCCGCGTATACGCTTTGCAGCGCTTCGATGCGCTTCATGGGGTCGGATCTTGAAATATTTGTCCTAACCATTGCGGCGCTCTCCCTGTGCACGCGGCGTGACCAGGGCGAGCGCCGCGTCGCTTAGGACAAATATTTCAAGATCCGACCCCATCAGTCCTCCCACATGAGATCGCGGCACAGCAACAAGGCGACAGGACGGCTCGCCGAATAGGCGAGCGTCTGTGCCTTGGTTAAGCGCTTTGCCACGTGATCCGGAGAGTCCAAACGCGCGTGCGGGATGCGCAGCGCGTCCAGTACGTGTTCGGTTACGCCGCCTCCCTCGGTCTGCCAGGGATCGCGCTCACCGAACTCGCCGCGGTGGCTTATCAGCATCAGCAAGGGAATGCGATAGAGCTGGGCGCACGAGACGATCCCGTTCACCGACGCAAGAAAACCGTGGTTCTGCATCAGCATCGCGGACTTCACGCCGGCGAGGCACGCCCCCGCCGAGATGCCGACGCCCTCCTCTTCCTTCGCCAGACGCACAAGCGTCATCTCTGGATCGTCCTCGGCGAAGCGGATGAGATGCACGAGCCACGTCTCAGGAAGTGCGGAAACGATCCTGATTCCGAGATCCTTTAAGCAACCGTAGATCAGTTTGCTGCTCGATGTGGAGACGGGCACTCGTAACTAGGGGATAGGGGATAGAGGATAGGGGATAGCCGGACCGTTGGCTGACGTCAAGCCAAACCCTACTCGGCGGTGGCGGTGCCGAACACGCTCGTGAGGAGCCACCAAATGCCTACGGCGAGAACCGCAGCGGGAATACCGAAGCGGATCCAGTAAAAGAGCCAGCGCGGAAGAGGCTGCTCGCCCTGGCTCTGGAGCTCAGCGAGCGCCGTTCCACGATCGAGACACCAGGCGAAGGTGATGACGGCCATGAGCGCGCCTAACGTCTGCATCCCACTTCCAAATGTGAGGTCCCACGGAATGAAGATCTGATTGTTGATCGACGGTGGGATCGACAGGATGAACGTCGCTGCTGCCATCAACCAGACAGCGTGCCGGCGCGTCAGCCGCGTATTATCGGTTAATCCGGCGACGAGCACCTCGAAGGCGGCAATGTCGGAGAGGAAGCCCGCGCCAAGGAGGCCGACAAAGAAAAGGAATCCAAAGAGCCAACCGATCGGAATCGCGGCGAAGACCTGCGGTAACGTGGCGAAGATGAGCCCAGGCCCGGACGTCGGCTCGAGTCCGAATGCGAAAACCGCCGGAATGATGGCGAATCCCGCGATGAGTCCCGATGCCGTATCGCCGAACGTCGTCCACACGGCGCTGCTCAACAAGTTCTCACGCTGTGTGAGATAGGAGCCGTACACGAGCATGAATGTCCCGCCGAGCGAGAGCGAGAAGATGGCGTGGCCTAACGCCGCCATGGCGACCTTGGCGTCGACATCGGCCCAGCGCAGCTCGAGGATGTACCAGCGCACGCCCGCCATCGCGCCCGGGAGCGTGAGCGCACGCACGAGCAGGATCAGCAGGATGACGAGAAGCAGCGGCATAATGATCATGCTCGCCTTCTCGATGCCGCCGCGGAGTCCCTTGATCAGTACGTAGGAACACGCCAGGATGACGAGCGCCGTGCAAACCAACTGCAGCACAAACGATGTCGCCGCGAAACCCTCGTTAGGTGGCAGGATCGCGGCGGCGTTGACCGCCGCGAAAGGAGTCGCCAGCTGGCCGACTGTGTAGTACAGAACCCAGCCGATGACCGCCGTGTAATACGCCATCGCTGCCGTCACAATGGCAAAGAAGAACCATCCGACGACGCGGCCGAACGGAAGTCCGCCAGCTGCAAACGCACCAACCGGTCCGCGTCGCGTGTACCTGCCTAACGCCCACTCCGCCATGAGTGCCGGCACGCCGATCGCGACGACGATGATCACGTACACGATGACGAACGCCGCGCCGCCGAACTTCCCCACCATGTAGGGAAATCGCCAGATATTCCCAAGACCGGTCGCGACGCCGATCATCGTGACGACCGTCGCAAGGCGCGACGTGAACGTCTCGCGTGTTTGACTCGATCGATCGGATGACATGAAGCGCCCGTTCTCGCTCGATCGCACCGCTTACATCGCTGGCCTCCCCCCTGCCGGCAGTCGCTCCAACAAATAGCGGGTCAGCAGCGAGTAGACGTGCACCGTCGTCCCTTCCCCCTCGAAAATGCCGTGCGTGCGGTTGGGATAGACCATGAGTTGGAACTGCTTCCCATGCCTAACGAGGTCGTTGACGAGCCGCTCACTCCCTTGATAATGCAAATTGTCGTCGCCGGAGCCATGCACGAGTAGGAGGTTGCCCTTGAGGTTCTGCGCGAAGTTGAGCGGCGACCCGCGTGCATACGCGACGCTGTCCGCATCAGGCAGACCCGCATAACGTTCCCGGTAGATCGTGTCGTAGAGCCTCAGGTCCGGAACTGATGCCACGGCCATCCCGGTGTGATACAAGTCCGGATAGCGGAACAGCATGTTGAGCGTCATCGAGCCGCCGCCGCTCCATCCCCAGATTCCGATGCGTGTCGAATCGACGAAGCGATATTTGGCGATGAGGCTGCGTAGACCGTTGGCCTGCTCCTGTGCCGAAAGAACGCCAACGTTCCCATAGATCGACTTGCGCCACGCGCGCCCGCGCGGCGCGGGGGTCCCGCGGTTGTCGAGACTCATAACGAGATACCCCTTATCGGCGAGGTTCTGCCTAACGTGCGCCACTCGGCGGCCATCAGCTGTAAACTTGGCGAACATCAGCGTCGACGGTGGCGCGTCAGGACCGCCAAGCTTGCGCAGAGCTTTGGTCGCGAGGTTGTAGACCCAATAGTCGCCGCGGGAGTTCACGCGCCAGACGCGACGCGTATTGGTGAAGATGAGGAGCTGGCTCTTGTCCGATGACCAGACATAGTTTGCGATGTTGAGCGGTGCGGATGCGCCAGTTGGGAGCAGTGACGTTGCAGCCACGAGAATCTCGGCCTGCCCGGTTGCGGCGTTGTGCTTCACAAGGTCGCGCGCGCCTTGCGCGGAGCGCGAGGGCTCGAGCGTCGTATACGTCGCGTCGTCGAACCAGCGGATCTG
Organism: Gemmatimonadaceae bacterium; assembly: GCA_052388395.1. Taxonomy (GTDB): domain Bacteria; phylum Gemmatimonadota; class Gemmatimonadetes; order Gemmatimonadales; family Gemmatimonadaceae; genus DASYRX01. The sequence continues at coordinate 16,672 of JBQTIF010000020.1, read as the reverse complement.
CGTGACACCTCGCGCCGAGAACTCTCCCGAGTCCCAGATGCGCGCGATGGAGAGCGAATCAGTTTGGCCTGGCACCAGGCGCGGCGTCGCCGCGAGAAGAGTTCCAAGCGCGATGCACCTAACGAGCGATGACAGAGCTCGATGTTTCTGCCGCATATCAAGTCTCCCTCGCACAATCGCAAGAGCAACTACTATCGGGATAAAACGAAAGCCGACGAAACGACGGATCAAAGGACTTGGGGAATAGAAACGCACTAGTCTATCGACAATTATTGCAGTATCCGGTCATTCGCCTCCATCCGTTCAATCAGGATGGTAGTTGCTGTGTACGCATTCCTCACCGTCCCGGGGTGATCCGCACCCTCACTCCCGCCCACGTGTCACCACTCCCTCGCGCGTAGCGCGCGTCGCCGACGAAGACAACGCTCGAATCCCCATCGGGTGCTGGAATAAAGTAGGGGAAGCGCGACCAGCGTGCGAAACGCCGATACGCCTCGGTGACGCGCGCCGCCTCGACGAGCGGGTCTCCCGAATATGTCGGCAAGAACTCATCCACCGAGTCGACGGCGACACGCGTCACACCGGCGAGAACCGGCCGCAGCAAGTATCCTGAATCCGTTGCAGCGAGAGAGCGGCGACTGCGCATGCTGACTGGAAGCGGCGCAATCATAAGGTCGCGCGGCGTACTCGCAGTCATGCCTAACGTTTCCCTCAAGGCGACTTCCGATCGCGCGCTCTGCAGCTTCATGATCGCGATGTACAGGAGCGCGAGAGTCACAGCGGTACGCGCGGGTTGCGTTGACCGCGGCAGATCACTGCGGCGCGCCTTACGCGAGAACCACCAACCGAATCCAAACAGGACGAGCAGCACCACATCGACGATGAAGAGCGTGTCGCCATAGAACCAGCGCTCGGAAAACGGCATGAGGAAGCGCACGCCGTATGTGTTCAGCCAGTCCAGCAATGGATGGCTGACTACGGCAAGGGCCGAACCGGCGAGCAAGACACGATGGTCGACGGGCTGCTCCGTGACGTCGCGTTGCCGAACATACTTATGCCACAGGCTGACGGCACCAACAACGACAAAGGGCCACGTCGCGAGCGCTGGAATACCGTGTGTCCAGCCGCGCCGCGACTCCAGTCCAACGAGATCACCGCCGAACAAGTACAGCACGTCGAGGTCAGGAATGTTGGCGCCGATCACCAGCGCCGCGGTGGCGAAGCGCGAGCGCTGCGCGAAGCCGCACTCGGCGAGCACAGCTCCGGCCAGCGAATGGCAGACGTTATCCATGCGCGAGCTGCTCGCCTAACGAGTTGATGGCGGCGACGGTCGCGAAGATCATCAGACCGGGAAACAGGGCGAGCCAAGGCGCTGTCGTCATCGTCGACTGTGCTTGATACAGCATGTTTCCCCAGCTTGCGGTCGGTGGTTGTACGCCGACGCCAAAGAATGACAGCGTCGACTCGAGCAGGATGCCGCGTCCGACGGCGAGCGTCGCCGCGACAGCGAGGGGAGAGAGCACATTCGGCATGACGTGCCGTACGATCTGGCGCGACACGCGAGCGCCGGCCGCCCGCGTCGCCTCGATGTAGGGACGCTCCCGGATGCTCAACACCTCGGCACGCGTTACACGCGCCGTCTCCATCCAGCCAACGATTCCGACCATAACGACAAGAATTGCAATGGATGGCTGGAGGATGGCGCCGAGGACCATGAGAAGCGGAAGGCGTGGGACACTGAGCATAGCGTCGGTCAAGCGCATGAGCAGGGCGTCGATCGAGTGACCGACATATCCGCCGAGTGCGCCGATGGCAGCACCTAACGAGACAGCCAGCGCTGCCGATAAGACGCCCACGGCGAGCGATACGCGCGCGCCATAGAGCACGCGGCTGAGCACGTCTCGCCCGAGGGCGTCGGTGCCAAACCAATGCGCGACACTCGGCGCGGCGCGACGGCTCGCAAGGTCCACAGCATCAGGGGCAAAGGGAGCAACGAATGGAGCGACCAACGCCAGAAAACCTAACGCGGCGATGAGGGCAATCGCCCACGTCGGCGCGTGCCTCGGTCGCGTACTTCTCATGCGGCCGCAGCGCGTACACGCGGGTCGAGGATACGATAGAGAACGTCAGCCAGCGCGTTCAGCGCGATGACGGCCGTCGATGTGAGCATGAGAAACGCCATGAGCACCGTATAGTCACGGCGCAGGAGCGCTTCGTAGAACAGTCCGCCGAGCCCTGGCCATGCAAAGACGCTTTCAGTGACGACGGCGCCGCTCACGATGATCGCCGCGTCGAGCATGACGATCGTCACGAAAGGAAGCAGCGCCGTGCGTAGCGCGTGTTTGTAGCGCACGGCGCGCTCGCCAATTCCCTTGGCCCGCGCCACGACGATGAAGTGCTGACGCAGCGCGGCACCCATTGAGCTACGCAGGTAGCGCACCCAGGCCGCGCCGTGGAGCGCGGCAAGCACAGTCGCCGGCAGGATGAGATGCCCGATGCGATCGGCGAGGCCGCGCTCGAGGACTGAGCTGCGTCCGGATGACGGGAGCCAACCTAACCAGACGGCGAAGAGCAGTTGTAACACGAGAGCAAACCAGAATGCCGGTAGCGATATGGCCGCGAGCGTTGCCCCGTTCATGAGCCGGTCGATCCGGGAGCCGCGCCTAACGGCAGTCCACACCGCGACTGGCACCGATGCCAGTAGCGCCACGATCAATGACGCGCTGATCAGCTCGAGCGTCGCCGGAACCCGTTCGATGAGGCGCACTGCGACGGGACGTCCGTCTGTGAACGAAAAGCCCCAATCCCCGCGCAGGAAGCCTGCGAGCCACGCGATATATTGCTCCGTCAACGGACGATCGAGTCCAAGCGACTGGCGCAGTCGTTCGATGTCTTCCGGTCGCACGTTAGGATTTTCCAGGTACATCGCGAGCGGGCCGCCAGGAACCGCGTGAATCAGCGCAAATACGAGCGCTGAAACAATCAGCAGCAGGACTACGGACTGGAGGAGGCGGAACAATCGAGGCTGGAGGTCTGAGGTCTGAGGTCAGAGCGACCCTAACGACTGCAACAACGGCTATGAATTATCTGATCTCCCACTCATGGATGTTCCAGAAGATCCCGGTGTTCGTTGGGTTCCCCTTGAAGTTGCGCAACGTCGCGGGCACAGCATCGATGCGTGTCACGTTGTACAGTGGCAACTCCGGTAAGAGCTCAGCGAGGCGCTGCTGTGCGCTCACGAGCAATGTGCGACGCTTCGGCTGATCGACGGTCCGATCGGACGCATAGAGCAGTGCTGTGAGCGAATCGTCCTCGATGTAGTTGATGTTGCGGCCAGCGGGGGGGATGCGATCCTTAGCGAAGAAGGTTGCGAGCTCCGGATCGGCAGGCATGTGCCACCAGTGCAGGAGCGCGTCGAATTTTCCCTCGAACCACAACGATGAGATCGCGGTGCCGTCGACGAGTTGGATTTTGGCGTCGACTCCCACCGCGCGCCACATGCGCTGCAACGTCTGCGCGACGTTTTCGCGCACGACGAACGCGGCTTGTGTCATCAAGGTGAAACTCAGCGGCTGACCAGCGCGCTCACGGATGCCGTCGCCGTTGCCGTCGCGCCAGCCGGCCGCGTCGAGTAGGCGCCGGGCTTCCGCGGGGTCGTAGTTGTATTTCCGCACCGAGTCGGTGAAGGCCCAGGACAGCGGTTGGATCGCTCCGTGGGTGACCGGAGCGAGGGAATCAAGAATAGTTCTTGCTATCGTCTCACGATCGATAGCGTGCAGCAGTGCGCGCCTAACACGCATATCACGAAACGCTGCGACGCGACGCTGGTTCAGCGTGACGTGCTCGTACGAATTCCCCACAACCTTGTGCAGGACCAATCCACTCGCCCCGTCGAGCTCTCGCACCTTGTCCCACGGTATCAGGGCGACGACGTGCACTTCGCCGCTCGTGAGCTGATTGACCCGCGTCGTGGTGTTCGGCAGGAACTTGAACAGCACGCGACGGATCTTCGGCAGCGAGTCACCGCGCCAGTAATCAGCCACGCGCTCGAGCAACACGTACTCCCCCGTGCGCCACTCGGCGACGCGGTATGGGCCAGTGCCTAACGGCTTCCGATTGTAGTCGGTCGCACGATCGATATCGCGACCTTCGAGGTGGTGCTTCGGCAACGTGCCGCGGATGAACTGGAGTTGATAGGGGGCGTACACTTCCCGGTAATGCACGACAGCGGTAAGCGAGTCGGGGGTGTCGACGCTCGTTATGCGGTCGAAGCCGTCGGCGCTCTCGGGATTGTATTCGGGCGAATTGATCGCCTGCACAGTGAATTGCACGTCGGCGGAGGTGAAAGGACGGCCATCGTGCCAGCGAACACCCGGCCGCAGCCGCCACGTGACATCCATTCCGCCGTCGTTACGGAGCACGACGCCTCCATTGTCGAACGTCGGAATTTCCCGGGCGAGTAGCGGAATCGCGCGCATCGCTTCATCCGTCGTGACGAGCCCCTCGATGATGCAGGATTGAATGTCTTCGAGGATGTGGGTGCTGAAGCGGTTCATCGTATCCGGCTCTCGATCGTAGCCGACGATGAGCAGGTTATTGCTCGCTGCGTTAGGCGCACCGCCGCCGCATGCGGCAGTCGCGGCGGCGAAAATCCACGCGAGAAGGACGATCCGATGGGGCGTCATAGCAAAGCGCGGAGCAAGTTACCTCGCTCCGCGCCTTGCGTTAGACGCATAGCGCTAGATCAACTGCCGCCGACGTAAAAGACGCGCCAAATCCAGCCGCCCTTGTCGTCAGAGATATAGAGCGATCCATCCAGTCCCTGAACGAGACCGACGGGACGATGCGCTGCGCCTGTGGGTGTGGGATTTCCGCCCGCAAATCCGTTAGCGAACGTCTCGAATGGTCCCGAGGGGAGTCGTCCGGCAAACGGTGTGAACGTCACGTTGTAACCAGGACCAGCCGGTTGTTGCGTCGGGTCGAAACGTGAACCGTGGAACGCGATGAAGAGTCCATTGCGATAGTGCGCCGGAAACTGGGACCCAGTGTAAAACAGCATCCCAAGGGGCGCCCAGTGCGCTGGATAGTCGTCGATCGGATCCTCACGGCTTGCGCAGCGACCAATCGTGCTGCCATCACCACCATATTCGGGGGCGAGCACCTTCTTCTGCTGAACCGGATCGTAGAAGCAGTAGGGCCACCCATACGCTTTCCCCTGGCCGATCGCAAACAACTCCTCCGCTGGGAGCAATGCATCGTCCAGCGCTGTGAACAGATTCGGCCAGTTTTGGAAGAGCTGATCTCGTCCGTTCTGCATGCCGTACAGGTCGCCGTTATGCGGGTTGATCGCTAGCGCTACCATGTTGCGAAGTTCAGTGGCAAAACGTGCGTTCAGGGTTGGCACTTGACCGGTGCCGTCAGCACGGAACCGCCAGATGCCGGAGCGTGTCGGCAGTTCGGGGCAAGGATCGACGCCTGGCGATTGCAGCTGGCGATTGGCAACCTGGCATGAGTTACTGGCCGATCCGATGTTGACATAGAGCCACCCTTGACCGTCGATGACCAACGTCTTGCTGGTATGGTCGCCATCAGCTGGGAGCTTGCCCACGACGACCGCCGGGTTGGCGTTAGGCAGCAGTGCGTTCCCCGAGAAAGTGTAGCGTAGCACGCGATCGTCGGGCGCGAAGAGAAGTCGGCCATCATGCCAGACGATGCCGTTGCCACCAGTCGGCCCAAAGCGCCGTCGCACGTCGGCGCGTCCGTCGCCGTCCGTGTCGCGTAAGGCAAGAACGGCTCCTCTGCTATCGCCAGTACGCGAGTTGTTGAGCGCGACATAGAGATCGCCGTTGGGCCGCAACGCCATGTGTCTGGCGAGCCCGACGTCCTTGGCGACCACGACGGCACAAAAGCCCGGCGGCAGCGTGAGGCCACCGTTGTCAGCGTCACACTTGACGTTCTTGGGAACACCATCGTTGCGGTCCCGTGCATCGATAGCGAGCGGGTCCGGATCCGGAGCGACTGTGCTGCTATCGCATGCTACAAGCGCGCCGATAGCCGCGATGGCAGTCGCGGCCGCGCTAAGTCGAACAGTTCGAAAGCGAACCACGAGGCACCTCGTATGTAATTGGGTGATGCCGCGCCGACTGCAGAGCAGTGCCAGGCTCACGCCGTCGTATGCGGCGCTCGCGTCTGCTGTGTCTGAGGGGACAAGTCGTTAGGCGACGGGTAGAGTATTATGCAGAATGCGCGCCACACTCGCACCGCTGAGCAATAGGCTGACAACTGCCGCCTGAACCGCCGAGCACGTCGAGTGCTGAGTCTCTCAGGCTCTGCCGGGCATCAAGCGCGCGATCACGGATACGGGGAGCGAACCGAACGAGAGCAGCTCATCGTGAAAGGCTCGGCGCTGGAACCCGTTGCCTAACGCGCTCTCGTGGTCCGCGCGCAGCGCCCGGATTCCCTGCACGCCAAGCCAGTACATGCTCGCGGTACCGGGGAACATCGACGCCTTGGTCACTTCGGCACGCGCCTGCTCCGCGCTCATCCCGCATATATTGCTGAACGTCGCCGTTCCTTGATCGAAGGTCATATTGCCGGTGTGCACACCGATATCCACGACGGCGCGCGCGAGCAGGCGCACATGGGTGTGCAGCTCCGCAACGCGCTCGAAGTCCGTCAGAAATCCCAGCTCGTCCATGAGTCCCGTCGCGTAACAGGCCCACCCTTCAGCCATCGTTCCCCCACAGAACATTCCGATACGGCAGGCAGCGTCGACCGCTGCGATCTGACCGATGCGCGACGCTGCTCTGTACGCGTAGAAGTTCTGCACGTGGTGGCCGATGGCTCCATGATGCAGCACATGATGCAGCTTGATCACCGAATCGTTCCAGGCGCGCAGAAAGCCTTCCTCCGCCTGCTCGTCGTCGACGGCTTCTACGGGCGCGACTGTATAGTCGTGAATAGCGAGCTTGTCGAAGGGGGCAGGTGATCGATAGTACAGATAGTAGAGATACGGCGCTGCCTGACGAGTCCACTCCGGGATCGGCACGTACCGTAAGCCCCAGTCATCCGGCCACGTCACGGCCGCACGCCGTACCGCAAGCGTGCGACAGGCTCGCCACGTCTCTCCGAATGCGCCATAGAACTCGTCAGGCTCCGGATGCAAGTTCGCGAGTTTAGCCTGAATATCTTGCCATCCGCCAAGGGAGACGACGCCTGCCGTGTCAGCGAAGGCGCGGCGCTCGTGCTCAAGCTCGCGCTGGGCGGATTCGAAGAGCTGCGAAGGAGACCGGTCGATCCAGTGGCCGCGCCGTAAGAGCTTGTCGAAGAATTCTTCACCAACGCCGTATCCGTCGGCGCGGCGCTCACGCACTGCCAGTCGCTCGCTGAAAGCGAGCAGCGCATTGGCCGCGGTATCGGCGTTCCGCCTAACGTTTGACACAAGAGATGCGGCGACGTCACCAGATGCAATCCATTTGTCGATTCCCGTCGTGAGCAGCTTTCTTCCGCCTGCGCATTCGCGTACCGCGCGCTCGATCCACGCGGCCGGTACTGCGACGGTCCAGCTGCGTTCACAGCCGGCGAGAAACGGAGGAATCGCGGCGAGGCGCCGAGCTGCGCGCTCCATGCGTGACTCCAGGTCCGCGAAGGGCCGCGTCATGAGTGAGATGACACCAAAGAGCGCTTCGCCAACCGCGAGCGATGGATTCCCCGTTTGAAAGTGCCCGCTCCCCAATTCAGCGAGTTGGATCTCGAGGAAAGCGTCCGCGAGCACCCTGTCGATCGTTTCCCAATCGCGCGTGGCGAGCGCAGCATCGCCTAACGTCAGCTGACCTTCCGCGGCTAGGGCGCGTCGTAGCGTCGCCATCTCCGCTGCCGCGGCAGCTATCCCTTCGGGAGACCAGTCCGGAAGCTTGTCATCGAATTCGTGAACCCCGGTGTATGTCGCGTTGACGGGGCGCAGCCGGTAATACGACGCGAAGAACTCATCAAGTGCGGGCAACGAGGGCCTAAGGTCTAAGGTCTAAGGGGAGGCTGACCCAACGTCGTTCACGAAACGACAGCTCCACAGCATTAATCACTTCCTGTACGCGTGCGCCGTCCAAGAAGTCCGCCTCGTTTTCGCCCCCGCCATCGACAACCTCGCCGATGAACGACGAGATGAGGTTCGCGTAGAACAGCGTCCGCCAAGATTCACGCGGGGAGCCGCCAGGCGGATAAAACTGTTGCGGAACATCGACCTCACGGAATTCGACGGCGTCCTTGGTCGCTAGCTTGATCGACTCACAGACGCCGCGCTCTTCGACGAGGCGACATATGATCGCCCCTTCGCTGCCGTAGAGACGCGCTTCGAGCCCTGGATAGTTGCCGACAGTGACAAAGCTCGTTTGAACGGAGCCTAACGCGCCATTCTCGAACTCCCCAATGAAAATGTCACCGTCGTCGATGTTCATCCGCATCATGCGCCCTGTCGCGCGCACGACGCGCTCAGGGACAAAGTTGCGCAGCGTACCGACGACGTTGGCGTATCGGCTGCCGACGAACCACATGCCGAGGTCGATGATCGGGGCGCCGTATCCTTCGAGCGAGGAGACGTGCAGCTGTGATTGATCGGCGGTGTGATCGACCTGACGCAGCGGCGTCGATGGGTCGATCCACTGCGAGTTCTGCTCGTAGCCGTTGAAGATGTACGGCGCACCGACAAATCCTTCATCAATGAGCGACTTCATATAGCGCATCGACGGTGCATAACGAAACGTGAATCCGAGTTTCGTTTTGACCCCGCGTGCCTTCGCGAGCTCGTGGGCACGCAACGTGTCGCGATAGTCAAAAGCGACCGGCTTCTCACACAGCACATGCTTTCCGTGATCCAGCGCAGCCATAGCCAGCTCGAAGTGCGTCGCGCTCGGCGTGCACACATCGATGAGGTCAATGTCGTCGCGCGCGATGACAGCGGCGTGGTCTGTGACTGCCACGGGAATGTCAAAATCGCGCGCTGCTTCTTCCGCTAACTGACGCTGCGGATCACAAATAGCGGCCACTTGGCAGCGCCGATCGCGCTGATAGCCTGGAAGGTGAGCGAGTCGCGCCCAGGCGCCAGCGCCTAACACGGCGACTCGAACTGGAGGACTGGTCATGAGGCCAACGAATGTACGATCGGTTCATCGCCTAGACAGCCTGTGGCAGAAATGACAGGTTACCGCACGGGATCGCGTGCGCGCGGAGGAGAGATGGCCGCAGGAGTCGCTGAATGAACGAGTTGCGGCGTGCCGCCGATGCTGTACGAAGAGCGGCACGCATCGCGGTATTCACTGGCGCGGGCATTTCGGCCGAGTCGGGGATTCCCACGTTTCGTGAGGCACAGACTGGGCTGTGGGAGCGCTTGCGACCGGAGCTAACGGGTGAAGCGGGTGCAATCCTCCCGTGTTTGCTGCAGCTCGCGTTTCCGGAGTCGTCGTGAATCGCCGATACTATCTAATCCTCACATTACTGACGGCGTGTGCGGGCGGTTCGCGCGATGAGCCAGCGTACGATCTGCTCATTCGCGGAGGCACGATCGTCGACGGTTCCGGTGAGGGGCGCTACCGTGCCGACGTGGCGATAGCCGGTGGACGCATCGCGCGCATTGCGCGCGATGGTATCGATTCGACGGCTGCGCGCCTTGTTCTCGACGCCGACAGTCTGATCGTTGCGCCGGGCTTCATCGACAACCACGCGCACATTGCGACGACGATCCATCGCTATCCGCTGGCTGAGAACTTTCTGCGACAGGGGATCACGACTATCCTGGCGTCGCTGCACAGCGGCGATCAGCCGTGGCCGCTGGATCAGTACGCGTCGACGCTGGACGTGGCACCGAACGTGGCGTTTTTCACGGGCCACTCATGGGTTCGCACGCGTGTGTTAGGCCTCGAAGATCGTGCGCCTAACGCTGCCGAGTTGGATCAGATGCGCGCACTTGTTGATTCGAGCATGCAGCAGGGGGCGATCGGGCTGTCGACGGGACTGCTTTACGTGCCTGCGTTTTACGCCAAGACGGAGGAGGTCATCGAGCTGGCGAAGGTGGCAAGCCGTCACGGAGGGATTTACCTCACGCATATGCGCGATGAGCAGTCTGGCTTACTCGAGTCAGTGCGTGAAACAATCAGGATAGCTCGCGAAGCGAATATCCCCGTGCAGATCAACCATCATAAAGCGGTAGGCAAGGCGCAGTGGGGGTGGAGTGCGCGTTCCCTCGCGCTGATCGACTCGGCGAACGCCGCTGGACTCGATGTCAAGCACGACTTGTATCCGTATCTTGCAACGAGCACTGGCTCGAGCATTCTCTTTCCGCAGTGGTCGCTCGCGGGCGGTGCAGAAGAATTTGCTAAACGGATCGCAGATCCGGGGCACCGCCGGCGTATAGAAAAGGAGATGCGCGCCATCATCGCTGAACGCGCGAGCGACGATCTGCGGCACATCCAGTTTCGCGTTGTGCCGTCGAATCGCGCCTACGACGGAAAGAATCTCGCGGATTATTCGCGCGATCGCGGGATGCCCAACACGTTGGATTCAGGTATCCCGCTGCTCATCGACTTGCAGCTGAAGGGTGGGTTCAGCGCGATCTATCATAGTCTCGATGAACAGGACTTGATCCGCATCCTCAAGCATCCGCTGGCGATGATCGAGACAGACGGTGACCCGATAGCATACGGCGTCGGGTTCCCGCATCCACGCAGTCTGGGAACGTTTCCGCGTGTGCTCGCGCGATATGTACGGGAGCAAGGGGTGCTCACGTTGGAAGAAGCGATCAAGAAGATGACGTCGATGCCGGCAGCGCAGATCGGCCAGCGCGATCTTGGCTTTGTGCGCGAGGGGTTCCACGCGGATATCACGGTGTTCGATCCGCTAACGATCGCCGACAGGGGCGATTATACGAATCCGCATGCGTATCCTGTCGGCGTTCGGCACGTGATAGTAAGCGGCGTGCCAGTCATCCGTGATGCGGCATTTACAGGCGAGCGACCAGGCCGCTGGATCCGAGGGCCAGCCCGCCGATAGCCACTTGGCGGTCGTACCGATCACGCTGCTTCAATGCGATTGGTTGGTGCAGTTTCACGAAGCTCTCGACATAGTAACAACCAAGAGCAACACTATCCGGATAAGGCGGATGAAACGGGTCTAGTTGCATTGCTCCGAGCGGGCTTAGAGGTCGACGCCTCAACGTCAAGTTTGTTAGGCTCGGTACGGCGGAGCTCCGCACTTCAGCTGAATCGAATTCGTTCAATCCGGCAGTAGTCCGTGAACAATGGGAATTTGGTTGTTGCCGTTTCGCGAAGCCGACCGGCGCGGTAGACTTTTTAAGTGCGACTACCCATCCTGACAAGACGGATGAAACCGATAAGCCTGCGTCGACATCGCGCACGGACGATCACGACGACGTTTCGAAAGGAGAGCGTATGGCCACGAGCGTGACTCCGCGTGCGAGCCTAGACGACTGGGGCAAGCTTTTGCTGCGACTGACCGTCGCAGGACTGCTGCTCTTTCACGGGGTCTTCAAAGTGAAGAACGGCATCGACTGGATGGCCGGCCCACTGTCAGCGGTAGGCCTGCCAGCCGTTGTGGGTTATGGAGTGTACGTGGCGGAAATCGTGGCGCCCGTCCTCCTTATCGTCGGTAAATACACACGCCTTGCCGGCCTTGTGATTGCGTTCGACCTGTGCATGGCGATCCTGCTGGTCCTGCGCGAACGAATGTTCACGGTGAGCCCGCAAGGTGGCGGCTTGGCAATCGAGCTGGAGTTGCTCTTCCTCCTGGGAGGCCTGGCGATCGCGCTACTCGGCAGCGGCCGCTACGCCCTTTCGCAGGGGCGCGGTCGCTGGGATTAAGCGGAGCGGCGCCTAACGAGCCGCCGGCGTCACTCGGTCCGCATTGTCAGCATCGGATCGACGCGGACCGCGCGCCGCGCTGGGAGATACGACGCCAGCAGCGTGACGCAAGCGAGGAGCACGACGGCAGCGCCGAGCGCCACGGGATCGAGTACACCGACGCCGAACAGTAGTGCGCGGAAGAACCGCGCGGTGAGGGTGAACACGGCGGCGCCGATGACAAGCCCCGCGGTCGCGAGAATAGCCCCGTCACGGAGCACCATACGCGCGATCTCGGCTCGGGCTGCGCCTAACGCGAGCCGTATACCGATTTCACGCGTGCGGCTGGTGACGACGTAGCTCGTCACCGCATAAACGCCGAGAAGCGCCAGACCGAGCGCGAGCGCCGCAAAGATCGTGAGGACCCGCGTGGCGAACTGGCGGTGGCCGTACGAGTCTGCAATCCGCTGCGTCAACGCGTATACCGGCGGGGCCGCGAGGGAGGGATCCAGTTCCTTCACGCTGGTCCGGACTGCCTTGACGACTGCGTCGATCGGCAGGGAAGAACGCAGGGCGGCCGTCATCGCGGACGTGCTTGGCGAGCGGCCGTAGTTGTGATACACGAGCGGGTGCGCCGGCTCAGAAAGATCACCGAGCTTCACCGACTTCGCGACGCCAATGATTGTGCCGCTGGGTCCGTGCTTGATCTGCTGCCCGATCGGATCGCGATCGCCGAAAGATCGTTTGACGAGCGTTTCATCGATAATGACGGTGTGACCGCCGGCCGCGTAGTCAGCCACTGTAAAAGCGCGGCCGCGGACGATGGGAATCCCCATCGTCCTGAAATAGTCGCCGTACACGAACGCCTGGTTCGCATGTCTGTCGCTCTCTCCGGGGAGCTTGGGGACGCCGGGCAGATCGTACAACGTGCTCCCCGCGGACCCGCTGAAGGGGGTGCCTAACGCGAAACCGACGGACTGAACGCCGGGAACAGTGCGCAGCCGTTCATCCAGCGAATTGAGAAACGCGATACGCTGCGGACCTTCCGGATACCGCTGCGACGGGAGGAAGAAGGTGAACGTCGCCACGTTTTCCGCCTGAAAACCGAGCTCCACGTCGAGCAGCCGGCCGAGGCTGCGGATCGTGAGTCCCGCAGCGACGAGCAGGACGACCGCGATGGCCGTCTGGAAAATCACGCTCGCTCGGAGAAAGCGGTGTCGCACAGCGCCGGTACTGGAACCGCGCACGCTCTCGCGCAACGCGTCGTTCACGCGTACCCGCGCAGTACGCAACACCGGCACGCTGCCGAACAGCAAGGCAGCCAGCACCGTGGCGCCGGCTGTAAACGCCAGCACCATCCCGTCGAGCCGCACGTCCTTGAGCGCCGGAAAGTATCCGATGTTGAGCTTCGTGAGCCACGTTAGGCTGCCGACTCCTAGCAGAACTCCGGCTATTCCGCCTGCGATCGCGAGTATCAAGCTCTCGAGGATGACCTGGCGCGCGATGGCGGCGCGGCCGGCTCCCAGCGCAGCACGCACGGCAAGCTCACGTGCGCGTCCCGTTGTGTGCATAAGCTGCAGGCTGGCCACATTCGCGCAGGCGAGAAGCAGGACAAGTCCCACGGTTGAGAGCAAGGCGATAACGATTGGCTTGAGCTGCCCAGCGAGTCTGTCGACGAGGGGGATGACGACCATGGTGTGCCCGCCCCTTTGGTAATTGCCGGGGTACTGTTGATGCCATCGTTCTGCGAGCGCACGGAGCTCCGAGCCGACTCGTTCCGTCGTTAGGCCCGGCTGCATACGGCCGACGAACAGCTCGATCACCGTTCCACGGCTCTGCGTCTGGTTCAGTGTCCGCGAGTCGAGGACGAGCGGTCGCCAGAACTGCGCGTTGCTCGGATAGGTGAAGTCGCCGGGCATCACGCCAGACACTTCATACGGTTGGTCGCCGATTTTCAGGATCTTGCCGGCGATCGTGCTGTCGCCACCGAGCCGTTGCCAAAGTTCGTGACTGAGCACGACGACAGGTGGGCGGCCGAACTGGGACGCTGCCGGTTCATAGAAGCGCCCGAGGAGCGGTCGCACGCCGAACACGCCGGCGAAGTCGCCTAACGTCGCGACGCCGTACTCGTGCGTCGGCTCTTCGCTGACCAAAAGCGTGCCATAGGCAGAGCGCGTAGTGGTCGCTGATTGAAAGAGATCGCGCCGCTCAAACAGGTCGAGGGCTTCCAGAGCGGAAACACCGAAGCGCGCGTTCATCTTGGGGAAGTCGTCCTGCACGACGAGGAGCTGATCGAGGTCGCGCACGGGGAGTGGTCGCAGCAGGACCGTCTCGAAGACCGAAAAGACGGTTGTGTTCGCGCCAATTCCTACGGCGAGTGTGATGACGATCGTTAGGGCGTAGAGCGGCCGTCGGGTAAGGCCGCGCAGCGCATAGCGGAGATCGCGCGCGAAGGCGGAGAGGCGCTCGGTCACTACTCGGCGCTTGTGCGTCTCGACGTCGATGCGTGCGACCTCGTGCGCTACGGCTGCTGGATCGCCAAAACGCCGCTGCGCCTCACGTTCGGCGTCTTGGCGAGACATTCCGCGTGCCATCAGCTCTTCGATACGTCCGAGGATATGAAATGCGAGCTCGGTATCCACGTCGCGCTGCACACGCGCGCGAGAGAACGGAAGGCGGAACAAGCGCTTCATACCGCAGCCTCCGTTGCTCCGAGAAGTGTCGCGGCGACCTTGGTGTATCGCTGCCACGTCGCGAGCTGTGCCGCGAACTGTTTGCGGCCACGCGCTGTGAGCGAGTAGAACTTTGCCTGACGATTGTTATCGCTGATCCCCCATTGGGCGCTGAGCCAGCCGCGCTGCTCCATGCGGTGCAGAGCAGGGTACAACGCGCCTTCTTCTATTTGCAGCTGAGATTTGGAGGCGTTCTCGATCCAGCGGCTGATGGCGAGGCCGTGCATCGGCCCCCATGTCAGTGTCTTGAGGATGAAGAGGTCGAGCGTCCCGCGCAGGAGATCGACATTGCGAGGCATCGGGTCGGTCCCTTACCTAAGGTTTTTGGGTAAGACACCGGAACTTAGCTGTTGGTTTAGTGGGAACGCCGCGCTGCGCGGTTGGCGCCTCGAGCGGCGAACTAGAGGTGAGAACGCCCCGTCAGAGCGGTAAAACTGGCGATTTCGACGCACTTACCTCGCTGGGAATTGAGAGCCACGTGACTTCCTTCGATACTGGACGGCAATCAGCAAACGAGTCGAGGATGATCAACGTTCACCGAGCGCCAAACGCGACCTGGCGCAAGCTAGCTAGCACCGTCGTCAAGGCCGCAGTCACAGTCACTTTGCTCTCCGCTGCTGTTGCCGGCCAAGAAAGCGCTACTCCGATTCATGGCACTCTCTACGAGCGGCTCGGCAGCTACGACGGCGTGACAGCGTTCGTTGGACTCGTCTTCCCGCGCGTCGTGCAGCATCCCGACCTGGCGCACATGTTCCGCGGCCACGGCAACGATAGTCAAAGGCGACAGTTTCAACTCGTCGTGGACCTGATATGTGAGAGAACTGGCGGTCCCTGTGCTTACATCGGACGACCGATGCGCACCGTGCACGACGGGTTAGGCATCAGCGACTCGAACTGGGCGACATTCATGAAAATCATCGCGGAGGGTATGGCCGAGAAACGTTACGCACCGGACGTGCGATCGGAGTTCTTGGAGGTTTGGCGCAGCTTTCGAGACGGCGTCGTGCAGCGATGACGTAATGGCGCTTACCTCGGAGGGAGTTGTCTGCGCGCGTCCCAGCGCCATAATGCGGGCATGCAGCCAGTCAAAACTCGCGTTAGGGGCCGGACGTCGATCGGGCCGCTTCTCCAGTACTGGCGCCGAGCGCGCAACATGAGTCAGCTCGCGCTCGCGCATGAGGCGAAGGTCTCTCCGCGCCACGTCTGTTTTCTTGAAACCGGACGAGCGCTTCCGAGCCGAGAGATGGTCCTCCACCTGGCGCAGACACGAACAATCCCATTGCGCGAGCGAAACGCACTCCTGCTTGCCGCCGGCTTTGCTCCGATGTTCCGCGAGTCCACGCTCGCGGATCCAGAACTGGCACCAATCAAAGCAGCGGTCCAGGCGATCTTGAAGCAGCAGGAGCCGTATCCGGCAGTAGTGATGAATCGCAACTGGGACATAGTCACCGCCAACGTCACCGCGTCGCGCTTCTTTGGATTGTTGCTCGGTGACAAAGCGGGTAGTGGTGCCGGGAACGTGCTGCGCCTGATGTTTCACCCAAAAGGACTACGGCCGTTTGTCGAGAATTGGGAGGCGGTGGCACACGCACTCGTGCAGCGCGTGTATCGCGAGGCAGTCGGTGGTGCGCTCGACGAAACGGGTCGGAACTTGTTGGCCGAGGTACTTTCCTACACCGGTGTGCCGAGTGAATGGCATGCCCCGGATCTCGGCGCACCGTTGCTTCCAGTGTTGCCCATCACCTTTCGATACGACGGTCAGACGTTCCGTTTCTTTTCGGCGGTGACGGTGCTGGGGACGCCGCAAGACATCACGCTGCCGGAGTTGCGCATCGAGTGCTTTTTCCCGGTGGATGACGCCAGCGCCGCAGCGGCGCGCCGCTTGGCTGATAGTGAGACAAAGCGACGCAACCGCCGTCGTGGCTTAAGGCCCCGCGTTAGGTGTATTCGATCGCCGCTAAAGAACCGAACCACCCTCTGGCCGGCGGCGCCGAAGAAAGTGCGTGCGCCTAGTCATCGGGAGCGCAAGCAGTCGACGGATCTGTAGAACAATGGCTCGCTCGCTCTCGCGACGAAGAGGCGACTTCCGCCGTC
>JBQTIF010000019.1:0-4194 GCA_052388395.1 Gemmatimonadaceae bacterium | reverse complement strand
CGAGCAAAAACTCGCGCTGATGCGCAACCTCGCGACGTCGCTCATCGAGAGCGGTGCCATCGAGACAACCGAAGCCAAGGCCAAGGAGCTGCGTCCCTTCGTCGAGCGGTTAATCACGAAAGCGAAGTCAGGGACGCTGCACGACCGCCGGCTCGCGTCGCGCCACATTCAAAAGCGCGCAGCGGCCGACAAACTCTTCAAGGACATCGGACCGCGCTACCTCAAGCGTCCCGGTGGGTACACGCGCATCCTCAAGACGCGCGCTCGTAAGGGCGATGGCGCCGAGATGGCGCGCATCGAGCTGATGCCGGAGTGATGCCATGAGTATTAATCGCAGTCGCTGCTACGTGTGCCACAAGGGCGTCACCTTCGGCAACAACGTGTCGCACGCGAACAATAAGACACGGCGTGTCTTCAAGCCGAACCTCCAGGTAGTCCGTGTCGTGGCGGATGGCAAGACGGTCCGTGTGCGGGTGTGTACCCGCTGTCTTCACGCCGGCAAAGTCAAGCGAGCGCCGCGCGGCAGGGTGGCTGTCGCCTAACGTGACCGTTCACGGTGTCAACGGACCGAGAGGGAGCGCCGCGGGCGCTCCCTTTTCTGTATGCCCCCGCCAACGGCGCTGATCACCGGCATTACCGGTCAGGACGGTTCCTATTTGGCTGAGCTCTTACTCGCCAAGGGGTACCGCGTGTTCGGAACCTCGCGTCGCGGTGCAGACGCCACGCGGCACGAAAACCTACGTGCCATCGGCGAACGCCTAACAATTGTGCCGGCTGATCCTGCCGATCCGCAGTGGGCCGAGCGAGCTTTTCAAGCGCTGCCGTCTCTCCCCGACGAGATCTACCACCTCGCGGCGCAAAGCGTCGTCCCGCGCGCTTGGGAGCGCCCGGTTGAGGCGACGGAGAGCATCGCGCTCGGCACGCTGCGACTGCTCGAGGAAATGCGGCGAACAGCGCCTACCGCGCGCGTGCTCGTCGCTGGGTCCAGTGCCATGTTCGGCGATCCAGTTGAGACGCCGCAGCGCGAGACCACGCCCTTCCGACCGCGTGATCCATACGGCGCAGCGAAAGTCTTTGGGCACACGCTCACGGGGCAGTATCGCGCGGCGTATGACCTCTATGCCGTTGGTGCGATTCTCTTCAATCACGAAAGCCCGCGCCGCGGCGCTGAGTTCGTGACACGCAAGATCACGCTAGCTATCGCGCGCATCGCACAGGGCGATTCCATGCCACTGACGCTCGGCAGTCTCAGCGCGCGCCGGGATTGGGGTTTCGCTGGAGACTATGTCGACGCCATGTGGCGCGCGCTGCAAGCGGCCGCACCAAACGACTACGTCATCGGGACGGGCGCGACCCACAGCGTGCGCGACTTTTGCGAGCGAGCTTTCGCCGTGGCGGCGCTAGATTATCGCGCACACGTGAACGTCGATGAGCGTTTCTTCCGGCGTTTAGACGATCGTGTGCTGGTTGCCGACGCAACGCGGGCGCGCACTGCGCTGGGATGGGAGCCACAAACAACGTTCGACCAACTCGTCACAACGATGGTGGAGGCTGACCTGGCTCGCGCCGCCGCACCGCCACAGCCTAACGCTTAGTTTTATCCACTATCCACTATCAACTATCAACTATCAACTAGTGTAGAATGCCCCGCCGCTCCGACCTGCACCGCATCCTCGTCATTGGTTCGGGCCCGATAGTGATCGGGCAGGCGGCGGAATTCGATTACTCCGGGACGCAGGCCACGCGCGCGCTGCGAGAGGAAGGGTACGAAGTCATCCTCGTCAATTCGAACCCGGCGACGATCATGACCGATCCGGAAATCGCGGATCGTACGTATATCGAACCAGTCACACCTGAATACGTCGAGCTGGTCATCGCGCAGGAACGGCCCGATGCCCTGTTGCCGACGATGGGAGGGCAAACGGCGCTGAACGTCGCGATGGCGCTCTCCGAACGCGGCGTGCTGTCGAAATACGGTGTCGAGTTGATCGGTGCCAAGGCGCGCGCTATCAAGGTCGCTGAGGACCGTAAGGAGTTCGCGGAAGCGATGCACCGCATCGGGCTAAAGACGCCCCAGGGACGCACGGCGGTATCGCTCATTGGCGCGCTCGAGATTGCGACGGAGACAGGTTTCCCGGCGATCATACGACCTTCGTTCACGTTAGGTGGGTCTGGCGGCGGTGTCGCTTACAATCGCGAGGAATTCGAGGACATCGTCAAGCGGGGCCTCGCCGCGTCGCCGGTGCACCAGGTGCTGATCGAGCAATCGTTGTTAGGCTGGAAGGAGTTCGAGCTCGAAGTGATGCGCGACTTCGCCGACAATGTCGTGATCGTCTGCTCCATCGAGAACCTCGACCCGATGGGGATCCATACTGGCGACTCGATCACCGTCGCCCCGGCGATGACGTTGACCGATCGCGAGTATCAGGTGATGCGCGATGCGGCCTGTGCTGTGATCCGCGAGATCGGTGTGGAGGCTGGAGGCTGCAACATCCAGTTTGCGGTGAACCCGCGCGACGGCGACATGGTCGTCATCGAGATGAATCCGCGCGTGTCGCGCTCGTCGGCGCTGGCATCCAAAGCGACTGGCTTTCCGATCGCGCGCATCGGCGCAAAGCTGGCCGTGGGTTACCGCCTCGATGAGATCCCCAACGACATCACGAAGACGACGCCGGCGTCGTTCGAGCCGGTGCTGGACTACGTGGTTGTGAAATGTCCGCGCTTCGCCTTCGAAAAATTCCCGAAGACGGATCCACGCCTAACGACGCAGATGAAATCTGTCGGCGAGTCGATGGCCATCGGCCGCACGTTCAAAGAGGCGTTTCAAAAGGGGTTGCGCGCGCTGGAAAACGGCCGTTCAGGGTGGGAAACAGCCGCGCGGTATCAGGACGATCGGCTTACCGATGAAAGCGTGGAGTCGCTGCGCGGAGCGCTGCGGCAGGCGACGCCGGAGCGGGTCTTCCAGATCAAGCGCGCCATGCAGCTTGGCTTCACAATCGACGATCTGCACGAGCTGACGAGCATCGATCCCTGGTTTCTCGCGCAGATGCGTGAGCTGGTGGATGCAGAGGACGCCTACGCGGCGCTGGAGACGGTCGGCACAGCCGATCTCCGCGGCATGAAGCGCATGGGGTTCTCGGACCGCCAGCTGGGGCAGTTGCGCGGACAATCGGAGAGCGCGGTGCGCGAGCGGCGACACTCGTTAGGGATCCGGCCCGCCTACAAGATGGTTGACACGTGCGCCGGCGAGTTTCCGTCCAGCACGCCGTACCTCTATGGCAATTACGACGACGAGAGCGAGGCACCGCAAACCGGGCGCAAGTCGGTGATCATCCTCGGCAGCGGCCCGAATCGGATCGGGCAAGGCGTGGAGTTCGATTACTGCTGCGTGCGCGCGGTCATGGCGCTGCGCGAGCAGGGGTACGAGGCGATCATGATCAACTCGAACCCCGAGACGGTTTCTACCGATTACGACATCTCCGATAAGCTGTACTTCGAACCGCTGACACTGGAAGACGTGTTGGAAATCGTACAGCGAGAACAGCCGTTAGGCGTGATCGTGCAGCTCGGCGGACAGACGCCGCTCAAGCTCACGCGGCCGCTCGAGGCGGCCGGCGTGACGATCCTCGGCACATCACCTGACGCGATTGACACCGCCGAGGACCGCCAGCGTTTCGAACGGATCGCGCGCGAACTAGGAATAGAGCAGCCGCCGAACGGGACGGCGACCAGCATCGATGAAGCCGTCGAAGTGGCGGCACGCATCGGTTATCCTGTGCTCGTGCGTCCATCATACGTGTTAGGCGGACGCGCCATGCAGATCGTCTATGACGAGCCTACGTTGCGCGACTATTTCGAGCAGGCGGCGCGCGTGAGCGAGGAGCGTCCGGTGCTCATCGACTCGTTCCTGGAGGATGCGTTCGAGGCTGACGTCGACGCCCTGTCGGATGGGAAGGACGTCGTCATCGGTGGCGTCATGCAGCACATCGAGGATGCGGGCATTCACTCAGGTGACTCGGCGTGCGTGCTGCCGCCGTATCTCATCAAAGAGAGCGCCATCTCCCAGATGAAGGCGCACACGGTTGCATTGGCCAAAGCGTTAGGTGTTGTTGGGCTGATCAACGTCCAATTCGCCGTGAAATTTGGCAAAGTGTTCGTGCTCGAAGTGAATCCGCGCGCTAGCCGCACGATCCC
>JBQTIF010000018.1:0-45028 GCA_052388395.1 Gemmatimonadaceae bacterium | reverse complement strand
GTCGCGTTGAATCCCGCCGCGACAGGCGCCGGCGCCTCGACCCTAACGCTGACGGCCGGCGCGGCACTCGCCGCCGGTAACTACACCCTAACGATTCGCGGCCAGGCGTCAGGGGTGGCAGAGCAGAGCGTCACGCTACCAGTGCAGGTGACGGCAGCGACGGGGGGGAGCGGCAACGTGACACTCGACTTCTCCGCCTGCGTCGGTTTCGCTGTTCCGGCTTGGGTGGCGTGGCAAGAAGGGAATGGCGCGTGGACACGCGCGACAGGGACGGGGAACGTGTACCGCTTCACGGTGACGGCGGCGACGGGAAGTTTCGCGTACGTATTGCCCGGTCCAACGACGGGCGCGCAGATCAACATCCAGCACCTGTCCCGCGCTGAGATAAGCGCCGCGCCGTTCGTCTACTGCAGCGGCCCGGGTCCGGCACTGAAGATCGTGAACGGATCAGTGAGTGGGATCAGCGGGAATGACGCCGTGAACATTTCGTTAGGCGGTGGCTTCGCATTCGCCAGCCCCACTATTCCGACATTCAGCATCGGCGCCATTCAGAATGGCGCACACGATCTCATCGCGTGGCGGCACGACATCATCGGTGACATCGTCGGCGGTGGGAATCTTGACCGCGGCTTTGTACGTCGCGACCAGGACGTTGCGAATAACGGCTCTGTCGGCGTCCTCAACATGAACGGTCCCGAGTCGTTTGGTCCCTCGTCGGCAGTATTCACAGTCGCCGGACTCGTAGCGGGGGACGAGATGTCGCACACGATGCGCTACAACACCGGCGCGGCGTGTATCGGCTCCATGTTGTATTCCTCGGTGCGCATGAGCGGCAGCAACTTCATTGGATACGGCTTCAGTGCCTCGGTGCAGCGACCAACGGACTATCATCAGCTCACGTTCACCTCGACGACGAGACAAGGCGGTGTGCTTTTCCCGGTCGCACAGCGCAGCATAACGACAACCTTCCAGGGGATGGGAAGCCGCACCATAACGCTTGGCGCGCCGCTCGTTGTGCCACCTCCAACCACGCTACCAGGCAACTACAAGCGCTTGCAGGCGACGTTCGCGTTAGGCGCGGAATACAATGCGAGCGCGACGTTCACCTTCACCACGGTGAACAAGGTCGTGACGATCGTGGCAACACCGGCGTGGATCGGCGGATCCAACGCGACGCTGGCGCTCCCCAACTTCTCGGGGCTGCCAGGGTGGAACGACGCGTGGCCACCCGCGTCCGGCGCGACGGGTCAGTGGACGGTGTTAGCGGCCGGGACAACGCTGACCGGTCCGTCGCTGTGCGTCAACAACGGACAGATCGTAACGGCGATGCGCGCGGGGGCGTTCTAAATCGCCGTTAGGCGAAGATCAAAACAGCGAGCTTTGGGTTACGGGCTTCCAGCGCCGAGTCACGAGGACAAGAAGCTCGCCTGCGCAACGCGAAGTACTCGCTAGCGCTCGTTTAATACGATACTGCAGCGCAACCGGGCAAAGATCAAAAACAGAGAGCTCTGAGTTACGAGCTTCCAGCGCCGAGTCACGAGGACAAGGAGCTCGCCTGCGCAACGCTAAGAACCCGCTAGCGCTGTTTTGATGATATGATGCTGCGCGCCGACGATCATCGTGGCGGGGTGCAGAATTACCGCAATCTGATTGTTTGGCAAAAGGCGCATACGCTCGCGGTGCGCGTGTATCGGGTATCGCGAAGGCTCGCTCGCTTAGATCGTTCGGGACTCGCTTCCCAACTTCAACGCGCGGCGCTGGATGTTGTACGGCGTGCTCAAAAGAATACAGGATGATTACGGTGACGTACCTTGATGTAGCCGAGCCAGTCGTCCTCATGACTCGGCGCCGGAAGCTCGTAACTCAAAGCTCTCTGTTTTGATCGTCAACGATCGCGTGTAGCCTTCGCTCTGACACAATTCCTTCCCGCCTGCCAAAATCCGGCGGCAGGTTGCCGAGAACGCGGAGACCTCGTGGCTACGAGGAGTTGAATCCGTTCAATCAGACACATCCGTTAGATCCAGACGGTGGTTGCACTTGCCTCCGCTGGCGCTAGTTGCCGACTTGGCTCCCGCCGACGTTGCGAAGTGTTCGACCACGAGGTTGCATTGATTCCGGCTTCGCGCGCTCCTCCAGGCGCGATCCGCGAGGCCGTGGATTGCATTGACGCCCTCCACTCGGGTCTTAACCTTTCGCAACCATGTGGCGCGCGTTTGCTCGGTCGACTCTCCTGCTCTCTACGCTCTTGTCCTGCGTGTCGTCCGCGCTCGCGCATGCGCAGATCCCTTCGTCGGCGCAGATCCAGACTCTTGTACAACAGCGCGGCTTAGCGGATGCCGTGCGCGCCCGAATTCAGCAAGCCGGCCTGACGCCTGAACAAGTGCGAGAGAGGCTACGGGCGAGCGGATACGACTCCAGTTTACTCGACCCGTTCCTCACGGAACAACCTGGGCGCGATGCAACGATCAGCTCGGACCAGTCGGCGGCGCTGCGCTCGTTAGGCTTGAGCCCAGCCGACACATCAAACACGCCGGCTGTGGGAGTGCCGGCGAGAGTCCAACGACCTCCCGATGAAGCGCCGAGTGGTGTGTTCGGTGTCGATGTTTTTCGCCGTACGACAACGCAGTTCCTTCCGTTGTTATCTGGGCCTGTCCCGCCGGATTATCGCCTCGGACCAGGGGATGTGGTGGTGCTCATCCTCACGGGTGACGTCGAGCTCACGCATCAGCTTTCGATCACGCGGGAAGGGTTCGTGTTGATCCCTCAAGTGGGGCAGGTCTTTCTTGCGAACCTCACGCTGGCGCAGGCGAAGAACGTGCTCTACGACCGGCTGCGCCGTGCCTACTCTGGAATATCGCGCGGACCGAATGCCACAACGCAATTTGATCTTTCAGTGGCGAATGTCCGCGCCATCCAGGTGTATGTGGTGGGTGAAGTGAGTCAACCCGGCGCATATCAGCTGAGCGCGTTAGGCACGGTGCTGACTGCTCTCTACACCGCGGGGGGCGTAACCGAGCTCGCGAACCTGCGCTCCGTTGCTGTGCGTCGCGGTGGAAGGACCGTGGCGACCTTCGATCTGTACGAATACTTGTTGCGCGGTGACACCAGGAACGACGTGCGTTTGGAGAACGGCGACGTCGTGTTTGTCGGCGTGCAGCAGCGGCGCGCGACGGTCCGCGGCAGCGTCATGCGCCCGGCGACGTACGACCTCGCCGAGACAGAAACGCTGACAGACCTCGTCGCTGCTGCCGGCGGCGTGACAGCGGCCGCATCGCTCACACGCATTTCCATTGAGCGCATCGTCCCGCCGGCACAACGCACACCTAACGGGCCGCAGCGCGTGTCGCTCGACGTGGCGCTTGCGCCAGGCTCCGCGTCGCTCCCTCCAGTCGCGATCGAAAGCGGCGATATCGTGCATGTCTTCGCGCTGCCTAACGTGGCGCGGAACTCGGTCGAGCTTCACGGCAACGTGTACCTGCCGGGCAAATTCGCGCTGGAGCCGGGACTTACGTTGGCGCGGCTCGTTGCCCGCGGCGGTGGGTTGCAGCCGGCGACGTATCTCGGTCGCGCGCACATTTCGCGACTCAATCGCTCGGACCAGACGCGCCGCACGATCCCTGTTGTCCTCCCCAGCGACAGTCTCGCGCCATGGCCGGCGGATCCGGTGCTGGAGGACGGCGATGAAATAACGATCTATAGCCGGCTCGAAATGCGACCGGAGCAGACGATCACAGTTGTCGGAGCCGTAAATACGCCGGGGACTGTACCGTGGCGCGAAGGAATCACGCTACGCGATGCGATCCTCGAAGCGCGCGGACTCGCGCCTGGCGCGTCGCTCGACTCTGTGGAGATCGCGCGGCTCCCGAGAGATCGTAGCGGCGGCCTGCTGGCGGAGACATTTCGCGTCGCTCTAGATTCGACGTACCTGTTCGACCGCGATAGCCTCGGCCGATACATCGGGCCGCCGGGTACAGCGTTTCGTCCGTCAGGCGCACCGGAAGTCCAACTTCGGGCTTGGGACAACGTGCTCATTTTCCGGCAACCAGAGTTCGAGTTTCAACGGCCTGTCACGATCCGTGGCGAGGTGCGCTTTCCCGGAACGTACGCGCTGAGGAACAAGGACGAGCGCCTAACGAGTCTTGTGCGGCGTGCCGGCGGGCTCACCGATCGCGCGTACCCCGATGGGATTCGGTTTTTGCGATTGGCGGACGCCGTGGGGCGCCTCGGCGTCGATCTCACGCGCGCGCTGCGACAACCAGGAACGCACAACGACGTGATTTTGCGCCCTGGCGACGATATCACTATTCCCGAGTTCCAGCCGAGCGTGCGGGTCTCTGGCGCGGTGAACTCTCCCGGGAGCGTGTTGTGGGAGCGAGGAAAACCGATCGATTACTATCTCAACGCAGCAGGCGGGTTGACCGCCATAGCGGACGGCGGGAAGGCCAGCGTTCGGCAGGCGAATGGCCAGGTCCTCACAAGACGCCGCGGCTTTCTGCTGCGTCGCATCGATCCGGAACCAACGCCCGGCTCGACGGTAAGCGTGCCGGAGAAGCCGGATCGCCCCGCGCGCGACAACATCACGTTGTTGACTGCGCTCGCTTCGGTCATCGCGAGCAGCGCGACAATAGTCATCGCCCTCGTTAGGTAAAGTCTGGCGCCATGTCTGGACAAGGACGCAATACGAGACGTGTCGCGACGATCCTGCTGATGGGCTCGCTGATGCGAACTGCGCCGGGGTTAAACGCCCAGGGATCATCGTACCTCGCGCTGGACGATTCCCGTCTGCGCTTCCTGGAGCACCTTATCGCTCGCGGCGATGTGCCGGATCCATCGCCACACGTCCGTCCGCTGCTTGAGCGCGACGTTCTTATTGCCCTGCGCAGCGTCGCGAGTGACACGATATCTGCCGCTGGCAAAATGGCGCGCGAGCTGCTGCGCGGGTGGGAGCTGCCGCTGTCAGACAACGGCTGGTGGCGAGCAGGTGGAGATGTGGGCGCACAGGTCTATTCCCAGCCGCGACGTGATCTCCTGCAACCTGAAGGCACTGCCGATGTGCAGCCCTACGCCGGCGCGCTGCTCGCGGCGGGACAGGGTCCACTCGTTGGCGTTGTGCGCCCAGCCTATGAGGCGCGTTTGCGCGACGATCCTGATTACGCGCGGGTGGGCATAGGCGGGCCATGGAAGGATCAGGCGCGCCTCGTCGAAGCGTACATCGCTGGGCAGTGGCGCTGGTTGGGCGTCCACTCAGGTCAAGTGCAACGCAATTGGGGGCCATCCGCTCTCGTCGGAATTCCCATCAGCGACTATGCGTATCCGCGCGCCGACATCGGGCTCTCGATCGGAAACCGCACGCTGCGTTATCAGATGCTGCGCACGCCGCTGTACGGCGGCGAATCGACCCCTGGTCGACGCTGGTTCACAGCGGCTCGTCTGGATTGGCAGGTTTTCAAGGGACTCGACGTGTCGTTGTGGGAGACCAGCATCCTTGTGCGGCCGCGGACGAAGAAGATCGATAGAGCGATCGTAAATCCTTTTTTCATCGTGACATTCGCCGACTGGTTCAGCATAAGGGGTCGGCACAACGCAATCGTTGGGGGCGATGCTACGTGGCGGCCGACTCGTGGGCTCATGTTTCAGGGGCAGATCGCCATTGACGACATGAGCAACTACGGGGCGAACCCGTATCCAGATCGTTATGGATTCAGTCTCCTCGCCGCCGGCGCTGTCGGGTCGGGTACGTCGTGGCGCGCGAGTTATGCGATGAACTCGTCGCTTGCATACACGTCCCCCGATCCAACCTTGAGCTTCACGCAGGCCGGTATCGGCATCGGTCGCAACTTCATCGACAACGATTTGTTTGGACTCAGCCTAACGATGCCGTTGAACTCGCGCTGGCTGATACAACCGGAAGCGCAACTGCTGAGGCAGGGCGAGGGTACGTTGCAGCGGGTGTGGCCGGATTCCGGCATGGCTGTTCCACTTCTGTGGAGCGGTATCCGACGCGATACGTGGCAGCTCGGCGTGAGTGCCGTTGGACATACGAGCGGGCGTGCTGGCAATGTGCAGCTGTCCGCCCACGCAGGCTACCAACTGTCCAACAACGCGTTCCACGTGCCAGGGAAGTCGGAAACGCGGTTCGTCGGACGGCTGCAGGTGACATACGGCTGGCGGATCGGACGGAAGGATGAAGAGCCCGGTGATCCGATCGTGAGCCCCTCCGCTTTGCAGCGGTAGTGAACACGGAAGTCGCAGTATGTGCGGGAGCGGCGCACTCCCGCGCGATTCCATACGAACGCGGTCAGTGAGAGGAGGGCAACGCAGTTTGTGCCCTGCCTCGCCCGCAGCTATTGTTTTTTCGACTTGTGTGTTCCGATGCGTCGTTTGACGCACGGAGCCAGTTGAGAAATCGCTCATCGTCTGGGCCGAATGGCGACTCAAGCATCGACGCCTATCAGCGTTCCGTTTTTTCGCTACCCTCACGTCTATGCGCAGCAGCGCGATGAACTCCTCGCTGCTATGCAGCGTGTGCTGGAGCGGGGCGCGTTCATTCTTCAAAGTGAGGTTGCTGAATTTGAAGTAGAGCTCGCTCGATATGTGAGAGCGGGGCATGCCATCGGCGTGGCTAACGGCACCGATGCTCTTATCATCGCGCTTCGCGCCGCAGGGATTGGCGATGGGGATGAGGTCATTCTCCCTTCCCACACGTACGTAGCATCTGCAGCATCGATCCATTTCGTCGGCGCGATCCCCGTACTCGTCGAGTGTGGTCCAGACCACCTATTAGATCCCGCGGCAGTCGACACGGCGGTGACATCGCGAACACGCGCCATCATGCCCGTACATCTCAACGGCCGGACCTGCGAGATGGACGCCCTTCAACGGATTGCCGTGCGTCACGGACTATCAATAGTAGAGGACGCTGCGCAAGGTCTCGGATCGCGCTACAAAGGAACATACGCCGGTACTTTCGGCGCGGCGGCCGGGTTCAGTTTCTATCCAGCGAAGGTACTTGGATGTTTCGGAGATGGCGGTGCGGTGACAACGAATGACGATGAAGTAGCGCGCCGCGTTAGGCTTCTGCGTGATCATGGTCGCAACGACTCAGGCGAAGTAGTGACGTGGGGTCTCAACTCACGCCTCGACACGTTGCAAGCGGCTGTGCTCAGCGTGAAGCTTGCACAGTTCGATCAAGAGATTGAGCGCCGCCGTCGCATCGCGTCACTGTACCGTGAGTCACTATCTGATCTTGAAGACATGACGCTGCCGCCGGGGCCTAACGACGACGCCGATCATTACGACGTGTACCAGAATTACGAGGCCGAAGCCGGAGCACGCGATGCTTTGCGCGAGTACCTCAGCAATCGTGGCATCGCGACAGCCATCCAGTGGGGAGGCAAAGCCGTTCATCAGTTCGCCGGTTTGGGTTTCACTGCCGTACGCCTACCCCGAACAGATCGCCTGTTCGAGCGTTGCTTTTTGTTGCCGATGAATACGTCGCTCACCGACGACGAAGTGAACAACATCGGCGGCACGATCCGCGAGTTCTATGGACGTTGAAAGCGCGCGCTCGTCACTCGGGTGGCTCGCCGACTCGCTGGCGCCCGTTAGGCACATAGATGTTGCTGGGCTATCGCAGACACAACTGTCTGAGCAGTTCGAGCGCATGCTACTCATACGCCGGGCGGAAGAGGCGATCAGCGAACTGGTCACGAGCGGTGAGGCGCGCTGTCCGTGTCACCTGGCGATCGGACAGGAAGCGTGCGCCGTCGGGATAGCGGCGGCGTTTGACCGCGCGCGCGGCGATCGTGCATTCGGAGCTCATAGATCACACGGCCACTACCTCGCTCTGGGCGGTGATCTCGACGCTCTAATGGCGGAAGTGCTTGGTCGCGCTAGCGGATGTTCACGCGGAATGGGTGGCTCGATGCATCTCGTTGCCCCCGAGCATGGACTACTGGGCACAGTTCCCATAGTGAGCGCAACTATTCCGATGGCGGTTGGTGCCGCGCTCGCATCGCGCCTTGAAGGGAGCACGGCACTCGCCGTCGCGTTCTTTGGCGATGGTGCTACGGAAGAGGGCGTGTTTCACGAAGCGATGAACATGGCGTCTCTGTGGGCGCTCCCGGTTGTTTTCGTATGCGAGAACAACCTGTTCTCCAGTCACCTGCATATCCGCTTTCGGCAGCCAGATAACAGCGTTGCACGCTACGCCGATGCGCACGTCGTTACTTCAGAGGTGCTCGATGGAAACGATGTGTGTGCCGTTGTCGCAGCTGCGCGGCGAGCAGCCGAGCGCGCTCGCGATGGAGATGGTCCTACGATGCTGGAGTTAGTTACGTATCGCTGGCGAGGCCATGTCGGCCCAAGCGAGGATATCGACGTCGGCGTACGCCGCAGCGAGGATCTGCCGGCCTGGAAGAAACGCGATCCGATTCAGCGATTGCGCGATGCAATGGTCGTCGCAGGTATGATGACTGAGACTGAAGCCGATGGCGCCGATCAGCAGGTGACGCACCGCGTTCGCGAGGCGGTGGAGCGCGCCAGAACCGCACCATATCCGGAATCCGATACGGTGGATCGATACCTCTTTGCTTCGAGCGCAAATGGCCAGTGAGCCGGTGGTGAGGACCTATGGCGCGGCCATACGCGACGGATTCGCGTACCTCCTGCATAACTATCCCGAAACATTCGTCATCGGGCAGGGGCTGTGGAGCCCGTGGTACGTCGGCAATTCAATGACGAATCTCGAGATCGAATTCGGACGCAGCCGCGTGATCGACTCTCCCGTCTCCGAACTGATGTGCACTGGTGCGGCGGTAGGGGCAGCCATCGCTGGGCGGCGGCCGATTGTCGTGCATCCGCGCATGGACTTCATGCTGCTTGCAGTTGACCAGATTGTTACTCAAGCAGCGAAGTGGTCCTCGATGTTCGGGGCACGAGTCGCCGCGCCGGTGGTGATCCGCGGAATCATTAATCGAGGAGGTGAGCAGGGAGCTCAGCATTCGCAGGCTCTGCACAGCTGGTTCGCGCACATTCCTGGCCTTCGTGTCGCGATGCCGGCGACTCCCGTTGACGCGCGCGATCTCCTCGTGTCCGCCGCACTGTGCGGCGACCCAGTGCTTTACATCGACGACCGTTGGCTCTACGAACGGTCAGAAGAAATGCCGGCGACGCCTAACCACAACGCGATATTCACCGGTCCAACTGTTACGCGGCCCGGTGACGATGTGACGGTTGTCGGTGCAGGCCACGCGGCCTACCTGGCCGAGCAGGTAGCCGAGCGACTCGGCGGCGATGACGTCTCAGCCGAGGTTATCGATCTGCGAGTCATCAATCCACTGGACAGCTCCGTCATTTGTGCCTCGGTCGAGCGCACAGGGCGGCTGTTGGTGATTGATGGAGGGTGGACATCGTGTGGCCTCGCCGGCGAGCTGATGGCGTCGGTCGTCGAACGACTGGACCCATCTGCGTTGCGTGTGCGTCCGCGCCGCCTAACGCTACGTGACGCGCCCGCACCCACAAGCCGAGCACTCGAGGCAGGCTATTACCCGAGTGTGGAGCGCGCCGTTGATCTCGTGCGGGAGATGCTTCTGTCGCCAGCGCGGGCGATGTAACTGGGCCGATACGCGAGCCAATGAAACGCGTGCTGGACATCGTCCTGGCAGCGATGGCGCTCGTCTTGCTCGCTCCCATGATGCTTGTCACAGCCTTGCTCATTTGGATATACGACTTTCGATCGCCGCTGTACCCGGGCCGACGAGTGGGACGGGACGGTCGCGTGTTTCGTATGGCAAAGCTCCGCACGATGGTTGTCAACGCTGACACGTTAGGCGTACTGTCCACCGCACGCGACGACGCACGGCTGACGCCGATCGGCCGCGTTGTGCGTCGTTGGAAAGTCGACGAGCTCCCGCAACTGTGGAACGTCCTGAAAGGAGATATGAGTTTTGTGGGGCCGCGGCCCAACGTGCCGCGGGAGGTAGCACTGTACTCGGTCGAAGAGCAAAGGCTGCTGACCGTTCGTCCGGGGCTCACAGATTTTGCGAGCATAGTCTTTTCTGACCTCGCGGCGATCCTCGAAGGGAGTGCCGATCCGAACGGCGACTACAACCGGCTCGTGCGACCTTGGAAGAGCCGCTATGGTCTGCATTACGTCGGCACCCGCTCGTTCTCGCTCGATATCGCACTCATAGCACTGACCACCATCTGTCTCGTTTCTCGTCAGGCAGCTCTCCGCGGAGTCCGCACATTCCTTCGACGCACTGCTGCATCAGATGATTTGATTCGCTTTGCGGAACGCGATCAGCCGCTCGTGCCGACGCTGCCGCCGGGCGTTACCGAAGAGACGTGGGAAGGCCACCTAACGTATCACTGACACGCCATGTCAACGGCCAAGCCCGCTGTAGAGAAAATGCTACCACTCGAGCGACTCGCTGAGCGGATACGCGAGTGGCAGAGCGACGGCAAGCGCGTCGCGCATTGTCACGGCTGCTTCGACATACTGCACGCGGGTCATCTGCGGCATTTCGAGCAGGCAGCGGACTTGGCCGATGCACTGGTGGTAACTGTTACGCCCGATCGGTTTGTGAACAAAGGACCCAACAGGCCCGTGTTCCCTGAAGCTGCGCGCGCCGAGATCATCGCTGGTCTCGCCGTCGTAGACTTCGTCGCAGTGAACCGCTGGCAGTCAGCGGTTCCGACCATAGAGCTCCTCCGCGCGGATGTATTCGTGAAGGGCTCCGAGTATGAATCTCGCGCAGACGAGGTGAATCCGCTTTTTTTTGCTGAAGCCAAAGCGGTGGAGGGCGTTGGTGGTCAAATAGCGTTCACGCGTGGCTTCACGATGTCCTCAACGGCCGCGTTCAAGCGCCAGGTTGGTGCACCGTGAGCAGCCCTTCGCACCACGCATCTGCGGCTTGGAGTGGCGGCGACTTCGCATATCGCGGAGTGGTCTTCGATCTGGATGGTGTCATAACCGACACAGCGCGCGTGCACGCAGCCGTGTGGAAGTTGGTTCTTGATGACTATCTACAACAACGCGCAGATAGTTTTGGCGAACGGTTCCTCCCGTTCGACGAGGTGGAGGACTATCTCCGCTTCGTCGATGGGAAATCGCGCTACGACGGCGTGCGCAGCTTTCTGGCCTCACGCAGGATTGTGTTGGCGGAGGGAGCTCCGGCAGACTCTCCTGAGCGTGAGACGGTAAGCGGACTTGGCAACCGCAAGGACCGTCTGTTCCTGACAGCGCTCGAGCGAGATGGCGTAAGTGTGTTCGACGGCACGATCGCGCTGGCACGCGAGCTGAGCGAACGAGGCGTGCGGATAGCAGTCGCATCATCGAGCAAGAATGCGCCTGCAATCCTAACGCGTGCGGAGCTGAATGGTCTGTTCGCTGTATGCGTCGATGGCGCGGTCGCGGCGGAGCGGGGTCTGCAGGGGAAACCGGCGCCTGACATTTTTCTCGCGTGCGCAGCGCAGCTCGCAGTCGCACCGAGTGATTGCGTGATTGTGGAGGACGCGGTGTCGGGAGTGACAGCCGCCCGCGCCGGCGGATTCCGTCTCGTGATCGGGCTGGCGCATGGAGCGGAAGGCGACAAGCTCCTGGCGAACGGCGCGGACGTTGTAGTGCCTAACTGCGATGACGTCTCTGCTCATACGATCGACGCGTGGTGCAGAGCGCAGAGCAAGACGTGACACGTGATGCGCCTTACGCGCGGCTCCGTCACGGCGTTTTCCTGGCGTATGGGGCGGCGATGGTGCTGGTTTTGTTGACGCCCATCCCGCGCGCGTCGCGGCCACCGATGGGAGGGCTCGACAAGCTCGTGCACATTGGCGTGTTTTTCGGCTTTACGCTCATGTACGAGTTCGATCTTAAACCGTCGGTCGTGCGGGCGTTGCTCGTTTCGTTCGCATTTGCGGGAGTGATCGAGCTTTTGCAGGTGGCGTTGCCGTATCGGAGCGGCGACTGGTGGGATTTTCTCGCGGGAGCAGTTGGATCGATGGCGGGTCTGCTCGCCGCGTCTCTCGTCAGGCGGCAGTGAGCAAGTTGCGAAACCACGCCGCAGGCGACGAGGCTCGGCCATGACGCGTCGCCACGAGGTTGTCCCGCACGATCTCACTGGAGGGCTATCGGTGCAGCGTCACCGACGTTCTCGAAAGCCGAATCGGCACAGACGTCGCAGTCGACATAGTCCACCGATTCCGCAACTCGGCTTCGACCGGCGTGCTACTGGTTGGGGCGCCCATCGCGCTCGGCGTAGAGCGCGCTTTCGTGGGACAAAACCGCGGTGTCGCCCGAAGCAGTGATGCGATGCGTCGTGACCTATCTTCGCCACGGGCTGCGCTATTATCACATCAACGCCCAGATCGGAGCGGAGATGGACGGTCCGATACGTCACCTGTTCCCTTTCGCTCCCCTCGCAATCCACGAGGAGTGGATCGCGGGGCGGGAGCGCACCGTGACGACGGTCTCCGGCCGGTTCTCGCGCCGACAGACCGCGCGGCCGCATGTTCGGTGTTTCGATGCGCGCGGCAAAGCGCTCGTGCCTAACGCCGATGTTACCGGTGGCCAAGGCCAATGGGTTGTCGACTTGCGACTGCACGACCGGGCCGAAGTCTCGGTCATCACGTGAAGTCGATTCACAGGACCGGCATGTCTGGCGCAGCGAGATAACTCCATGGAGAACGAAATCGAACGCCGTCGGTCCGCCCTTAATCGGTGGAGCTACTCGCTCGTCAATCGATGCGCTGCTATAGCGCCGGAACCGATGCGACGCTTCGTGCGACGGCTAGTCCAGCGTTCTCCCTGGGTTCGTCGCCTTGCCCACGCGACGATGCCCGCGGACGAATTTCTCACCTATGAATCGCCTGATGGCGCGTACAGGATCGCATGCCCGCGCGCGCACTGGGCGTCGTTGAACCTGGGAGCGTACGAGCCGACGCTTCGCCGTGTGCTACTAGATCGTCTGATCCAGCCCGGTACGCACTTCGTCGACGGCGGTGCGAACGTGGGTATATACACGATTCCTGCTGCGCTCCGCGTAGGTCCGTCGGGCTCCGTCCTGGCAATCGAGCCGCACGACGGGATTCGCAGTGTGCTGGTCGCAAATCTCAAAAAAAACGCCGTCTCGAACGTGCGCGTCCACCAAGGCGCTCTGGGGTCGACCGCCCGTGCAGCCTCGTTGTTCGAGGCCAAAGAGATGGGCTCGCACTCGCTGTGGATTCGTCCGGAAGGGTCGTCGGAGTCAAGCCTAGTAACTATCGAAACACT
Organism: Gemmatimonadaceae bacterium; assembly: GCA_052388395.1. GTDB lineage: Bacteria > Gemmatimonadota > Gemmatimonadetes > Gemmatimonadales > Gemmatimonadaceae > DASYRX01. The sequence continues at coordinate 31,758 of JBQTIF010000018.1, read as the reverse complement.
CGACAACCTTGTGAGGGATGAGCCGGTCGACGTGGTGAAGCTCGACTGCGAGGGAGCGGAGTTCGACATTCTCTTGGGGATGGAAGGGATCGTCGGTCGTCAGAACGCACCTGTGCTGGTTCTGGAATGTGACGACGAGCTCTTACGCTGGGCTGACGCGGATACGGCGAAAATCCTCGGCTGGTTGCGCGCAAGGAACTATCGCACCTACGGACTGCACGAACCCACCCGCACAGGACCCATCGCACTCTCGTCGCGGGCCGATCTCCCCGCCGGCAGCATCACGATCATTGCTACGCCGGTCCACGCACCTGACTGGGTCACGCCTGTGAAACGGAAGCACTACACACTCGATCTAGGTTCTTCTGACTCAAGCATCGCTGGGCATATCAGTGAATACGCCACTCATCTCCATCATAACTCCCGCGTACAACCACAGTCGCTACATCGCGCGTTGCATCGAGAGCGTGCTTGCCCAGACGCACACCAACTGGGAAATGGTGATCGTCGACGACGGTTCGACCGATGACACTGCGGCGGTCGTTTCTTCATTCACCGACTCCCGCATCTCCTACGTGTACCAGAAGAACCGCGGCGTCGGTGACCTGGCGGGTACGCTGAATGTTGGCTTGGCGCGCACGAACGGACCGTTGGTGACTATGCTGGCGAGTGACGACACGTGGCCTAAGTACCGACTGGAGAAGCAGCTTCCGCTCTTCGACGATCCGCGCGTGATCTTGGTGTTCGGGCAAGGACTAATCATCGACGAGAATGACATCGTGGTCGGAGACGTTCCGGGTCCACCGGACAGCGAGAGCCGCGACAACTGTCCCCCGGGTGTGGCACTTCACCGGATGTTCGTCACCAACTACATCCCGCAGTACACGGTGCTCATCAGAAGAAGCGCGCTCGATAATATCGGCGGTTATCTGCAGCCGAAGGGCCTATACGCCGAAGACTACCCGACGCACATGACGCTGGCTTTACACGGGGAGTTCCGCTACCAGGACATCGCGTTAGGCAACTACCGCATGCATCAGAATCAGATGACGCGGAATCATTTCAACGAAATGATCAAGACGGATATTCCGTACGTGCTGTCCTTTTTTCGCTCGCTCGATCGCGAGATGCAGCAGCGAACCGGCTGGACAGACGCGACGCTCCAACGCGCGTTGCACGATCGCCTAAACCGCAGCTACTTCGAGATCGGGCGACGTTACCTCCTTTCCGAAGAGTGGCAGAAAGCGCGTGAGCAATTTCGACAGGCATTCGTGAATGGCGGCGTCGAAGCGAAAGCACGTGCGGTGGCGGGGAGTTTGTGCAGCTACCTCCATATGGATGTCGAGTGGCTCGCACGACTGGCTGGACGGCCCCCGCTCCGGTGAGCGTGACCAAGACATCTCGCGACACGCTTCAGTTCGTCTTTTCGATAGACGCTGACTTCTGGCCAGGATCGCACATAGGCTTCGAACGTCTTCTGCAGTTGTGCGAACGCAGAGGACTACGGCCAACGATCTTCGCTGCCGGTCGATTCGCTGAGCAATACCCTGACTTGCTTCGTGAATGCGCGCGACGCGGATACGAGCTAGGCACTCACGGTTGGGAGCACGCGGTCGATCAACAGGAGCGTTTCGGTGGTGCATCATACGTTACGCAGCGCCGCTTGTTGACACTCTCCACCGACGCCCTTTTGCAGGCAACGGGCATTCGTGCGCGCGCCTTCCGCGCGCCGAACCTGCACGTCGATGAAACGACACTACGCGTGCTGTCGGAGCTGGAGTATCGTGTCGACTCGTCCGTTCCCTCGCACCGTTTCGATCTTGGGTACGGGCGAATAGACAGTCCGCGTTACTATCGGGCACCCTTGCATCCATATCATCCCGATCCGAGCGATCTCTCGCGCGAGGGCACGAGTAAAGTGCTCGAGGTGCCGCCGTCCGCTTTCTTCGTTCCGCTCAACATGAGCGCCTTGCGCGCGTTTGGGTTGCGTCCTTTGCAGTGGGCTGTGCGCCGCGTTATGACCCGATCGCACGCGCTCACATTTTATTGCCATCCGTTGGAATTCGAGCTTGCGGAGCGTCAGGCTGCAGTCGCGAATACACCAGCGCGCTATCGTCGCGGCCTCGGGCCTCAGAACATCGCGCTGCTCGAGAAGCTGATTGACTATGTCCTGAGCTGCGGATTTACCTCAGCGTTCCTCTCAGAAGTTGAGTCGTTAGGGAGAGAAGAGCGGCAACCGCAGACAGCGCAGGCGCGTGTGCCAGCCCCGTGAACGCAACGTCGTCAGGATCGGATACCAACGCGCCAATTGTCATCCGACGGGCGGGTCCAACGGACCTAACGAGCATCGCTGAACTTGTTTGCCTGGCGACAGAACGAGACTACGATGACGCGCCGGTCGCGCACCTGTTGAATGATCTGCGGCCAGCCGAGTACGTGTGCTGGCTTGCCGAAGTCGGTACTCGCCCAATTGCGATGACAATGATCGAGCCGCGAACGGTCGTGGCAGCAGGTCGAACGTGGCGCGCGGGCTATTGGACCAATCTCTTCGTCCGCGAAGAGTATCGCGCGACGACACTTTACCCGCGACTGGTCCGCACCATGTTCCGCGAGATGGAGGACGAAGGACTGGAGTTTCTATACGCCGCTGTCCGGCGTCCCCAAGTCTCCCAGGCACACCTCGCCATCGGAATGCAGCGCGCCGGTGAAGTGCCGGTGTTAGGCAAACCGCTGCGCCCGGTTCGTCTTCTCGCGAAGCACAAGAGGATGAACGTGCTCCGCTGGCTCTCTCCGATTCCGGATGCGCTCTTCGGCGCGTGCCTCGCCATACGGCGCGCATTCCGTCAGCGCGGCGCTCAATTGTCGGATAGTGCGTGGACTGAAGGTGATCTAAGCGAGCTAGTAACGATTCGCGAAGGCTCTGCGCGTGATCGCATGAGATGGGCATGGACGACCGACACTATGCGAAATCGTTTCGCTGCCAATCCGGATGGCGATCCTTACCGACTCATATGTGCACGCGATGCTGATGGCCGCGTCGTCGCTGGCCTCGTCCACCGTCTTGCCGTGCGAGGGAATGACATTATTGCTGGCGTTATACTCGACTTGTTTGTTGCGGAGCATCATGGCAGACTCGGCACTGCGCTACTTGCAGAAGCCGAACGAAGTGCGAGATCAGGGGGCGGCGAGGTTATGCTGTATCTCGCGGGAGCAGGACCAGAGACGGATACGATCGTCCGCGACGCGGGATACATGCGCACGCCAGAGACATATATCCTGATGTCCAAGCGCGCGGGTACGAACGCTGAGCCTGGCCCCGAGCCAGCGGCCAACCGTTGGCGCTTTTCCTTTGCGGAGCACGACGCATTCTGAGCTGACTTGCCTCTGATATTCTCCTTTCGTAGTGCTTCCAGCGATTCTCGGTGTCGTTGCATAACGCTAATGCACGACCAGGACAGCTTGCGGGGTAAGCGGAGTTGACAATTCCCGTGGCGCCGTCTCGCGAAGAGATCGCAGTACTCGTCATCGAGCAGCTTCAGCGCGTGCTCGTTACGCGAGGCAAGATGGTTGCGACGCTCGGCGAGGACACGATGCTCATCGGAGCACCTGAAGCTGTGCTGGACTCACTCGGTTGGGTGGTCTTCGTTCTCGACCTCGAACAGGAGCTTGAGGATCGACAAGTTCCAGATTCAGCGCTCACAAGCGCACTCGATTCCAAAGGCATTCTCGAGGGAGTTACCGTCCGCAGCCTGGTGGACCTGATCGAGGGAGTTACGCACCGGGGGCGTGAGTGAGCGAGCAGAAGCAGCCAGGTGCGAGCGTCGTTAGGTGCCTCCTTATTTCAGACTTCACGATCGACCTGCTCGGGGATTGCCTCCGCCGTTCGGATGGGCCGCCGACGATCAAGCCCGAAGTGCTACCGTTCGGCCAGGTGACGCAGTCGCTGATCCAGTTAGGCGCCGCTCCGCGCAAGGCGACCGACTGCGTTGTCGTCTGGACGCGCCCGGAGTCGATTCACTTGTTCCGGAGGGCGCTCGATTTCGAGCAAAGCTCCGCCGAGGAAATCATCAGTGAAGTGGACGCCTTCGTGGAACTCATCGCCGGTGCGGCCGCGAACCTTGGCGCTGTGTTCGTGCCTTCGTGGACCATGCCTAACTATCGTCGTGGCCTCGGGCCGGTGAGCCTTCGGTCAGAAAACGGTTCTGCGTTGGCCCTCATGCGGATGAATCTCCGACTAGCGGAACGCATTCGCGTGATTCCGAACGCGTTCATGCTTGATGCAGCCCGGTGGGTGGCGGCTGTCGGGCGCCGCGCGGCAAATCCCAAGTTGTGGTACATGGGTAAGGTCGCCTTTGGCTTGGAAGTATTCGAGGAAGCAGCTGCTGATATCCGTGCGGCGTTGCGCGCACTGAGCGGTTCGACGGCGAAGGCCGTTGTCGTGGACCTCGACGATGTGCTATGGGGCGGGGTGGTAGGCGAGACGGGCTGGCAAGATTTGCGGCTCGGAGGTCACGACACTGAGGGCGAAGCATTCGTGGAGTTCCAACGCGAGCTCAAAGCGCTGAGCCGCGCCGGCGTGATCCTCGGCATCGTGAGCAAGAATGACGAATCCACTGCATTCGAGGCGATCGAACAGCATCCTGAAATGGTCCTTCGTCGCCGCGACTTCGCCGGCTGGCGGATCAACTGGCGCGACAAGGCGGCGAACCTCGCGGATCTCGCGGCGGAGCTGAACATCGGACTCGACGCAGTCGTGTTCATCGACGACAATCCCGCTGAGCGCTCTCGAGTGCGCGAAGCACTGCCAGAAGTTGTTGTCCCCGACTGGCCCGCCGATCACCTGCTTTATACGCGCGCCCTGCTGGAATTACGGAGTTTCGACCGGACCAGCGTCACCACCGAGGATGCGGCGCGCAACAGGATGTACACGGTAGACCGTGATCGCCGCGAAGCGCGAGCATCGTTCTCCTCGTTAGGCGACTGGCTATCGTCACTCGACATGACGGTGATCGTCGAGCCGGTGAGCGAATCGAACCTTCCGCGCGTCGCGCAGCTCCTGAACAAAACGAATCAGATGAATCTGGTCACGCGGCGCATGGGCGAAACAGAGCTCCTTGCCTGGTCGCGGGAGCCGACGCGACGTGCACTCGCCTTCACGGTTCGCGACCGCTTTGGAGATTATGGTTTGACTGGTATCGCGAGCATTGAGGTTCGCGAAGACGCTGCGGAGATCACGGACTACCTCCTCAGCTGCCGAGTGATGGGGCGCGGCGTCGAGGAAACGATGCTGCACACGATCATCAGCGAGGCGCAGCGGCTCGGGGCTGTAACCGTGCGGGCTCAGTACATCCCGACGGCGCGTAACCGCCCCTGCCTTGAGTTCTTCGAGACTCGAAGCTCGATGAAGCACACGACTAATAGCCACCTCTTCGAGTGGGGACGCGAGTCATACCCGCTTCCTGGCCATGTCCGCCTAACGATCGACAGGTTGGGGGAGACTGAACCGAGCACGATGGCGAACGTGGCGGAGATGCGCCGATGACCGATGTGACAATCGCAGGGACGCCACCGGCAGTCGCTGGGTCATCGCCCGCGTTACACGCTGGCGCCAGCTTGAGCCGAGGAAAGGGTCGCTGGGTTCTTGCGGCGGCGATCGCCCTTGGCCTAACGGCGGTTTTTTCCAGTTCCTCGTACATGGCGCAGTTTCCTCACGGAACTGTTGTACTACCGTGGGGCTTTCCGCTGGCCACGATCCTCTCGTTTATCGGCTCGGGCTTGCTGCTGGGCTGCTTCGTATTGATCCGCCCGAACTACTACTGGGCGACGCTAGTCAGTGCGACGGTGCTCACTGCGGGCATGTTCGTCCTTCGCTTCTCGTTTTACGATGAATGGCTCGCGGTCGCCATCAGCGCGGGTGGTGCACTCGCGTGTGCCCTGAAAAGAGTTCCGCTGCGCCGTAGCAATGTCCGCGCGGGTTGGGCTGCCTTGTTCGTCGGACTCTGCGTCTATCTGCTCATTGAGGCCGTGGTGGGGTTGTGGTTGTACGGCAATCTAAAAGTTCTACGATACGTGATCACGTACTCGGCGCTCTTGGTGATTGGATGGACTGTAGCGCGATACGATTTTCCGCGTCCCGGCGCGCGTCAGATCACCATGCTTGTCGGCCTAACGGGTCTCGCGTATTACGCGCTCGTGCTGCTGCACGGAGCCGTGTTTCCACAGTACGCGTGGGAGGTCACACTCGAAGGCATTGGTGGGGCCGGGTCAAGCCACGAATCCGTCGCTGGAGTGGTCGCGGTCCCAGCAGCCGTCATGCTCATCGGCGATCGGGATGGCTGGCGCAAGTTGTTCGGAGTGGTAGTACTGATCCTTGCGTTGCTGATCGCTCTGTTCGGAGACGCGCGTGCAGGTATGCTCTGCATTCTTGTGGCGCTTCTCGTTGCACCGTTTGCGATACGCGGTCGGGTTGCCGCGACGCTGTGGGCAAGCGCTGCCGGCGGGTCATTCCTCATCGGCGCGCTTGTCCTCGGGCGTTCGGAGTGGATCCTCAACATCGCCCGCGCGATGATCGAAGCCGCCAACGTGCAGAGTGGAGCGGTGGAGTCTGAATACTTCGGGCGCATCGTCATGCACGCGCAGGGTGATGCTGGTCGCGCGTTCTACGCCAAGGGAGGCGTCGAAACTCTCCTGAACGAGGGGCCGCGAGTTGCCCTCATGGGAACTGGCATGTACGGCTATTTCCCAGTCGCGGGCAAACACTATGAAGCTGCAGCACGGCGCGCAGGGATTCCGACTTACAGCATCAACTTGGGATCGGCGGTCGGCGGCGTACAGGAGCCTCCACGTCCACCATCTCTTGGCGTGCTCATCGCCGAGACAGGACTCATCGGCCTAACGCTGTTCGGTGGATGCGCTTTCCTGGCTATTGTGGCATCGTCAGCTAGACGACAGACGCGGGGTAAGAGAGTTCGCATCGCGTGGCGAGAGAATCTCCTTGTTGCTAGCGCGGTGCTGCTGGCAGTCACCTGGACGTACTTCGGCGATGCGACCGAGACCGTCTTCTTTTTCCTTCTGCTTATGCCCTACGGGATCGTTCATTCGTGGGGCCAAGTGGATCTCGAGGATCACAGGTCGGCTCTTCGAATTACTCGATGACTACGTCGATGAGTGAGGTGCGCGAGCACGCGTCGACCACAGCGTTGTCGGCCCCTTCGATCTGGCTCGTTAAAGACGGCGAGCCGCTTCCAGTTGATCAGTCGCCGCACTTGCTGCGCACAGGAAATCTGGCCAACCGATTGGCCGATGACGGCTTCAGGGTGACTTGGTGGACGTCGCATTTCGATCACGGTCGGAAACAGGTGCGGCCACTTCCTCGGGGCGAATCGCACGTGCGACCAAACTACGCGCTGTTCCTTCTGGACGGTCCGCCGTACACACGCAACATCTCGCTCTCGCGCATACGGAATAACATCTCGTGTGCATCCGAGTTCACGAAGATGGCGCCGCGGATGCCGCGACCGGATCTCATCCTCGCCTCGTATCCATCGGCGGAGCAGTGCAACGCCGCTCGGCGCTTCGCCAAGCGGATCGGCGTCCCGTTCGTCGTCGACATGCGCGATCCCTGGCCGGACAACGTCCCCGGCTTCTTCAATCGCCTAACGCGACCTGCACTGCTACCAGGACTGATGTACTATCGGCGCATGGTTCGAGCGATTGTCTCTGATGCGGACGGGATTGTCGCGATGTCGGAGGCGATGCTTGCGTGGGCCCTTCGATACTCACGCCGGCCGCGCCGGCCCCAGGATCAGGTCATCCGAATCGGCGGGGACCTTCCCTCCGCGCCGCGGTCGATCGCCGTGCCTTTTGAGTTCACCAGCAGCGCGCCACTCGTCTGTGCGTTTCTCAGTTCGGGCGGTGTCAGCTCCGATGCCATGTCCATCGTCGAAGCAGCACGCATCCTGCAGAACGAGGGAGAGTCGCGCGTGCGCTTTGTTCTCACCGGCGGAGGAGCGCCTAACGCTGAATGGCGACGCGTGGCGCGGGACGTTCAGTCAGTCACGTGCTTGAATTGGCTCGGTCATGGCGAGATCGAGCGGTTGCTCGCGCGAGCGCATGTTGGTCTTGTGCAAATCACCGGAGATGTGACTCGTTTCTGGCTTGGCAACAAGTTCTATGATTATCTGTCGAGTTTTCTCTGTCTGATCAACAACGTTCCCGGAGAAGCGGCCGGCATAGTCAACGACAGGCAACTCGGCCTCAACATTCCTCCCAAGGATCCGAACGCGCTCGCTGCAGCGATTCGGAGTCTGCTCGCGGATCCATCCCGCGTTCGTTTCTATATGGAGAACGCGCAATCGGCATTCACATCAGAGTTCGATCGACGTCGGATCCACGACCAATTTCTTGCGTACTTGCGGCGCCACTTAACGCGAGGCTGGGACAGTTAATGGAATCGTGTCGGTTAGGCGTGAGTGATCTCGTCGTTTCTCGCATCGCCTGCGGTTGCTGGGCAAGGGGCGGTCATGGCTGGGGCAACGTCGACGACAACGACTCCAAAAGAGCGATCAGGCGTGCTTTTGATTTGGGCGTGAATCTATTTGACACAGCGGATGTTTACGGGCTCGGCCATTCCGAAGAGCTGCTGAGTGACGCGCTAGGCGAGGATCGGCATCACGTGTGTATCGCGACCAAGGGCGGTGTCGGATGGGATGCGAGCGGAAAGACATTTCGTGACACTTCGCCTAACGCGATAATCCAGGCGCTCGATGCAAGCTTACGACGACTCCGCGTCGATTGCATCCCGCTGTACCAGATTCACTGGCCGGATGGTATTACGTCTATCACGGCAACGATCGAAGCGCTCGTGCGCTGCCGGGACGAAGGGAAGATCCGTTGGATTGGCTGCTCGAACTTTTCCGCGGAACAACTCAAGCAAGCGAACCGAGTGCACCCAATGGTGGCACTGCAAATGCCGTATAACCTCCTCGACCGGCGCGCCGAGGACGCGTTGCTGCCCTTGTGCGCGTGCGAGAACGTCGCCGCGCTTGCTTATGCTCCCCTTGCTCAGGGCGCGTTGTCTGGCAAGTATGCCGCTGGAACGAAGTTCGAAGCCACCGATGTGAGGAGCAGAACCGGGTATTTCGGAGAGTCTGTGGCCACGGTGACGTCTGCAATTCTTGAACGGTTGAAACAGGCGGCGCAGGAGTCGGGGCGAACGCCCGCGCAGATGGCGATTCGGTGGGTCCTCGACTCACCCGGCGTCGCCGTGGCGATCACAGGCGTCACGACCGCGAATCAGATCGACGAGAATATCGGTGCACTCGCGTGGACCTTGCCTAACGACTTAAGAGCCTTCATCGCCGGTCAGCGACCGGCCGCTGTTGATGCGCCTCTGTCGCCAGCGGCAGCCCCTACCGCGTCCTGACTACTTTCAACGCGAGCTGGAGCAAACGATATGCATACGTCCGATTCGAATGTGGCGGAGCTGACGCAGCTGCTTGATGAGGCAGCGGCGAAGCTGGAATCGGACTCGTGGATCGCTGGCCTAAGCGATCGAAAACGCAAGGAATCGCAGTTTCATGACTGGTGCCGCGATCGCGCGTTAGTTACGGAAGCGCAATCCGAACAGGGCGAGTCGCCACACGCGAATAAGAAGTACTATGACACGCGCGATGTTTCGTGGAGCTTCACGCAAAATTGGATTAAGAAGCACGCGAAAGGGAAAGTGTTTCTCGACTACTGCTGCGGCGAGGGCGGCGTCACATTGTTAGGCGCGGAAGCGGGAGCATCGCTCGCCATCGGTATCGATATCAGTCCACTGTCCATCGACATTTGCCGTCGCACCGCTGAAGAGCGGGGGATGACGAAGAACACGCGGTTCGTCGTTGGTGATTGCGAGAGGACTGGTCTTCCCGACAACTCCGTCGACAGCATCATCGCTCTTGGCGTCTTACATCACCTCGATCTCAGCTACGCGTTTCCCGAAATCCGGCGGATTCTCAAGCCGGGTGGCAGGCTGCACGCAATGGAAGCGCTCGCATACAACCCAGCGATCGCGATATATCGCAGGCTTACTCCGGGGTTACGCACCGAGTGGGAGCGTCACCACATCCTGTCGCTCAAGGAAATGCGGTTCGCGAAGCACTTTTTCTCCGTGGAGAATGTGCGGTATTTCCACCTAACGAGCGTTCTCACAACGCCGCTGCGCAAGACCCCGGTATTCAAGAGCGCCCTCAAGGTCGCGAATGCGCTGGACAATGTGCTGCTGCGGATCCCGCCAATCTGCTACATGGCTTGGTCGTTCTCCTTTGAACTCGTCAAGCGTCCCGGTGATCGAGTCTGAACGTAGATCGCAGCTGTCCGAGGAGCGGTTGAATCTCCAGCCGCCGGGCAGGCACTTTTGCATATGACCATGCCCCAGGCATCGCGCGAGGAGGAACCACCGCGGCAACCCCATTCAAACGCGGATTCGCCGCAGGAAGTCGAGATCTCGCTCTGGTCCTTCGGAAGCGCGTTGCTTCGTTATCGCCGCTGGATTGTTCTGCTAGCGGTCGCGTTCGGCGTTGTCGCGGGCCTGTCCGCGTTGACTGCACCGCGGCAGTACACGGCGAGTGCCAAGTTCGCGCCGCAAGAGCGCTCCACGTCGGAGAGCAGCCTTGGAACGCTCGCTTCGCAGTTAGGCGTTGGTATAAGCCGCAGTACTACGAACTCGCCGCAGTTCTACTCTGACCTGCTCGTGTCACGCGAAGTGCTTCGCGACGTCGTTCGCGCGGAATACACGGTACCCGGTGACAAGCCGTTCAGAGGTGACCTCGTGGCGTGGTTCGCGATCACCGGCGCGGACTCCGCTGACGAAACGTCGCGGGCGGTGACGTCTGTGCGGGGACTGATCAATTCGCTCGCAGACCGCAACGGCGTTGTGTCGGTTGAGTTTCACAGCGGCTCACCAGCGCTGTCACTGCAGATCGTGAACCGACTGCTGCTGCTGGTCAACGAGTTCAACCTAAGTCGGCGGCAGTCTCAGGCACGCGCTGAGCGGGCCTTCGTCGAACAGCAGGTTGACATCGCGCGCAAGGAACTCAAGGCGGCGGAAGATGCACTAGTTGCATTCTTCGAGCGGAATCGAGTGATCCAGTCGCCGACGGCGCAAGCGATCAGCCAACGCCTGCAGCGCGAAGTCTCTGTCCGCCAACAGCTCTTCCTGTCGCTATCGCAGAGCTACGAGTCCGCGAAGATCGAAGAGGTGCGCAACACGCCGGTCGTCACGGTCCTCGAGCGACCAGAGGGCTTCGTCAGGAAGGAACCACGGCGTGTTGTGCAGAAGGCGGTACTCGCCTCACTCCTTGGAGTAGTGATCGCCGTCCTACTCGCCTTCGTTTGGGAATTTGGAGGGCGCAAATCGAGAGACACATCTGGTGGTGCGTATAACGAGTTCAGCGCACTGCGCCGCGACGCGCTCAACGATCTCAGGCGGTTGTTCTTCCTGCGTCCAAACCCACCAGCATGATCCCGGCTGTCGGAGAGTTGTGGGGCCGCCTCAACACGGCCTTTCTCCGAACGGACAAGACCCGAACGCTGCTACGCGGTTCGCTCTCAGTTTTTGCGCTGCGGTGCGTGACGCAGGCGCTCCGCCTGCTCCTGGTGGTGCTGCTCGCACACGCGCTCGGAGCGAATGGATACGGCATCTACGCGTACGCGCTGACCTGGCTTGCGCTACTCCAGGTTCTCGGGCTTGTCGGCCTGGACCAGGTGCTGGTGCGCTTTGTCTCGGCGTATCGTGAGATGCGTTCGTGGGCTCTGCTACGCGGCGTCATTCGTTTTTCGTCCGCGTTAGGCATCGCTAACGCTGTTGGTATCGCGCTCATCTTCATATTGTTTGTCCAGATCTTGCCGGCGCCAAGCGCCGCCGACGAGTCGACGATGCTGATTACGGCGGCGCTGCTCCCCATCGTCGTGGGCGCCCTGCTGCGACAATCGGTCCTCCGCGGCCTCGATCACCCGGCACTCGCGCAGCTCCCCGAGAATATCTTGTATCAGGGATTCCTCATCCTGCTACTCATTGGTGCGAGGTTCGCTGGATCGTCAGGCGCGCTGGCCCCACGGTGGGCAGCGGTACTCAACCTCGTGGCATGGCTGCTCGCGTTCGCGGTTGGCATGGAAATCGTTAGGCGCAAATTGCCACTCGAAATGAACGGAGTTGCGCCGAGCTATCTCGAACGACATGCCTGGTCTTCTGCTATGCCGGGCCTGCTCTTCAGCGGAAGTGCCTACTACGTTTTCAGTCGCGTGGATGTCTTGATACTAGGGACGTTAGGCAGCGCGACGGAGGTTGGCATCTATACGGTTGCAAGTCGCGGCGCCGAACTCATGAGCTTCGTCTACGAGGCGATGATGCTTGCCGGCACGTCACTCTTCTCCGGGATCTTTGCTGGCGGCGACCGTGTTGAACTACAGCGCTTCACCGACCTGGTCACGAAGTCGATACTCTGGTTCTCGTTGCCAGTGTACCCGGTGCTCTTCCTGCTTACACCCTGGTTCTTGAGTCTATTTGGGTCCGAGTTTACGGCCGGCGTCGGCGTCATGCGCTTTCTACTGACAACATTCTTCCTCAGCGTTCTCGGTGGATTTGTGTTGCAGATGCTGTATGTCACCGGGAACGAACGGAAAGCAGCGGTAGTGACAGGTGGAGCGGCGCTTCTGAATATCGCGCTCAGCTTGCTGCTCGTCCCCAGGCTCGGGATGATGGGTGCCGCGCTCGCATCGGGCACCAGTCTGCTCGTTATGAAAGGATCCCTCGTCTGGGTACTCTACCGACAAGTGGGGATACTATCACTTCCGTTCCGATTCACGCTGAACAACACTGGGCGAGGCCGTCAACCATAGCCACGATCTCCATCGACCGCGTCAAGGCATATCTCCGTCGGTGGCCGGGCGTACACAGGCGGCTAGCGAGATGGTACTACGCGTGCCGCGGATTCATGGAACGGTACGTCGTGGGGACACGTCTCCAAGAGTTCATATGGAAACGGCGCCGCGCATCGACCATCAAAGACTCTGGGGCTGCGTTCTGGACGGAAACGAGAGATGCACATCGCGACGTGATCATAGATGCTGTCCTTAAGCGCGCGCCGATTGGTTCTTTGCTAGAGGTTGGCTGCGGCTCCGGAGCCAACCTGTATCGGCTCGCCCTCGCGCTACCCGGCACACAGTTCCACGGTCTCGACGTCAATCAACACGTCGTCGATGAAACGCGAGCGCGCTTTGAAGCCATGGCGATGACGAATATCGCGCTGACCAGCGGCCGAGCTGACGTTCTGGACATGCCTAACGATTCAATCGACATTATTCTCTGCGACGCGGTGCTCATGTACGTGGGACCGGACAAGATCGGGCGCACGCTATCCGAGTTGCTGCGCGTTGCCCGCAAGTCCGTGCTGCTCAGCGAATGGCTCGGCGCTGAGGGTGCACGATCGACCTACCACTATGGACACTGGCTGCATGACTACGTGAGCATGCTGCGCCACCGCGTCGCGCGCGTGCAAACGAACCTGTATCCGCCGACATCCTGGGCCGACAGTTCCTGGCGTCAGTACGGGCATCTGATCGAGATCGATGTCTGAGCACGCATGAAGTTTTGTTTCCTCGCTAGTGCCGAATCCATTCATGCCTACAAGTGGGTGACTTTCTTTGCCCGGCGCGGCCACGATGTGCGATGGTTCTCGCTGGCGCCATCGACGTTCGATGATCTCGCTGGCGCGCGCTTGCACGTCGTCGGAGGGGAAGGCCCAGGCCCCGTTAGGCTCGCGCGCGCGACTCTCGCAGTACGTCGTGCCCTCAAAGATGATCCGCCTGACCTGCTCCACGCGCACTACGTCGGCAGGTACGGTCTCATCGGTTTACTGACGAACTTTCACCCGTTCATCGCAACGGCGTGGGGCTCAGACGTTCTGTTCGCAGGCCGCTCGCCGATCAAGCGTCCCTTCGTGCGCCGCGTGCTCCAACGAGCGGATGTCATCACCTGCGACGCTAATCACATGGTCAAGGCGATCCGCTCATTCGACGTGTCGCCCGAACGCATCCGTTTGATTTACTTCGGAGTTGACACGAAGCGATTTTCACCCGGAGCGGCCGACTTGGCTATGCGAGAGCGTCTGTGCCTTGGTAGTGCACCCGCAGTCATCAGCCTCCGATCGCACGAACCGGTCTACGATATTGCGACGCTCATTCGCGCAGTGCCGCTTGTCTTGCGTAACGTCCCATCCGCGAAGTTCATCGTGGCTGGTGGTGGATCCGAGTCCGATCTGCTCCGTGCGCTGAGCGAAGAGCTCGGCGTCGCCGCTCACGTGCACTTTATTGGGAGGGTACCTAACGAGAGCTTGCCGCCTCTGCTGCGTTCGATGGACGTATACGTGTCGACGGCGCTGTCAGATGCCGGGATCGCGGCGAGCACGGCCGAGGCGATGGCATGCGGCATCTCTTGCGTTGTGACTCGCTCGGGAGAGAACGAGGCGTGGATTACCGACAATGTTTCAGGTGCTCTAGTGCCGGTGAAGGATCCCTCGGCGCTGGCACACCGGCTCACGCGGCTGCTCGCCGATCCGGCGGCACGGCATTCGATAGGTGCGGCGGGCCGACGTGTTATCCAGACACGAAACGACTACGACGCCGAGATGACGAAGATGGAGCAGGTGTACGAGGAGGCTTGCGTCCAGTGGGCAGCAAAGAACACTTCATGGTCGTCGCGTGAATAAGCGGCCGTTATGACCGATAAGCGGACAGGATGCCCTCCATCGCGCCACGTAAGTGATAAGAGCCAAATAAGTTACCTCGCATACCTCCTGCTCGTCTTGCTGCTGTGCACGTGTCGATAGGACGCGGGCACACGTTCCCCGGCGACAGAGGATAGTCGCCAAAGCCGATAAGAGCACACCCGTCGCAAGACGGGGCCGCAAAGCCAGGAATCTCTCGCAGATCGTCCGGCTACCGAAGCTGACTATGCTATCAAATTGTAGTCCCGGGGCCCGTCGCGCGCGCCCCTCGTCGCGTCGCCTGGATCGCGACGCGGCGGGTGGTGCCCTAACGAGCGCTCCTGCGCACAGCGAGGCACGGCCACCAATTCGCTGCCTTCGCGTTTGCCTTGCCCGCGCAATCGCCGCGGCGCGACGGGGCCGCCGGCTGACGCTGCTTGTGCTCGCGTGGTTCGTCGCCCCGAGCGCTGTCAACGCGCAACCGGACCGATCGATTCCAATCGCCGCAGCGCGGGTGGATCTGGACCACGATTATGTGCCTGATCGGCTGGGCCAAGTCGTGCAGGTCACTGGCGTTGCTACGACGAGCGTACGATCGACTCGGGCGCGGCTCAAGTATTTCGTACTGCAGGACAGCTCCGGTGCGCTGCGCATCATTGGCGATAGGGGAAGCGCACTCCTGGCTAACATTAAGCCCGGCGACGTAATCCGCGTCACGGGCTTGATGCAGCAGCACGACGGCCGCGAAGAACTCTCCGTGCAGGATCTGTGGCGCATCGGTCGCGCGCCTGTCCCGGAACCCCGTCCCGTTCTTGTGATCGACCTTTTTGGCGAGCGCTACGCCGATCAACTGTTGCTCGTTTCGGGTTACCTCTCAAGCCGTATGGATGAGCGCAACCGACGCATGTTTGAGTTTCGCGACCGTTCTGGCACGATTCCTGTCCGCGTACCGGGCCGACTGCTCGCCGCCGACACTGCCGGGATTCTTGCTCGGGAGGGAGCGCTGGACCTCGTGGCGATTGCTGGCCAGGATGACAGCACGGCGCCCTTCGATTCCGGCTATCGCCTCGCCCCTCGGGAAGTGTCCGACTTCGCGTTCGCGCCCGTGCCGCCGTACCGGATCATCGTATTCTTTGGTGTTGCACTCCTAACGACGGTACTCGCTCTGCGGTTCTGGCTCGGGCGGCGCGCGGCGCGGCGACGTGCCGCTGAGATGGAGCGCTTGTCCGACGTATTGCGGCGCTCGGAAGAGGCGTTGCGCCTAACAAATGCGCAGCTGGGCGTGATCGTCGACGTCCAGCGCGACATCGCGACGGCTGTTCTCGACGTCCAATCCACGATGGCGCGCATCGTCCACCACGCGCAACGACTCACCAACAGCGACGGCGCGGCCGTTGGTTTGGTTGACGGTGACGAAGTGCTGTATGCCGTGGGCTGCGGCGTCTGTGCCGCGCACGAGGGTTGGCGCGTATCGCTGGATGCAAGCGCAACCGGCCACGGTTTGCGGACGCACCAAGTCGTTAGGTCCGAGGACGCGCTGGCGGATCCGCGCTTCGACCGATCCGGAGCGGAGAGAGTCGGCTTTCGCGCGCTTCTCGTCGTGCCACTCGTCTATGGCGGTCGGGCGATCGGCAGCCTTGCTATTGTCGGGCGTGAGCCCGGCGTCTTCACGGACGACCATCAGCACGCGCTCGAACACATTGCCGGCATGCTCGCCGCGGCGCTCAGCCATGCTGTCGAGTTTGAGGCCAAGCAGGAAGTGATCGCCGAGCGCACACGCGCGCTCAACGCCCTGCGTGAAAGCGAGGAGCGCTTTCGGTCGCTCATCGAGAATGCCTCCGATCCAATCGCCATCCTGGATGGTGAGGGCTGCATTCGCTACACAAGTCCCGCCCACGAGCGGGTACTCGGCTACACGGCCGAGGACTTGGTCGGCGCACCGGCGCATGAGTTTGTTCACCTCGAAGACCAAATGAGATTCCACGCACGTCTCGAGGAACTGCTCGAGCATCCGGATCGCATCGTCACCTTCGACTTCCGCTTCCGGCACCGCGATGGCGGATGGCGCACTCTCGCCGCCGTCGGGAGAAATTTGCTCGGCGATCCATCGGTCCAAGGAGTGGTCATCAACGCACGCGACGTGAGCGAACGCAACCTCCTCGAACTACAGCTCCGTCAGGCGCAGAAAATGGAGGCGGTGGGACAGCTTGCCGGCGGGGTGGCGCACGATTTCAATAACCTGATCACCGTCATCATTGGGTATGCGGAATGGCTCTTGACGCCGACAAGCGCGGATGACTTCCGCGGTGACCTCCAGGAAATCAAGAACGCTGCCGAGCGCGCGGCGAGCCTAACGCGACAACTCCTCGCCTTTAGCCGCAAGCAGTTGCACCAGCCGCAGCGGTTGAATCTCAACGCGGTCGTTGCAACGCTGGAGCCCATGCTCCGGCGCCTCATTGGCGAAGATATCCGCATGTTTGTGGTCGGAGATGAAGCGCTCGGTTTCGTGATGGCTGACCCTGGCCAAATCGAACAGGTGATCATGAACCTGGCGCTCAATGCGCGGGATGCCATGCCGACCGGCGGCCAGCTCACGATCACGACGGCCAACGTCGAGCTGGACGATTGTTACGGAAGGGAGCGCGGCGTGAATGTGCCGCCGGGCGACTATACAATGCTCGCACTGAGTGATACCGGCTGCGGCATGTCCGCCGACACGCAGGCGCGGATTTTCGAGCCGTTTTTCACCACGAAGGCACCGGGCCAAGGGACCGGGCTCGGGCTCTCGACCGTCTACGGCATCGTGAAGCAGTCCAACGGCTTCATCTGGTGCTACAGCGAGCGTGGGCGGGGAACGACGTTCAAGGTGTACCTGCCGCGCGTTGCTGAGGGCGTGACGCCCAACGAGCCAACGAAAGCGTCAGCACCTAACGCTGAGGGTACCGAGTCGATCCTGCTGGTCGAGGACGACGAAGCGGTGCGCCGGTTGGCCAGCCGTGTGTTGCGCCGTCACGGATACGCCGTCCTCGAAGCGCGAGACGGGCGCGAGGCGCTCCAGTTGGCGTCGCGAACACCGATCGACCTTGTCGTGACCGATATCGTGATGCCGGAGATCAGCGGACGTGAGGTCGCTGAGCAGCTACGTGCCGCGGAACCTGAACTTCGGGTGCTCTACATGTCCGGCTACACGGACGACGATATCATCCGCCGTGGCCTCCTTGATCCAAGCATGACTTTCCTGGAGAAGCCCTTCACAGCGGAACGCCTGCTCGCAGCGGTCCGCAACGCACTCAATGCCGAGGCTTACGCCGCGCTATCGACCTAATGGCGGACAGCCGAGACCAAGTCTCAGTCTGTGCAGACCACCACACGCGTGCCGCAACTAGCCGAAGCGGCAATCGTACTCCTTGACGCGCTCGACAATTTCCGCACTCGCACCGGCGAGGTGACGACGTCTTACGGGAGCCACAATTAAGCCCCAAGCATGCGGCGGCGTTAGGCCTGGCCAGCGGTGCACCAGCAGTACAACAACAGAGTAGCGAACTGACGCCGGCATTGGCTGGGAGCGCCGCAAAGCCTCGCTGCAACGCACGCCGCCGAGGCGCTAGGTGACCGTGTGACTCGAGGCTGATCGCTTCAGCACTGCGGCACGCGATGGGCGTCGCGGGTCGGCGCGTCGTCGCGACGCGAAACGACTACAGCACTGAAATGCAGAAGATGGAGCAGCTATCCGCGGAGTGTGCCGACGGACTGTGACGGGTCGTTAGGTGTAGGAGCGCGCCTTCAGTGAATGAGAACAGGCGTTCCCACCGGCACGTTGTCGAACAGCCACTCGATATCCTCGTGACGCACCCGGATACAACCATGCGAGCTCGCTTCCCCGATGCTCGCTTCGTTCGACGTGCCGTGGATCAAATATCCGCCACCGA
Organism: Gemmatimonadaceae bacterium; assembly: GCA_052388395.1. Lineage (GTDB taxonomy): Bacteria > Gemmatimonadota > Gemmatimonadetes > Gemmatimonadales > Gemmatimonadaceae > DASYRX01. Next base: position 13,082 of record JBQTIF010000018.1, on the reverse strand, counting down.
GATCAAGCGCGTAGTCGCCTAACGATTCTGTCACGCGGCGGTTCAATGTGCCGACCGGTGGGATGAACACGCGGCCATCGAAGACAAGATGCTCGTCAGTAGGAAGCATGGCGAACGCACGCCCGGGATAGATGATACCGACGACGCGATCACGAATCACGAGTTTGGCTCCCGTACTTAGAACCACACCCTTGGACGGGAGGTGCGCGAGTCGCAGCCTGTGATTGAACGCAGTCTCCGCGTAGTGCCAGTCAGGCGGGGTCCACACCGGATCCTCAGTCTTGCGCAACACGCGCCGCGTTCCGCGTGGTGTCCGAAAGCGCCACGACCGGCCAGCGAACGCGAGACGCAGTCCGGTCGCCACGCCAACCTGCGCTCTGAACACAGTGTCTTTCCCCGCAACTGCCGAGAGTAAACGACGATTTAGACTTACGACGAGTCGCAAGCGTGATCGGTCGCTCAGCGAGTACTGCGACGCGCGCATCGCCGCCAACGTGCGCGACAAACGAACCGGGATGCGCAGCTCCGAAGCTGCTACTCCCGCGTGGACCTCGGTCAGCCGCACAAAACCGACAGCGCTGAGCGAGCTGGCGTGCGGCGTTGTACCTTGAGGGCGAGCACCTGCAGCGATTGGATGCGACGCGTACGCGCATCCCCACGTGCCGATTGCGCAGGCGCTGGCGAACACAAGGATGGAAAAACGGCTCATCATCCCGTTAGGCGCGAAGCGTTTCAAGACAACTCGCCACGCGCGCCAGTGGAGCAGCGCGCGTGGCGATCGAGCACGTAATGTAACTACTTGCTTCCGATCTACCGCAGCTGAATGCCCGCAATAATCGGGACCCAGCGAAGGCTCGACCCAGACGTACCTGCGGGGGTATCAACAGATACCTGCGAAATGCCCGTCTGAACGAAGAACGAGGTCGCGCCGAGAATCTTCAGCTCGACTCCGGCACCGCCCTGAAAACCGAACTTCGTTTCGCTCGTCGTCGAACCGCTGGTCGTCGTAGCACCGAAGCGATCACCGAGCGTCGTACCTGCGATGAGGTTCTTGAACATGTACACGCCGCCGCCACCCATCACATAAAACGTGTTCGTCTTGGCGGCATTAATCGGCAGGTTCAGCGTAAGAAGACCGACCGCCGAGTAAAACCTCGCATCGTTGTTGCTGAACCCAGCATTGTTCCGGCCATCGAATGATTGAACGCCCCACTCCGTGCGCACGCCGATCACGCTCCCGCGCTGATGCCAACCGATCGGAACGGACACATTGAGCCCTGAGTTGTAGCCGATATCGTCCAGCGTGCCCGTAGTGAGGTTGGTACCGCTCCCCACTCCGACATAGAAGCCGCTGTTGCCAAACAGCGAGCCGTGGCGGAGCCGCCAGATGCGCTGATTGACTTGCTGCACCGTATCACTCAGCGCCGTTACGTGCGCCGACATCGTCGTCAGCTCAGTGCGAGCAGTGGTGAGCTCAGTGCGCACCAGACGCAGCGAATCTGATAGCGACGCGACCAACCGGTCTGTGGCATCGGAGCGCGTCGTGAAGGCGGCTGACAGCGAGTCGATGCGTATACGGTAAGACGCTGCCAGTGCCTCTAACGAGTCGATGCGCGCTCGCTCGACGGCGAGCAGATCCACATCGCCCGCGGACACGCGGCGCGTTATCCCCTGATCCTTCCGCACGGGAATGCGTTGCTCCGCAACTGCGGTGGGGCGGCGCGTAGTGTCCGTTTGCGCTCCGGCGTCCGCCGAGACCGAAAGCGTGAGCGCAATCACCAATCCAGCCGCGCGAGTGGAGTATCCAGTTTTCGACATGCAACACCTCACATCCGGGAGAATACTTACGCAATCGGGTATGTGGCGACCTGAACCACAGGGTCACCACGGTATCGTTGTTAGGCACCGTTCAAGTTCTGGACCGAAATTTTTAGGACCGCACCTTTCGATTTGCAAAAGCGGCGCGGCGGCGCCATCATCGGCATGTGGCGTGCATGCGGCGGTCAGTGACGCAGCCGTTTCGGGTGTCAAGGGCATTGGCGAATCCCCTGCGTTGCACTAGTCTGCCTCTGCCTAACAACGTCTGAGTTAATTGAGGGGGGGAAATGTGGGAGGCCAGGTGTTTTGTGACAGATAAACCGCGCAACACGACGCCGCAGCTGCGGAACCGCCACTTTTTGGCGATCGATGTAACGCTACTTATCGCCTCGTGTGCACTGTCATACGCGCTGCGCTTTGACGGTACGAGTTGGCTATCTGAGTACCACCGGCATGACGCCCTTGTCTATGTTGTCGCGACACTGCCGCTTCGCATTGCCCTTTTTGTCGCGTTCGGCTTATACCGTAGAGTCTGGTATCACGCGAGTATCGCCGAGCTCGAGCGTGTGCTTGCCGCATGCACGGTTGGTGTCGCGGCCTCTTTTGTCATCGGCGTCGTTATTCTGCCGACGCTCGGTCTTATCCCTTCGCGAATTCCGTTGTCGGTTCTCGCGATGGACGGGTTATTCAGTTCTGCGGCGCTGGCGATTCCGCGTTTTCTCGCGCGGCTGCAAGGACATCGCCGTGCACGCGCGTTGTCGAGCCGCGGACGCCCGGTTCTCATCATCGGCGCGGGTGTGGCGGGACAGATGTTGGTGCGCGAGCTGCGCGGCAATCCACAGCTCGGACTCTATCCCATCGGCTTCCTCGACGACGATGCCAGCAAACGGCGCCACGTCCTTCAGGAAATTCCGGTCATTGGCGGTCTCGCGAGCATCGGCAAGGTTTTGAGCACCCATGAGGTGAGCGAGATCATCATCGCGATGCCGGAGGTTACCGGGAGCGTCGTTAGGCAGATCGTCAGCGCCGCTCGTGAGGCGGGAGTCCCCGCGCGCACGGTCCCAGGGCTCGCCGACATTATCTCAGGGCGTGTGGGCGTGCAGCCACTGCGCCAGGTGGAGATCCAGGATCTGCTGCGGCGAAGCCCCGTCGCACGATCGGATAACTCCGCGCTCAGTGAGCTAGCGGCGCATCGCACAGTGCTTGTTACGGGTGCCGGCGGTTCGATCGGTAGTGAGATCTGTCGCCAGGTTGCACGACTGAACCCCAATCGGCTGGTGCTCCTGGGCCACGGAGAAAATTCCATCTTCGAGATCCAGCAGGAGCTCGTCCATCGGTATCCTGCGCTCAATACACCGACCGTCATCGCGGACATCCGCGAACGCAAACGCATGTCGCGCATCATGCGCGAATATTCGCCCGATGTCATCTTCCATGCAGCGGCGCATAAACACGTACCGCTCATGGAAGGCAATGTCAGCGAGGCGGTCGCGAATAATGTCGTCGGCACACGCAACGTGGTCGAATCGGCACGCGCCGCCGGCGTGCGGAACCTGGTGCTCATTTCCTCTGACAAAGCCGTACGTCCAACGAGCGTGATGGGCGCAACAAAACGAATCGCCGAGCAGATTGTGCAACTCGCTGCCGCGGAAACGGGGCGAGAATACGTGGCTGTGCGCTTCGGCAATGTGTTAGGCAGCCGCGGCAGCGTCGTTCCAACGTTCCTCAGGCAAATCGAGGCTGGCGGGCCGGTGCTCGTAACGCATCCTGCGATGCGACGCTACTTCATGACGATCCCGGAGGCGGTGCAACTCGTGCTCGAGGCGGGCGTCCTCGGCTATTCTGGCGAAGTCGTTATGCTCGATATGGGCGAGCCAGTGCGCATCGTCGACCTCGCAGAAGATCTCATCCGGCTCTCCGGGCTCGAGGTAGGCAGCGACATCGAGATCAAATTCACTGGAGTACGTCCGGGCGAGAAGTTGAATGAAGACATCTTTGATGGATCGGAGCAGGTCTCCCCGACCAGCGTCGACAAAGTGCTGCGTGTGCCAAGTGCGCCGCTGCGGAATGGCGCTGCGGTAAATATCGACAGGTTGATTCGGGCGAGTGAGCGCGACGCCTGTGATGCGGATCTGCGGCGCTGTTTGCACGCCTGCGTCCCCGAAATGCGCAGTCCATGGCCAGTTCCAGCAACTGGGGTCGCGCTGCTTCCCATCTCCGTGGCTGAGAACGGCGACGGTCGCGGGAACGGCCATCGCGAGCGATCGCCAGTGATCGCCCGCGACTCTGACGCGGTCGCGAGAATCGCGGCTCGTTAGGCCACGGTAAGTCGCCTGATGCAGCGCGCGCACTCGTCGCCGGACGCTGCACGATCGCCACGACTCCTGTTCGCGAGCAATGGGCACGGCGAGGATGCCGTCGCAGGGCGACTCGTCGATCGCGTGCGAGCATTGGCGCCGGACGATGTCGACATCGACGCCTGGCCCATGGTCGGCGCCGGTGACGCGTACGCAGTCCGGGGTGTCGCGCGCATCGGAACGCAAAACCTTCTTCCGAGTGCTGGCTTCGCAACGCTCAGTCTGCCGTTGCTTCTGCGTGACCTGCGCGCCGGCTGGTTAGGCGTCCACCGGCGCCAGTGGCGCGACGCGCGTACGATACGCGGTCGCTACGATCTCGTCATTGCAGTCGGGGACGTGGTACCGATGCTAGCCGCAACGGTCGCACACACGCCCTTTGTATTTGTCGGCTGCGCCAAATCCGCGTATTACGGCCGCGGCTTCGGCTACACGCGTCTCGAGAAGCACTTGTTGCGACAGCATTGCGTGCGCTGCTATCCGCGTGATGCACGGACGGCGGAAGAACTAACGCAGGAGCGTATCGCCAGCTCGTTCGTCGGGAATCCGATGATGGATGACTTGCAGGAAACGGGTACCCCACTGCCAGTGCCTAACGATGCTGTCGTGATCGCGTGCCTGCCGGGGAGCCGTGGTGACGCCGAGGCGAACGCCGCGCGTATTCTGTCGCTCGTTGCGGACGATGTAATGGCGTGGGAGCATGGTGGACCGGTCGCCTTCATCTTCGCTGTCACCCCTCGCTTCGACGTGGAACGCGCGTGGCAGGCGCTGTCGCCGCGCGCGCTTGCCATGTGGCGACGCGACGTTCCGGGTGCGCGGCCCGATGCGAGGGGCTTAGCCCTCAAGGCGCGCCTAACGCACGGCGTGTGCGCGCAGTTTCTGATCGGGCGCTTCGCTGACGTGATGCGGCGCGCGCGGGTGGCAATCGGTCTGGCAGGGACGGCGAATGAGCAGGCGATCGGTCTGGGTGTGCCACTGGTGACATTCGCAACAGCCGGCGTGCAAGGGAAAGCGTACTTCCGGATGAAAATGCGCTACTTCGGCGACGCCGCGATGGCTACCGCGCCCAATGGTGCCGCGCTGTACGGCGCGCTACAGCGGGTGGCGCACGACGGCGAGCAGCGCGCTCTCATGACAGCGGCAGGACGCGAGCGCATGGGCGTGCCCGGTGCAAGCGACTCCATCGCGCGCGATATTGTGGCGCTCCTCGCCGCGCGGCAGCGCCATGTGCCCAGATGACGCGTCAATATTTCATCGAGATTCATGATGCATCGCCGGCGGCGGAGCGCGTTATCGATCAGCTTGTCTCGCGACTGCCAGCGTCGATCGCATCCCTGGCGTCGATCTTTGTCGTGCCTAACTGGCAAGGCCGCTGGCCACTCGCGGCTCATCCAGGTTTTGTAGATCGCCTGCGCGCGCATCCTGGAACGAAGGTTCTGCACGGAACGACGCATACGCTTGGGGAGCGACTGTGGGATCGCATGTACTTCGGCACCGAAAACGAAAGCGAATTTGCCACGCTGGATGAGCGCACAGCAGCCGGCCGCCTGTTAGAAGGTCGCAATGCGTTCGTCGAAGCGTTCGCTGAGGCGCCGCACTGGTTCTGCGCTCCCCGATGGCAGATGAGCGCCGGGACCCGGCGCGCGCTGGCGGCGGCAGGGATTCCTGGAGTGCTCGCACGCGATCATATCGTATGGCACGGTCGTGTCGTCGCGCACGCACCAGCTATCTGGTTTGATGACGGCACGCGACGAGCAGTGCGCGCCATCGCGGGTCAACTGCGGCGACGCAAACTGCGCACGCTCCTGACCGATGGCGCTGCGTTGCGCCTTACGCTGCATCCGCGCGATGCCGAAGATCGCCACGTTGTGAGTGAGATCGCTGCCCTGGTCGACTCGTTAGGTACGGCCGGGTGGACGGCGCGCCCGCTGTCTGAGCTGGCGTCATGACTGAGCGGACGGATGTCGCCGTCGTCATTACCGCGCATAACGCCGCCGCGACGCTTGGCGCGACGCTGAGAGCGCTCGCGACGCAATCGCACAACGCCGACGGAACGCTGCAAGTCGTGGTTGTGGATGACCGCAGCACAGACGGGACCTCGGCGATCGCGGCATCCGTAGGGATGGTGAACGTTCGCACGCTGCGCATCGATGCTGTGCCGTCAGCGCGTGCGTGTACGGCGCGGCAGCACGCGCTCGACGTGGCGGTGCGTGAAACGCGGGCGCCGTACGTTCTCGTCCTCGACAGCGATGCTGTGCCTCCGCCCGGTTGGGTGCGCGACGCGGTTGCGGCGTTACGTGATGCAGCGGCAGTGGCCGGCGGCGTCGCCTTTACCCCGACGAGCCGCTCACTCTCAGCACGCATGCTCGCTGCCCTGCAAACCGTTGACGCGGCGTACTATCTAGGATGGTGTCGCGCCCTAACGCGGAGCGGGGCGCCAGCGGGAATGTTGTTCGGCGCGGCCGGCTTTCGCCGCGCGTTGTATGATCGCATCGGCGGATTTTGCGCGCTGGGGTTCACACTCATCGAGGACCTCGCGTTCGCGCGCGCGGCGCATGGACTCGACGCGAAGATCGTGTTTCTTGCCGGCGAGCCCGTGCACGTGCGCGCATGTGCGCGCTGGCGGGACTTGCTCGGGCGTGCGTTGCGAACGGGAACAACGGGAGGACGGTCGTTGCTCGCAGCGGCCCTCGGCGTTTGGGGATTTCTTTTGGCGGTGTTAGGCGCCGCCGCCTTGATAGCCGGCGGCGGGTGGTGGATCGCATTGGTGACGCGCTATCTCGCGGGAGTGCTGTTTGCCAGCGTGGCATTGCGACGTGTGCATCGCTTGCGATACGTCCCTGCGGCGCTGATCTACGAGCCAACGGCGCTTGTGCTGGGCTTTGTCGTGATGGGAGCTGCGCTGCGCGTGCGCGAGATAGAATGGGGCGGCGTACGCTACCCGCGGCAGGGATCGTTCTCTACACCGCGCGCGTGAGCATCTCGTGCGCGTAGCCCACTCGGTCCTGCGTCCCTATACCGCGAGCGATCGCGACGCGGTGCGCGAGATTTGTTGCCGCACGGCTTTTCGCCACCGCGGCCACGCCGCGTTACTCGATGACAAAGAAGTATTCGCCGATTACTGGACGAAATACTACACCGACTACGAACCGGAATCGATTCTCGTCGCCAGTCGCGACGACAATGTCACGGGGTATCTTCTGGGTTGTGTGGACAGCGCGCGTTTCGTCCGCACGATGGCGCGTCACGTTGTGCCGTCGGTTCTGATGCGCCTAACGTGGCGAGGGGTGAGCGGGCGCTACGCGGATGGACCTCGCACGCGGGCATTCTTTCGCTGGCTCCTGCTCCGCTCCTGGCGTGAAGCCGCGCCGATCGATGCAGCGCGATATCCTGCACACTACCATATCAACCTCGTGACAGCCGGCTATCAGGAGCGACTCTATACGCGGCTGGCCCTCGCGTTCGTCGATCGTGTCGAGTGCGCCGGGGTGACGCACATGCATGGGCGCACACTCGATGCGCGTGACAATGGGGTCTTTGGGCGGCTGATCGCGGCGTTCATAGCCACACATCCTGCCGCTGAGATTTACAGGGCGGCACGGCCAACGTCGTTAGGCACGGACGTGCTCGGTACAGCGCGGCCGCTGGTCAACCTCTCGGTGGGTATGTCGACGCATACATTCCGCGACCTGCTCACCTGGGGCGCGGCGCGCTACGGACTATGAGCAACACCGCCATTCAAGTCGTCGCCATGGTCAACGGCCCGGGAGAAGTGGCCGCGTGGCTGTACCCCTTCGCTGACGCGCTACGTTCGCAGCACCCGAACGTGCGCCTTTGCGCCGCGTTGCTCCCTTGCGTCTTTGCCTCGGGGCAGGAGACCGCTGTGCTGGACGGCATGCCTGGGATCGACGCCTTCTGCACACCGCGCGCTACGCTGCGTTGGATCGCGCGCGGTGAGTTGCCTTCAGGGTTCGAGCGTGGCGGGCGCGGATGTGTCGTGCACTTCGGTGGTGAGCTGCTGCTTTCTATCGCACTCGCGCGCCGCTTGCGACAACCCATCGTCGTCTACGAGGAACAACGTGTGCGCTGGTCGTCGCTGCTCGACAAGGTCTGCGTCGTCAATGACCGTGTGGGAAGGGTCAACGGCAACCGCAAGGTGCGCGCAGTAGGCAACCTCATGGTAGATGCGGCGCGCCTCCGCGTGCCGCTGCGGCACACGCCTAACGGTGGTCCGCGCTCCGTTGCGCTATTTCCAGGCAGCCGGCAGTACCTCGTGCAACAAGTGCTCCCTTTTTTACTTCGCGTCGCGGCGCGTGTGGAGCGCTCCGCTCCCGGCATACGCTGGGTTCTGTCGAAGTCCGACTTCATTTCGCACGACGAGCTTGCCAAGCTCGTGGCGCCGTCGAACCACCGCGTCCTCGAAGGAGACAGTGCGCAGTGGGAAGATTTCGCCTCGCGCGAGGTGTTGGTTTCGTCAGCAGGCGTGCGTCTGCGAGTCGCGTCGCCATCCGCGGCGATGGCCGATGCCGATCTCGCCATAACGATTCCCGGGACGAGCACGGCCGAACTCGCAGCGCTCGGGATCCCGATGATCCTCGCGCTTCCGACGTACCGCCTGCACGCTCTCCCGCTGCCCGGTCTTGCCGGTCATCTCGGTGGCATCCCGGTCCTCGGCCCCGCGATCAAGGAAGTCGTGGCGCGCACGTATGTGTGGACGCGGCGTTATTGGGCACATCCGAATCGCCTCGCTGACGAGCGCATTGTTCCCGAGCTTGTGGGACCGATATCAGCGGCAGACCTCGCGGCGGAGGTGACATTGTCACTGCGCAAGAATGGCAACGGTGACATGGCGAATCGGCTGCGACGCGTTATGGGCGAGCCGGGCGCGGCACTGCGTCTTGTGGACGAAGTGCTCGCCACCGTGCGATGATGAGCGGCGGGGGCGAAACAACAGCGCGCGGCTTGGTTGCCCGATTTCTCCGGCGCGATCTCAGCGCGCTGCTCCTCGCGTTTGGCTGCCTTGCCGTTGTCGTGGGGTGCATGTTCGCGTTAGCTGCGTGGGCGAGCACCCTCATGCGCGAGATCATCACCGCGCATTCAGTCAGTGGTCTCGCGTTACACCTCGGCATTGGTGTGGCGATCACGATGTTGCTCACCGCGGCGACCTTTGGACGCGACTTCCTGCTGATGCGCAGTAGCACTCGTTTCGCGTCCGATCTGCGGATGATTATGGTTGCGCGGCAACTGCGCCGTCCAGTCGCGGATGTTGCCTCTGCGCCGGCGGGGGCATTCATCTCGCGCATCTCGAATGACATCGCCCTTGTGCACTATGCGCTGGTCCGCGGGCTGGCCGTCTTCGCACCTAACGTGATGACTGTCGCGGCGCTCGGGATCGCGCTGGTCATGGCTTCACCGGTGTTAGCGGCTGCGACGGTGGGTTTGGCGGCGCCGATGCTCGCGCTCGTTGCGTATTTTGGCCGCCGATTGCAGGGAACGACGCGCGCATCCCAGCAGCAGCTCGCGAATCTCACCGCGCTGGCCGCCGAATGCCTCGACGGCGCGAGAGAGGCGAAGCTCTTCGGACGGGAAGCGATGCTGGAAGCGCGTTTTCGTGAGCTGAGCAGGGCGCATCTGGCATCAGCGTTAGGCGAGGAGCGCGCCGTTGCCCTGCATCCGGCGGCAGTGACGTTAGGCGCCGTCGTCGGCCTCGCCGGTCTCGTGTTCATGAGCGTGTGGCTGCGTGAGCGTGGTTCGCTGTCCGATGATGCGCTGGTACGCTTCCTCGTCCTCCTCGGTCTCGCCGTCGGCCCGATGCAGGAAATCGCGCGCTCATCAGGCACGGTCGCACGGTTCATAGCGCTGATGCGACGCTGCGTGGAGATGCTGCAAGCGCCAATCGAGGAGGATGCGCCGACAGCAATCGTGCTGCAGCGCGGAAAGGGGGGGCGGGGGGGGCGCGTCACCATGCAGCGTGTGCGAGCGGAGTACGCGCAAAGCGGATTCACACTCGGCCCGCTGGATCTGAGCGTCGAACCGGGAGAGACCGTTGCCATTGTCGGCCCGAGCGGAGCAGGTAAGTCGACCTTCATCGATCTCTTGCCACGACTTGTTCTGCCGACTTCGGGGTCGATTCGCATCGACGGATATGACATCAGCCAAGTGACGCGCGCATCGCTGCGTTCGCATGTAGCCGTCGTCTCGCAAACACCGTTTCTCTTCTCCGGAACGTTGCTCGACAACTTGCGCTTTTCGCAGCCTAACGCCACACAGTCGGCGGTCATGCGTATCGCAGCCGAGGCGCACGTCGACGAATTCGCGCGCCGCTTGCCGCGCGGCTACGAGACTGAGCTGCAACCGCGCGGTGGCAACCTGTCTGTGGGGCAACGCCAGCGCATTGCGCTCGCGCGGGCGATGCTTGCCGACCCATTGATCCTGCTGCTCGATGAGCCTACCTCAGCGCTCGACACCGAATCCGAGCAGTTGCTCGCAGCGGCGCTGGCCCGATTCAGTGTAGGTCGCACTGTCTGTCTCGTCACACATCATGATCCATTGCTCGCGCTGGCGCAGCGAGTGCTTGTGATGGAGCACGGACAGATCGTGGCCGATATGCCGTCTACGATTTACATGGCGCAGCGCAGCGCAAACCTGAGCGCCGCCGATTTCACCGTGCCGCAGGCCTGATGCTCGACGCGTCACTCATCGTTCCGACTCGGGACCGCGCCGAGCTTCTTATGCTGAGCCTGTCGCGCATGCTGCGTCAGTCGCTGGACGCGACACGTTATGAGGTGATTGTCGTCGATGATGGATCGACAGACGCAACGCCGGCAGCCGTAGGGCAACTCGCGTGCAGGAATTTGCGCTATGTGTACAAACGAAGCGGCGGCGGGGTCGCTCGCGGTCGCAATCGAGCGCTGGAAGTCGCTCGCGGCCGCGTCGTAATTTTTCTCGATGACGACACGTTCGTCGGGCCGAACTTTGTCAGTGCGCACGTCGCGTTACATCGCAACGATGCCTTGGCCCTGGTAGCCGGCGGCATCGTGCAGGTGCGGCAGATTCCCGAGCGAGTGGACGAATCGCCGGGATGGCGCGCCTATCACCGACACCCCATGCCTGGCGGAAACTCGTCGGTAAGCCTGGCCAACATCCGCCGAGCCGGCTGTTACGATGAATCGTTCGACACGTTTGGATGGCAAGACCAGGAGCTGGCCCAGCGGCTGTTGTCGTTAGGTCTCCGCCGCCGCTTTGCGTGGCGCGCGCCGATCTACCACTACAAGCCTGCATCATATGACATGGATATGCGCCAGCAACTGTCTCGCGAGCTCGAGCGCGGGCGCATGGGAGCGCGTTTCTATCGCAAGCACCCGCGCGCGCTCGTGGGGATCACGACGAAGCTCTGGCCGCCACTCGGCGCGGTGGATCGTCTAGCGACGCGGATGTTTTCGCTCGAGACGCTCGCGTCGTCGATTTTGCGCGGTGAACACGACCAGGAACGGTTTCCGGAATGGAAGGCGGCGCTTTTGCGAGCGCACGTGGAGATCTCAGCCGGTCAGCGCGAGCTCGAAGTGCTGAGTCGTGTGCCCTAGTGCGGTGAAGTCGGTTCGATACGGGAGCCGGCGCTCAGTGCGGCACGCAGCGTCGCAAAATACGGCGTGCGTCCAAAGGCGGCGGCGCCAGTCGCGTTCTCGTACGTAAAGTGTCGCCGCTCCAGACAATAGCGGTCCCACGGCGTTAGGCGGATGCGCAAGAGCTTAATCAAGGCGTGCGTGACGGCTGGTGTGAGGGGGATGCGCGCGGCCCGTGCGCTATTGGAGTGCGCGAGAACCGCGTCGATCGAGTCGTCGAGGGTGATGCGTTGCTCCCCCAGTATGTAATCGCGCGCGAGATCTGGAGCGGCGGAGCCGTCGACAAGAGCAGCAACGATCTGCGCGATGTCAGCTGCGTGGATGAAGTGAAAGCTGGCGTCGCCGGCAAACCAGCGTAGCCAGCGGCGATGCCTAACGATCTCTTCAAGTGTCCTCGATACGTGCGATAGTGGATGCGTAGCGTCGCCGCCGAGGACGAGGGTGGGATAGAGGATCACGAGCGGGGGGACGGGGGCGAGGGGGAGGAAATCGCGCCGCTCGTCGAGTAGGCGACGCATGAAATACTTCGATCGGATGTACGCTGTCCCCAGCTTTTCCGCCTGGGCGAGGAGCTGGCTGTCGGCATCGAGGATGCTGGCTGTAGAGAAGTAAATCACGCGCCGGCAGTGTCCCGGCTGGAATCGCTGCAGCAATGCCGTCGTCGCTTCCACGTTCACGCTGTGCGCTTCGTCGCTATCTGTCCACGAAGTGTGGATGAGGACCGCACTGTCTGCTTTGCGCGCGGCGTCATCCCAGCGATGCGTCTCACGCAGATCCCCCACGACCAGACGCACTCGGCGCTCTGCGTGGAACGATGCCGGGACGCGCGCGGGATCACGCACAGAGAGGATCAACTCGTGCGCCGTTTCACGCAGCAGTGCTTCGACCACGTATTGTCCGATGCACCCCGTCGCACCGGTGATAAAGATGCGGCTCACGCGGCTCACGCGGCTCACCGCTGCGGTGACGACATGGAGAAACCGACACCGAACTCCGTCGTCCCGTGGGCGCGCACCCGCAACGTGTGGAACGGGGAGTTTCCTACCCGATTCGAGGCGTACGCGTCGAAGGTGAACAAAGTCCCGGGTATTGTCCAAGCGAAGGACGTGCCCCAGGGGATGCGCCTAACGCGAGAGGTCGGCTGTAGCGCGTTCCCTTGGCTGTTCAGCGGCACGCCCGTCTCGAATGTGGCGCGGAGGTCAGCTGGGAGAGGCCATGTGATCCCGCCGGCTAATCCGACAAGTTCGACTCCTTCACGCTGCACGGCGGACACACTCGGTGCGCCCCA
>JBQTIF010000017.1:0-44199 GCA_052388395.1 Gemmatimonadaceae bacterium | reverse complement strand
TCTGCTCTGCCACCCCTGACGCCTGGCCGCGAATCGTTAGGGTGTAGTTACCGGCGGCGAGTGCCGCGCCGGCCGTCAGCGTTAGGGTCGAGGCGCCGGCGCCTGTCGCGGCGGGATTCAACGCGACGGTCAACCCTCCTGGCACGCCTTCAACCTGAAGCAACACAATGCCGCTGAACCCACCGGTGCGATTGACGCTGATCGTCACCGCGCGGCTCGTCCCCTGCTGCACGCTCGCCGGCGACGGACTCGCCGACAAAGTGAAGCTACCGAGTGCCGCGACGGTGAACGTGAGCGGAACACTCCGGTCGGGGAAGCCGGCCGCCGTCCCACGAATGGACATGCGATAGGTGCCTAACGAAACACTCGGGCCAACGCTGAGCGTCATCGACGATGCGTTGAACACCACGGGGTTGATCGTGAACGCCGCCGTCACGCCGGCGGGGAGACTGTCCGCCACCAGTGTGATCGGAGCCGCGAAGTTGTCACGCAATATTCCCAGGAGCACGATCGCCGACCCACCCGGAGCGATCGTCGGACTCGACGACGTCGTCCCGGTGATGCTGTAGCTCCCCACCGCGGTAATCGTTAGGGCGACCGTCTGAGACACCGCAGGAACGCCGCTGCCTGACGCCTGAATCGTGACCGTATAAGTCCCGGGTGCCGTTGTCGCAGCAGCCACCACGATGATTGTGCCAGTGACGACAGCTCCGGTCCCCTGCGGCTGGCTGATCGTGTTCGACACGCCGGTCGGCGTCCCCGAGATCGCGACAGTCACAGCACCTGTGAAATTCACGCGCGCGACCGTGACGGCGAGCTGAACCTGTCCGCCTTGCGGAATCGACGATGTCGCCGGGCCGACGGCGAGCTGTAAAACAGCTGCGGGCGTAGGGTTCGGATTCTGGTTCGGCCCAGTCCCAGTGCTGGATGCACCGCCACCGCCACACGCTGCCGCGGCAACCACCGCGCCCATGATCCAAAGTTTTGTCGCTCTTACGCGTGTTGTTTGTGTCACAGTGCGCTTCTCCAGTCCAAGTGCTACTTTCGCGGCCCCCTGTGGTGCCCGCTTCCATCCGCATTTGCGCAGAATCGGTTAACCCGCTGTCATGGGATCTTCTTCGGACCACGACCAAATGCCTGCCGGTGACAGGCGCGCGCTGGATCATCTATTCAGCGTCACATACGAGGAGTTGCGCCGGCTCGCCGCCTCGGTGAAACGCAGCGATCCGAACGCGTCGCTTACGCCGACGACCCTGGTCAACGAAGCATGGCTGAAGCTGACCGGCTCGCCGGCTCTCGCGTCGACGTCACCGGTCCACTTCAAGCGCATAGCCGCTCGCGCGATGCGTCAGGTGCTGATCGAGGCAGCTCGGCGGCGCAAAGCTGAGAAGCGCGGCGGGAAGGAAGCGGTCTTTGTCACCTTCGAGGATGCGCTGGAGACTCCGGTCTCCACGGATGAAGAACTGCTGGCATTAGACGGCGCGCTCGACGCACTCGCAAAGTTGAATCCGCGTCAGGCACAGATGGTCGAGGGGCGTTTTTTCGGAGGGTTTGACGTCGCGGAGACGGCGCAGTTGCTGGAGGTCTCCGAGGCCACGGTGCTGCGTGACTGGCGAGCGGCACGCGCTTGGCTTGCGGTGCAGCTGCGCGGCGCGCGCTGAGTCGCGCCGCGATACCACTCGGGAGGATCGATGGACCCCGCACGCTGGGAACGCATCCAGAGTCTCTTTCACCGCGCTGTCGAGCTATCGCCTAACGAGCAGGCCGCCATGCTCCAGCGTGAGTGCGCCGGCGATCCGTCGCTCGTCGCCGAAGTACAAGCCTTACTACGCGAAGACACCGCAGCAAGCTCGCTCATCGATCGCGGCCTCGCCGATGCGGCGCTGCGGTTGTTGGATGTGGGTACGGGCCTCCTCCCAAATGAGCGCTTCGGGCCGTATCGCCTAACGAGCATACTCGGCGAAGGTGGCATGGGTGTCGTGTATCGCGCCGAGCGAGAGGACCTCGGTTCCGTCGCCGCCATCAAAGTACTGCGCGACGCGACGCTTTCCCCGGCGCGACGCGAACGCTTCGCGCTGGAGCAGCGCACCCTCGCCAGTCTCAATCACCCCGGCATCGCCACGCTGCATGACGCCGATGCGCTCCCCAACGGGACGCCTTGGTTTGCCATGGAGTTGGTCGATGGCGTCCCACTCACGGACTATTGCGAGCGCAATGCGTTGGCGTTAGGCGATCGCCTGCGTCTCTTTCGTTCCGTGTGCGAGGCGGTGCAACATGCGCACCGGCACCTGGTCGTTCACCGCGACCTCAAACCGTCCAACATTCTTGTCCGCTCCGACGGTGGAGTGAAGCTGCTCGATTTCGGCATCGCCAAACAGCTCGAGTCGCTGGACCAGTCCGACGCCACGCGTACCTGGCTGCGGTTGATGACACCCGCTTATGCCGCACCGGAGCAGTTCCGCGGCGAGCAAGCCGGCATTCACACCGACGTCTACGCGCTCGGTGTTGTGTTGTACGAGCTCCTTACTGCACGTGTGCCGTTCGATTTGTCGGATAGCAGCCCCGCGACCGCCGAATCGATCGTCACGACACAGGATCCGGACGCTCCATCCGCTGTCTGCTCCATCACGCCGTCGCGCGTGGCGCTCGCCGACCGCTCGCAGTGGGCGGATCTCGATGTCCTGGTGCTCAAAGCGATGCACAAAGATCCGCAGCGTCGTTATGCGACCGTTGACGCGCTGATCCGCGACATCGATCACTTCCTCGCCCGTGAACCGCTCGAGGCACGGCCCGATTCCATCGGTTACCGACTGGACAAGTTCGTTAGGCGTCACCGCCGTGGTGTGCTTTCTGCCGCGGCCACCGCTCTCCTGATCCTCGTGCTGAGCGGCTTTTACGCTGTGGGTCTGACCCGCGCGCGCGACACGGCTGTCGCCGAGGCGACCCGTACGCAGCGCATCCAGCGCTTTCTCGTCGACCTCTTCGAGGGAGGTGACGACGCCGTTGGCCCTGCCGACTCGCTGCGCGTCGTGACGCTGATAGACCGCGGTGTTCAGGAAGCACGCAGTCTCAAGGCAGAGCCTGCGGTTCAGGCTGAGCTTTTCGAAACGCTCGGCGGCGTATCACAGCAGCTCGGGCAACTGGATAGGGCTGACACGTTGCTGCGTCAAGCGCTCGAGCAACGGCGACGTCTCCACGGCACGGACCATCCCGATGTGGCGCATTCGCTCGTCGCGCTCGGTCGATTGCGCATGGCGCAGGCGCAATACGACACCGCCGAGAAACTGATCCGGGATGGGCTCACGATGAGCCGCCGCCGTCTCGGCGCTGCACATCCGCAAGTCGCGCAAGCCAACGACGCGTTAGGCAGTGTGCTGGAACTGCGCGGCAACTACAGCGACGCGCTGGCCGCCTTTACCGAGTCCGTGCGCCTGCGCACCAACGGTGGCGATGTATCGCCGGAACTAGCGGCGAGCATCACGGGACTCGCGAACAACCAGTTCTACCTCGGTAATTACGCCGCCGCCGATTCCCTCAGTCGCGTGGCGCTGGACATGAGCCGACAGGTGTACGGCGAGGGGCATCCGCACATCGCCGAAGATCTCATCAACATCGGTGCTGTGCAGTACGAACAAGGACGATACGCCGAGGCTGAAAAGATGTATCGCGAGGCGCTGACCATCACAAAAGGTTGGTACGGGCCTGTGCATCATAAGACCGCCTCGAACCTAACGATGCTCGGTCGCGCGGTGCGAGCGCTCAACCGGAATCGCGAGGCGGACAGCCTGCTGCACGAGGCGCTGGCGATTCACGAACGCGTCTTCGGACCGGAGCACCCTAACGTCGCGTCCGCACTCAACGACATCGCGCTGATCGCGTTGGTCGAGCAGCGCTACGATACCGCGTTGACCAGCTACGAGCGCGTCGTCGACATCTATAGCAAGGCGTACAGCGGCAAGCATTACTACATCGGCATCGGCCTGGCGAATCTCGCCAGCGTATACATGGCCAAAGGCGACAACATCCGGGCCGAGCGTGGTTTTCGCGAGGCATTGGCGATGTACGCGCAAACGCTCCCCGCGGAGCATCTGAATGTCGGCATATCGAAGATCAAGCTCGGTCGCGCGTTGTTGCGGCAGCGCCGCTTCACGGAGGCTGTCATCGAGAGCGCGGCCGGCTATGAGATTGTGAGCAGGCAGACTACGCCATCGATCGGCTGGCTGCAGAATGCGCGACGCGATCTAGTGGCGGCGTACGATTCGTTAGGCACACCAGCGAAGGCGGAGCGGTACCGGTCTGAGTTGGCCGACTCCGCACAGGCAGCAGCGAAGTGAAACGACCCACCCCCCACCAAAGGTGTGAAGAGAGAGCTTTGAGTCTTCCAGCTTTCAGATGAGACGACGCGTGCGCGAACGAGCTTGCGTCTCACCAGACAGCTGAGCAACTCACAGCTCTTCCCCGACACCTTTGGGCGGGGGGAAGTGCCTTACGTATTAGCCCGACAATTTGAATGTCACACCCACATTGAGCGTTGCTGCACCAGCACCCGCGTCGCCATACAACGCCATCTTCGGTGTCATGAAGTAGCGTGCCCCGACGCGCCCCACAAAGTAGATGCCGCTGTTGTACGAACCCGAATACGGCGTATCGACGATCAAATAGCCGAGGCCAAGACCGACGAAGGGATCGAACTTGCTGTTGTTCTCGATCTTGATGTGGTAGTTCGCCGTTGCTGCGATCGGGATGTATGTGAAGTCGTAGTCCGCACCAGTAAATGTGTCGTTGTAGTTGTACCAATCAGCGCTGACGCCGATGCCGAGCACGCCGTCGCCCATATCGGGGAGCGCGCGGATTCCGCGTTCGAAGCGACCACCAATCGCGAAGCTGGCCGCACCAATCCCGCCAAGTCCAAGCGTCGGACCGATGTCCGTGTGACCGACGTTGAAAGCGCGCGCTTTGGGCGCGGTGGGGTTTTGAGCTTCCGCGGCGAACGCAGTGAACGTGATGAGCACCGCAGCAGCAATTCGCGCCTTACGCATTCTCTCCTCCATTGTAATCGGGAAACGCGGTCAGCCCGTCGCTGCCGCCGGCCAGCGGTACATCCGCGGGCACCACGCATTGCGCGAAAAGCGGCCTCCAGCTCTCATTGTGGCGTCTTGTTGCCGGAGTTTGGATGAGCAAGCAGCTCGTCTCGCGACGCGATGTCACCAAGTGGCTGGCGCTGGCCGGAGCACTCTCCGCCTGCGGGCGCGCCCCTGCTCTCGAAAGCACCCCAGCGCCGCGCGCTCGGCGTCGGCTGTCGCGTGTCAATGTCGATGCGAATCGCGTCATCCGCGAAGTGACAGGTCTGCGCCCGTTCCGGCGCAATGGGTTTCGCGTCGACGTCGAATCGTTGGGCGACAAGACAGTGATCCACAATTACGGTCATGGCGGCGGCGGCGTCTCACTCTCGTGGGGGACGGCGCAACTCGCGCTTGAGCGCGCGCTGCAGATGCCGCATCGGCGCTGTGCGGTCATTGGCTGCGGTGCCGTAGGATTGGCGACTGCTCGGTTGCTGCAGGACCGCGGCTTCGCAGTCACGATCTACACGCGCGATCTGCCGCCTAACACGACGTCCAACATCGCCGGCGCGCAATGGATGCCCACCACGGTGGTGGATAACGACCGTCGCACGGCGACGTTCGACGCGCAGTACGTCGCCGCGTCGCGTTTCGCCTTTCGCCACTTCCAGCTGCTCGTGCAACCGCGCTACGGTGTGACGTGGCGTGAGAGCTACTTTCTCTCGCAAGACCCGCGTCGGCAACCGGTCGGGGAGCGCGCCCTGATCGACGAACTGCTTCAGTTGGTGGACTTGCAGCCTAGCGAGCACCCGTTCACCGGCCTTCACGCCGCGCGCATGCTGACGATGCACATCGAGCCGTCGATCTACATGCTCGCCCTCCTGGCTGATTTTCGCGCGGCCGGCGGCCGCGTGGTCGTGCATGACTTTCCCAGCGCGCAATCGTTAGGCCAGGTCACAGAGCCGGTCCTCGTCAATTGCACAGGGCTTGGTGCGGCAACTCTCTTTGATGACAGCGAGATGCTGCCGATCAAAGGACAGCTCCTGGTGCTCATCCCACAGGCCGAGATCGACTACATTACGATCGGCCCCGGTCCCGGCGGTCTCTATATGATGCCGCGGCATGACGGCATCATCCTCGGTGGGACCTTCGAGCGCGGTGTGGCAACGCTGGAACCTGACGCGCAACATTCGCAGCGCATTCTCGAGTCGCACCGAGCGCTATTCAACACGATGTCGTGAGACCACCGATGCTCGATCTGTTCATCGCGCTGACTCTGCAGGCGGCCGCACCGCGAGTGGCCAGCGACCTGCATCCGGGTCTGTTATTGCACTACACATCCGGGCCACAGTTTACGTCACCGTGGATTGTGGATAGTGCCGAGGTCGCGCTGGCGTTGATGCCAGGCGCGGACTGCGCGCGCTTCAGGATTCGCCGCAACGCCGATCAGGTGCCTAACGAGAGCCGTCTGTGTGTCTTGCGCGACACACTGTTCGGTTGGGATACGCGCCGCAACACGTGGACGCCGCAACGCCCTGTCGGGCCACATATGACGTTCATCCAAGCGCGCGCAAACGGGGATACGGTGCGTTACACAACCGAAACCCGGACGTCCGAAACTGTTTCCGGAATCCAGCTTGTCGTCCTTCCAACGACCGTGCTCACCGTCGATTCACTCGGCCGGCCCAAACGGCGCTTGCGGGAGCGCTACGCCCTCTCGATTGCTACCGCGGTCGGCGGCGTATTCGAAGTGCCGGATCCGGACACGCCCGGCGCCTGGCGACCGGAACAGCGGTTCGAGCTGGCGCGACTGGAGCCGCGGACTCGTTAGGCACTCGGCTAGCGCCTGGTTTTGTGCTGACGGGCTCCGCCGTGAGCGGGCAATCGCGCACTTCGACTTGACACCGGGCGCCACGCGGTGGAACGTCTGCCACTTACCCTCTAAAGCCAGATCAATGTCACTACGTACTGCTGTAGCGCTCGCCTTGGGCTGTTCCACTCTGGTTCTCGCCGCCTGCGGCGAAGATGACGAGCCCACCCCGCCGACGCGAGCCTTCACGATGACAGTGGCCCCCACCACGCTGTCGGTTCAAGCTGGTGGCGCGCCCAGCGCCATCGCCCTCTCTGACGCTGGCGGCGCCAGCGCGAACATCTCCGCCGCTGGAACAGGAACGCTCGATGTCACAGTCACGCGTACGGGCGGATTCACTGGTTCCGTCGCGCTCACGGTCGAAGGGCTGCCAGCCGGCGTTACAGCATCAGCCGCGACGATCGCAGGGTCCTCCGCAACGGGCACGATCACAATCACCGCGGCGGCGGCGGCAGCTCCCGGCCCCACGACGATCACCGTGCGTGGCGCCGGAGAAGGCGTATCGCCGCGGACAGCAACGGTGCAGCTGACAATCACCGCGGCTCCGGGCTTCACGCTGGCGTTGGCGCCGGCGACGCTGAGCGTTGTCGCGGGCCAATCGGGGAGCTCACAAGCGAACCTTACGCGCGGCGGCGGCTTTACCGGAGCGGTGAACCTAACGAGCAGTGGGGCGCCAGCGGGGATCACGGTCGCCTTCACCCCGGTGAGCGTAACGGGCGGCTCGGCAGCTATCGCCGTGAACGTGGCGGCGACGGTCGCAGCAGGATCATATCCGATCACGATCCAGGGGGCCGGGACTGGCGTCACGAACCAGACGGCGACCCTCACTGTCACCGTGACGGCGCCGGTGACACCAACGATCGCGCTGGCCGTGGCGCCGGCAACTGTCAGCATTCAGCAGGGTGGATCGGGAACGAGCACGCTGACACTCACGCGCACAAACTTTACGGGAGATGTTGGCCTAACGAGCACCGGCGCGCCGGCCGGTATGACCGTATCATTCACTCCGGCCACGTTGTCTGGAACTACGCTGACGTCGACGGTGAATATTGCTGTCGGCGCTGCCGTGGCCGTTGGAAATCACGCGATCACGATCACTGGTGCCGGCACAGGAGTCACGAATGTAACGGCGACGCTCACGGTCACCGTGACGGCGCCTCCGGCGTCCGGTATCGCGCTCGCGGTGGCACCAGCTGCGCTGAGTATTGCGCAAGGCGCATCCGGCACGTCAACGCTGACGCTCACGCGGACCAATTTCATCCTTGACGTGGGCCTAACGACGTCCGGCGCGCCGCCCGGGATGACGCTGACGTTCAATCCCATCGGCTTCGTCGGCAGCATCAGCAACTCCACGGTCACCGTCAACGTGGCTGCCACTGTCGCGGCCGGGACGTATCCGATCACGATCACGGGGACTGGGACCGGCGTCACGAACGCCACGACGACGTTGACCGTCACCGTAACGGCGGCGGCTGGCAGCATCGCGCTGACTGTGGCGCCGACAACGCTGTCCGTGCAGGCGGGAGCATCCGGCACGGCAACGGCGACCCTGACACGCACCAACTTCACTGGCGACGTTGCCCTAACGAGTACGGGCGCACCCACCGGTGTCACGGTCACCTTCAATCCGGCGACGCTGACGGGCACCACACTGACATCGACAGTCACAGTCGCCGTGGGCGCCGCAGTCCAGACCGGAAACCTTACGATCACGTTGCAGGGCGCCGGGACCGGCGTTACAAACGCGACGACGACGCTCGCCCTCACAGTGACGGCGGCAACAGGATCCATCGCGCTAACGACGAATCCGGCGACGCTCAGCGTGCAACAGGGGCAGTCGGGTACCACGACGCTGACGATCGCGCGCACCAACTTCACCGGTACGGTGAACCTAACGAGCAGCGGTGCGCCAGCTGGTGTAACAGTGACGTTCAATCCGGCGAGCACAACCGGCACAACATCGACGGTGACTGTCGCCGTGGGCGCCGGCGCCGCTACGGGTACCTCTCAAATCACGCTCACCGGCGCAGGGACTGGTGTCACGAACGCAACCGTCACGCTGAGCCTAACGGTCACCGCGTCCGGCGGCGGCAGCGGCAACGTGACGCTCACGTTCTGCCAACAATCGGGAATACCGCTCTGGGTCGGCTACTCGAATAACGGCGGCCCGTGGACCCAGGCTACCGGCACCAACAACGTGTATAGCTTCACAATCAATACGCGCGGCATCGTTGCGTATGTGTTGCCGTCGGGGAACAGCACCCAGCTCAACGTTGTTTACGGCACGCAGGCAGAGCTCAACGGACGCGGAACTGGATTGTGCTTGTCCACTGCCGCGACGAAGTCGCTCACAGCGACTGTGAACGGCGTAAATGCCGGTGAGTTCGGGTCCGTTACGATGAGTGGCGGCACGGGCACTGTATTCGGCGGCATTGGTTCTAACGTGGTTCCGCTGAACAACGTCGTTGACGGCCCGCGTGATCTGATCGGGGTGCGGTCGACGGCGGCCACGTTCACACCGAACTCGATTGTGATCCAACGCGACTTGAATATTCCGAACAACGGCAGCGTGACGGTGGACTTCGCAACGGGCGTCGCGCCGCTTGCTCGCACCGCGACGATTGCGAATCTGGGCGCGCAACAGGTGACGTTCCTCTCGAGCTTCATCTCCAAGAACTTCACAACAGCCAACGTCTCTATTGTTCAACCATCAACCAGCACAACGGTCAACTGGTTTGGTGTGCCGGATGCCAGCACGGTGAGCGGTGACTTCCACTCCCAATTGGCAATTGCCACGAACGTGGGCTCCACATCTTCCTTCCCATCGCGTGCCGTTCTCTACTTCAGCAGGCTGGCCACGAATCAGACGCTCACTTTGCCGGATGCGATCACGACGCCGCCGACGGTAACCGTTGCTGGGACGTCGCCGTATGTGACCATCAACTCCAACTGGAACATTCAGAATCCGTACAACCAGTTCTGGACGCTGAACTTCAATCCGTCGGGCAGTGGACCGTCGGCGACTATACAGGGATCAGTCGGGTACTTTGGAACCGGGCCCGTTACGCTCAACATTCCAAACTTCGGCGCCGGATTTAACGCCGCGCACGGATTGCAGGCCGGGACGCAGTTGACGTGGATGTTTACAGCGACCGGTGGAACTGGCTTCGGGGCCGGACCGACCGAGGGCGCAACACAGGTATTCGCGATTGTAGGCGGAACGATAACGCCGTAGCGTTAGGCATTTCGCTGGCCGCGTCGAACGGCGCGGTTAGCGACTCGCGGTACTACTTGGGCGGCCGTTGGCGCGTAGCGCCACGGCCGCGTTCAACATCGCCCACGCCTCGAAGTGGCCATCGACGATCTGATGCGTCGTGATGAGCCGCTCGAGCGAATCGGCTGCGGCGATCTGCCCGGCCGCTCGGCGAGCATCGGCTTCGAGCTGCACAATGGTCGCCAGCGAGCGCGTGAAGTACACGCCATGGCGCGCGGCTTCCGCGCGTCGAGCGGCCTCCTCGTACTGTCCACGTACGTATACCTGCGCCGCATCGAGCGTCCGCAAGGTCATCACGTACGTGCGCAGCGATCGGCCGCGGTCGCGCTCGCGCACGAGCGCAATCGTTGCGCGGATCGTCGGCTCGTCACCCGCGCGCGCAGCCAGGTCGGCGATGCGCTCTGCCAGGCGCCCAACTGCCGGTGGCGATAAGTCATGCTGACGCACCCAGGTCAATGCTTCGCGACCATAAGCCGCCGCGCTTGCGCGATCGCCGAGCGCTAACTCGGTGAGGCCGAGATTCAGGAGCGCGTTAGGCAGCGCCGCGGTCCTGTCCTGTAGCTTGAGGGTGTCGATCGATACTTTCGCCGCTGCCACGTCGCCGCGTGCCGAATGCGCCTGACTTCGGCGCCACGCCCGCGAGATCAGGCCTTGGCAGCTGTCGGCGTGGGCGAGGGCGCTTGTTATGTCACCGCGATACAGCGCCGCGTAGAAGCGCGCCTCGTGAGGCGCGTCTGGATTTCGTGGCGCGACGCGCTCGGCGACGGCTAATGCGGCGGCCGTGTCTCCGACGCCCAAGAATGAGTACATCATGTTGCTCGTGTGCGGGGCGACGGCGAGCGGGTCCAGTCGCATCGCAGTGTCCGCCGACGCCGCGGCCTCTTCGTGACGACCGAGTGCGCGCAACGCCCACGAGCGCCCTTCGTACGCGAGTACGTCGCCCGGCGACGCGTCGTGGAGCAGCTCCCAATACGCGAGCGCGCTGTCAGGACGGTCGAGCACGAGCTGCTCATACCGCGCTCGGATAACGAGCTGCTCGCGCGGCGGCACCGTCGACAGCAGCTGATACGCCTTCGTTAGGTGCGCTTCAGCGTGTGTTTGCTGATCGATGAACCAGAGGACGTCGCCCAGAAAGTAGTGCGCCAGCGCGAACGTACTGTCGTGCGTCACGGCCCGCTCGCCCGGCACAACCGACTCGTGGCGCTTCCCTAACGACGCGAGGTGGCGCGCCTGCGCATAGCTCTTGAGCGCGGGGAGCGACACCGTGGTCACTGCCGGAAGTGGACGCACGGTGCTATCGACCGCGGTGTGCACGATCGCGGCTCCGATAGAGCGACCGATGCGCTCGACGGCAGGCAGTATCCCTGATGCATCGACCGACCGTTCGGCGAAGCTGCGCACAGGCGTCCCCGATTTCGGATCAAGAAGCTCCAGCACGATCTGCGCACCTGGACCAACCGGGAGCACCGACCCGGTGACTGCCACGTGCGCGCCGCTGCGAGTTGCCAGCGCAAGCAGTTCCGCTGGTTGCAGCGCCGCGTCGCGCGGCAAACGCATCAATGTCTTGAGATCGCGGATGCCGGCATCACTCGTTAGGAGCACACCTGTGGTGTTCACAAGCTCTGCGCGCAACGCTTCGCGCACCGCAAGCGCAAGCACCGAGTCGGGTCCTTCGAGGTTGCCGACAACAACCGTAGCGCTTCGCGGACTTTCGGCGGCACGTGAGCCGTCACTCGGGCCACGCTCCGGTCGCGACATGAGAAACGCCGCCAGGGCGACAAGTCCGGCTGCCGGAATCGCCCATGGCGCGATAGCGCGCCGGCTCGGCCTTCGATCCGGGCGCGTTGACGCTGCCGGCTGGGGAACAGCTGAAGCGACCGCGGCCTCCGCGCGCGCGACGACTGCGTCGTTAGGCAGGATCGACGCCGTAGCCGGGGCTGCGGAAGCGCTCCGCAGCTCGTCCGCGAGCTGCACCACCGCACGATCCGGCTCCGCCTCCAACTCGTCCTGCATCAGCGCCGCGTACACGCGCGCCGTGCGTAGCGCCCCTTCGCGATCGCCAATCGCAACCATTGCCTGCATGAGACGCAACGTCGCGCGACCATCCATCGGATCGATCGTCACTCGCCGACGCCACCAGTCAACGACGCGATGCCAGTCGCGCGCATTCTCCGCCGCTTCAGCCAGCCGATCGAGCGCGCGTGCACACGCGTGCGCGCGCCGTGAACATTCCTCGTCGATCCAGCGATTGAGCTCCGGCGCTTCATCGACATGGAATCCGTCGAGGAACGCGCCAGAGTATTCGGCCACCGCCTCCTCGTTCTTACCCGCACGCACTGCGGCGTCGAACGCGTGCACGTCGCTACCGAGCACCGATGGGTTGAGCCGCACGGTCTCCGCATCGATGACTATCGCATCGGCACCAAGGTCGTGGCGTAGCGAATAGAGAAGCTGCGAAAGCGAGTGTCGCCCGCTCGTCGCATCGCTTTCCGGCCACAGCAACGCGATGAGTTTTTCGCGCGTAATCGCGGCTCCACCGGCAGCCGCGAGATACGCAAGGAGCGCGAGACGTCTTCGCTGGCTGTGCGCCCCGCCGAGCGGAGTCTCATCGCGCTCGAGGTAGACAGCACCGAAGGTGCGCAGCCGCAACGTCATATGGCGTTTGACGGCAAGGAGAAGGCCGTGTGATTCGCGCTCCTACGTTATGCCCCGCTGCGCCAACCACAAGGACCCGTCCTGCGGAGGCATCACATGCAGGCAAAGCGACACATGCTTCGATCGTTGATCGCCGCTATCGCCAGCGGCCTATTGCTTAGCACGGCCAGCGACGCTGTGGCAGCACAGAGCAAGCAAAAGCCGGCGACAAAGAAACCGACGACGCAGACGCCGATAGTCACACCCACGGCATCGGAGGGGACCACGGCAATCGCGGCGCGCGGGCGTCCGGCGACCTCCCCCGCAGGGCGCGCGGTGAACGCGGCACTCAAGACAGCACTCGCGAACGCAAACGTGCGCAACGCGGTGCGAGCGGAGGTCCTGCGCCAGCTTCGCGTTAGGCGCCCGTTCGCAATTGTCAATGGCTACTTAGCGAGTGCAATCGATCTAACATCGGTTTACCAGGCAGCTGGCGTACGACCGGCGCTGCTGGCGGCACTCGGCGTTAATGGACCGCAGCTGATCAAGGACGCAGGGGTCAGCGCGGACCGTTTAACGATTTCCTTCGTACCCGCGACGTTCGGACAGATCGTGCTCCCGCAATTCATGGGCGACATCACGAGAACCTTGGGTGTGAACGCGTTGCAGAACCACATGACAGACGTGGGACCTCTGCTGATGATCGTTGTCCTCGCCGGCTCCGGTTTCATAACGACGGTCTCGCTCGCGAATTCGCTCGCGGCGTTCTTGGATTGGCTCTTCAGGGAAGACCCACCCGAGTGCGAGGATAACATGCCGACTGGGGATTGCGATGGGGACGGCGTTCAAAACGGCGAGGACGAGTATCCGTTCGATGAAGACAAGCAGATCTGCGACTGCGGTCGGCCGCGCGCCGCCATTTCCCTAACAACCAGTGCGGCCGGCGACATTCTGCCGTCGCTCGTCAGCGTTCTCAGTGCGACACAGCCACAAAAGGCCAAAGCGATTTCCTTAGGCGCTGTCTCTTTGGGGCAGCCTGTCTCACTGGCGTTCGTCTTCTAGTCCGATGCGACGCCTGCTGTCGATTCTCTGTATACTCGGCGCCTTGCCTAACGCCGCGTTGTCGCAAAGTCGCGATTCGCTCAAAGGGCCTGGAGCTGCTGTGCCCAGCGCAGCACCACCTGCCTGCTGCGCCATCGTGCGTATTGAAGCGGCCAAGTCTCTCGTGACAGCACGAGAGACAGCCACAGGCTTCACGTTCCGTTTCGCAGTGAAAAACAAGCGGCTGCTCGGCACGCTCAAGATCGGCCAGCCGGTGTGGGCCGACTTTGCTGGCAAGACGGTGAAGCTCAAGGCGACGGATGCTACGCACTGTTGTGGCATTATCGAGACGCCACCAACTCGCGACACTGACTCGTTAGGCAGCGCACTGCGCGTTCCACCTAACGCCGACCATCAGTAGGAGACTACCATGATCCGCCTCACAACAGCTCTGTTCGCGCTCACCTACCTCTGTGCCGTGGCCGACGCGCAGCCGCGAGCGACGGCAGCTTGCTGCAGTATCACGGCGATCGACGCCAGCAGCGGCATCGTCGCCGCCAAGGTGACGGCATCTGGCCATGTCTTCGAGTTCAAGGCGCGAGCGTCGAGCACGCTTGCGGCACTGCGCGTCGGCCAAGGTGTGCATGCGAACTTCGCGAACAATCAGGTGTCCGTCGACGGACGCACCGTGTGTTGCACCGTCACGAAGGCGCCAGCGCCCGCGGTTGCCGTTAGGCAGCCACCTGCCCCGGCACCGACGACGACCGGCGGCAACCGACCAATTTCGACTGCCCCGGTCAGCGCGGTCCTGCGTGCACTTCCACCGACGATAAGCTACGGAACGCCCATTCCGCACACGACCAGCTCCAAATTCGCTGCCGTGTCGCGTTATGCTGCGCGGCCGCTGCCATCGGTCGCGAACCACACGCTGACCGCTGCGATCGCGGGGAAGGGTCCGGTCACGCACACGGTGCTCCACCTCCGTGGGTTAGACGGAATCGAGAACGCGCCTAACAGCGTGCCAGATGGCGTTCGCCGCCTGCTCGAGATCCACGCGCGGAAGACGCCGGCCGGCGAGCACACGCACTACATCGTCGACCCCGCGATCGCGCAAGAGTGGGCTAAGGACAACCCTGTCCCCGAAGACATCAAGGTGAAGAGCGGCGGAAAGTGCAAAGGAAACGAATGGGAGCGTTTCCGCTGCCGGACGGACAAGAGCTGGGACAACTGGACCGAGCTCACCTCCGACGAGTGGGAGCGGCTGCGCGAGAGGGCCCAGGGGTGGTGGGACGACATCGAGAAGACGTGGAAGCAGTGCTCCGTCGCCGATGGATGGAAAGATCACGTCGCGGCTGGTCCGACCGCTCCGCTGAAGTTCTCGCACACTCCGTCGATGACCGTGAGCATGCAGCAGAGCGGTTCCAAGGGAAGTGCGAAGGGAACGCTCACGGGAAGCGTGACGCTGGGCTTCCCGATTCAATCCGATCTCGAGGTGGCCGCGACGTTCTTTTACATCCCGTGCGTCCCCGGTGTCTATCGCCTCCGCAGCCTAACGGGAAAAGGCACCCTAACGACTGGCCAGCAGCTGACCTTCGGAGTCAACGCCTCCGGCGCGTTCGACAAGGCCTACACGATTCCGCCGAGCGGCGGCCCGCAGATTCCGTTGTACGTGATCCCGATCGTGATCGGACAGGTGCCCGTCGCGGTCATCGACGTAAGTCTCTACATCGAGGGCGACGTGAGGGTACATGCGGTCGGCAGTGCGAGCGGTACCGTTGGAGTGACGCACACGGAGCGCTCGACCTTCGACTTCGAGTGCAGCGGGAAGGGTTGCGATGGGACGCGCAAGGGGCTGCCTTCGTCGACGACGACGAATCAGAGCGCACAGATACAGGGCGAAGTGTCCGTTCAGCCGGGCATCTACACGGCCTTACAGCTCAGCTTCGACTACAACGTGCTGCAGGGCCGCGCCGGGCCGGAGCCGTTCTTGTTAGGCGTAGCGAACGGCTGCGGCGCAGTGTCAGCAACCCAGAGCGGGGGCACATCGACGAGTCAGACAAACGCCGCGCTCACGGCCGATCTGGACTGGGGCGTGTTCCTGAGAGCCGAAGCACTCGTCGCCGGCCAGCGGGTCGGCGAGCCGTGGGAGCCGGACAACGCGAAGACTCAGCATCACATCTGGTTCGGGGATTTAGCGCCCGGTGGCTCGACAGCGCTCGTCCCCACGGTCACAGGAGCCGCACAAGTGGTCGCTGCGCAGCCGACCGCAGTCAAAGTGCGCATGCCGAGCTGCTATCCATACGGCGGCAAGGTGCAGTACCGCCTAACGTGGGATGGCGCTGCCACTCCGGCAGCGCCTGGAAACGCGTGCAGCTGGCAGCAAGGGTCGGGCACGTGCTGGTTCGAGCCCGGAAAAGACCTGGCGCTGAGCCTAACGTGGCCGACCGCGGGCGGCTACACGCTCTCAGTGCAGCTTGTGAAGGATGATCACGACCGCGCTTTCACCCCAGCGCCGGCGCCCGGGAAGCTGCGCGTCAGCGTCGGGGCGGCTGCGAGCGGAGGGCAACAGTAATGCGCCCTCCCGTTAGGCAGAGGCGTGGTGCCGCGTATCGATTGCTCGCCGTTGCGCTTGCCGTGCCGCTGCTGGCTGCCGCGACTCGCCCTCCGCACGACGCGGTCACTGCCACGGCGGTGTGGAAGATCAACACGCACCTCTTTGCGGCCAACGTCGCACTCGCCGATGCGATGAACGACAGCATGGTCACGATCCCGCCGTACGGTGAGATCGGCATTGCGCCAGCTGCGATGCGCGCCCTGCGCGAAGCGCCGGCTGCCTATCGAGCGGGGGTACTCGCGCCGGACCTCTTCCCGGACATGTATGTCGGCGGCTGGTACATCCATTCGGACCTGTCCGACTCGGAACGCTGGATCGCCGACGATTGGATACGCCACGTGTGGCGCAAGGCGCGTGAATGGCCACACGCGGACGAGCGCAACAAAGTCATGGCCTTCGCCTATGGCTTTTTGACGCACGGCGCCGGCGACATGTTCGCGCACACGTGGGTGAACGAGAAGGCGGACGGCGCTTGGGTGTCGTTTTGGGGGAAAGACAGGAGTACCGCGTTCAAGCACATCGTGCTCGAAGGCTACGTCGGTGAGCACACGCCGAACACGAATCTCACGCTCGATGTCCCGCCGCGCTTCGTCAACAACGTGTTGATCAAAGATCCTGACGTGCGGCAACACAGCCGCGGCGTCCCGCATTACAAGAGTTGGGTGTCGATCTACCGCGCGCTCGACCCGCTGCTCGACCGCGCCAAGAGTGAAATGAACAAGACCGTTGGCGAAGATGCGCCGTACGTGCTCAAGTGCACGACGAATCCGATTGCCTGCGCGCAGAAAGAATTCATTGAAACCTGGCGCCGCGATATCAATAGCGGCCTGCGCGCCATCGTCGACAGCAGCGAAAGCGTCGGCGAGATCATCATGGACGGCAACACGCTCGGCGCGTTCGGCGCGATGACTGGTTGGATGACGGAATGGCTGCCGAAAATGTACGGGGCCCACGCGTTAGGCGAGGGGACCGCGGCGCTGTCGCAGTTCATGCAGTGGGTCGGTCAAGCCTTCCCGCTCGATTCTATCGTCAAGGCCGAGGTCTCGCAGTTCCTGCAACAACGTTTTCCGGAGTACTGGGAGATCTACAAGGCGGCGCACAACCCCTCCTTCTACATGGAGAAGCCCGGCTTCTTCCCAGACGGCACGAAGGACAGTGTCAAAAGAGAGATGGGCGTTAGGCTCGGTAGCAGCACGTTTGAGTGGCGCATGTTCGAGCCCATCTACAATTCGATCGTGCTCTCGAAGCTCGTTCTGCTCGACGGCACCGGATTGAACGAGCTCGCGCGCCGCGCGGGTTTGAGCAAACCGCTCTTCCAGCCCGGCGAGAGCAGCAACGTCATGCTCGGCGTCTTCCGCTCCATGACGCAGAGCTATCAATGGCGCGGCGAGAAGATGCACGCGACCACGCAGTTCGGCTTCTGCGGCGTTGAGAACATGTCGCCGCTGCCCAAAGATGGCCTCTGCGGCCTGCCGTATCGCGCGTCCGCGGCCAGCATGCCTAACAACACCGCGCCGCTCGGTGGTCCCCAGGGTTTCGTCCTCTGGGGTCACCCCGAGGCGCGCGAAAAGGTCTTCCAAATCATTTTCAAGGGCTTCGGCGCGGGCCCAGGGACGACGGACCTCAAAGCCGTCGTTGACTACCCTGTCGCTACCGTCGGCGTGCGCGACGGGCGACGCGCGCTGCGCGCCGCGTCGGCGCAGACCGAGTTGATGCGCGAGATCGTCGCTGACATTCAGTGGAACGTGACCGGCGTGATGCCGCGCACTCCTCCCGCCACACCGGCGCCGCGGACCACACCAGCACGGACGCCGGGGGGACGCCCTACCCCGTCCAGCGGCGCGCCTAACGTCGCCGCCATCACCGACTGGGGAAATCGCTGCTGCGCGAAGGACATCGCGCAGCTACGCGCGGCTTTGAACTCGCTCGCGGCGACTGGCAGACAGTTGCAGAATGCAGCGGTCCTGGCACAACTCGGACGCCGAACGAGCATCACGCAGCTCGCGCAACGAGCGGCGCAGATGAACGCTGCGCTCGATGCCTTTGCCAATACACGCGACGCGGCGAGCGCTACGGCTGCCCTCGGCGTCATCTCGCGCCACGTCGAGTTGCTAGCCGCGATCGTGGCGGGAACACAGTGACACGATCAATGCCTAACCAGAAACCAATCCATATACCGGGGTTCTTTCACATGCGTGTCTTTCAAACTTTGTCTTGTGTTGCGCTCCTCGCGGTCAGCGGCACCGTGCTCGCTGCACAAGCGCGGCCGTCAACAGCGCAGGCGCAGTTCAAAGGCATTCTCGAGCCGGTGAGCTACACCGAAGATCTCGATCTTATAGACGTCTTCTTCGTAAACGCCGACGTCGGCTGGGTAGCTGGAAAGAGCGGCACCATCCTGCGCACCATCGACGCCGGAAAGACGTGGGAAGCGCAGTTAGGCGGCGATCCTGAAGACAAGACGGCCCCTGTGCGCGAGCTGCACTTTCTCGATGAGCGGCGCGGCTGGGCGATACAAGGCGAGGCGGGCACAACTTATAAGACGCTCCACACGCGCGACGGCGAAAGCTGGGAGGAGATCGGCACTGCGCCACACGGCGCCCGAAGCA
Organism: Gemmatimonadaceae bacterium; assembly: GCA_052388395.1. GTDB lineage: Bacteria > Gemmatimonadota > Gemmatimonadetes > Gemmatimonadales > Gemmatimonadaceae > DASYRX01. The sequence goes on along the minus strand of JBQTIF010000017.1, from coordinate 25,100 downwards.
TCGTATTCACATCGCCGCAAACGGGATTCCTGGTGGGAAACCCAAGCATGTCCGTGAGCGGCGCCAACATCATGTATCGCACCACCGACGGTGGTCGCACCTGGAAGCCAATCTGGGAGTGCCAGGCCAAGGTCGCCATGGGCGGCCTGAACCAAACGATGAGTTGCGTGTTCGGTCAAATCCGCTTCCCGACGCCTAACGTGGGATATGTTGGAGCGAACAGAGGTTGCACCGCCTGCGGCGCTCCGCCGCTGATCGCGAAGACCACCGATGGTGGGGATACCTGGACGATGATGATTGGTCCGGGCGTGCTGGAAGAGGACGAGGTGTCCGGGATCGTTTTCCTGGACGAGCAAACCGGTTTCGCACGCCTCGCCAGCAAGAAGCTGCACATGACAGTGGATGGTGGCACGACGTGGCGTGGCATCGTGGCATCGCCCAGCGCTAACATTCAATTCGCTGATCCGTCAGTCGGCTGGGGCATCGAGCTTGGATACAGCGATCTGCGGTTAGCGTACACGACTGACGGCGGGAAGCGTTGGACAAGCCGCGAAAGCAAGCTACCTGCCACCATCAGATCCTTCTCGCTGCCGCGGCGCGATCGCGCATACATCGTCGGCGAAAGCGGGATGGTCTTCCGTTACAGCGTCGTACCGGCCGCGCAGCCGGCTGGGCCTAACGATCGAACGTTGCCAGCCATGCCGGGCTTCGACTCGCCGATCGACGAGCAAGTCACTCAGCTGGAGCAGGTTGTAGAGCAGCTCGCGTCCGAGCTGAGTGCGGCGAAGGCAGATACGACGTCCGGCGCAGCCGCGAGCGCGGATTCGGGAGCGGCGGCGTTTGCGGCGGATTCAGCGGCAGCGGCTGCCGAACCATTTGACGCTCCGTTGCCTACCCCTTCCGAGTTCACGGCGAATTGCTGCAAGAAGTCTTTCAGCCGGCTCGAAATTGTGTTAGGCGCTTTGGCGCAGACGCTCCCCGAGTTTATCGGCAAGTACAAGAACCTGAATCTGTTGTTGGCTGCCGTGCGCATGGGCGCCGAGATGCCGAGTCAGTATCGCACGGTGAAAGGCGGCTTGCGCGCGTTTCGTAAGGCGCAGGACAAGGATGCCGCGGCAACGGCCCTGGCAGGCGTGAGCGCAGCACTGAGCGCGTTCAGGCAGTCGACGTCGGTCTCGATGCAGCAGCAACTGCCGCCGCCGCCGACTGGCGGCTTCGAGCCGGCACCTGCACCGGCCGCATCGGGATCGCCTAACGCGACGATGAGTCCGTCGTCGAGTACGGGCACAGCCGCGCAAAACGTCGTAGGCGGCGCGGCCGCGGAGGCGAAGAGCGCCGTGAAAGACTCTACCAAGGCACTCGGCAACGATGCCGTGAAGGGAGCTGCCGACAAAGCGAAGAAGGGTTTGGGATCGCTGCTGCGGAAGAAGAAGCCGTGAGCTGCGGCAGGAGCATCGTCGGATTCAACGGACAGGTGAGTCAAGAACATGCCTAACCAAGCGAAGTTTCGATGTCTCACTCTCGCGCTCGCCGTCAGCTGCACGACGGAGTCAGCGCTGGGCCAGCTCGCGACCACTGCACGCCGCACGCTCGTGGTGAACCCGCCGAGACTGGTGCTGGGAAGTCGTGTAACGCTTTCCGTGCAGGGAGCCGCGCCGGGCGCACGCTATCGCTACGTCGCGGCCATATCTGGGACGGCAGGCAACTACAAGGTCGCCGTCAATTGCTCGGCCACCACAACCATTGGCACAGGAACAAGTGTCACGTGGCAACCGAAAAGTGGTACGTATCGCCTAACGGCGTATGGTCCCGCAGGACGCGCCGAGACAGACACGTTAACACTCACGTACGTGGTGCGCCCGAACGTTTCGATGCTGGCATCCAGTCAAACCGGAGCCGGAGGCGGAAAAGTTACGCTGGTGCTCCGAGCCAGTGATCTTGGCCCCGGCCATACGTACCTCTGGTGGATGCAGTATCGTGGGTCAGGGTCATCGGGTGGGGCAGCGAACCCGGGGCCTCCGCCTGAGTCGTCGCCGTGGACCACCCAGACCAATGGCCCCATGGCTACGTATCCAACGCCGATTTCGCCGCCGTCCTCGATAAAAGCGACGGTTGCGATTCACCGCGGGGACCTGTGTGACATCATCGCGGCAGGCGCCATGCCGGCCAACCCATAGCCGCGTTAGGCATTCACTGGAGACCTTTCCCATGTTTCATACGAGAACAGCCCCCGCGAACGTCGGCGTCGTCCTGACCGCGCTTCTGCTTCTGACAATTCCCGGAGCCGACGCCAACGCACAGCTGCGACAGCCGCGTTCAACGGCGGCGGCCCTCCCCGCGGTCAAGTCGATAACGGCTGGCGTCGTGCTCAAGACCGGCGTTAGCGCAGGTTCGGCCACGGGCGGGCAGGAAGTTACCGTGCGCGTCGAGCTGACGGCGCCAGCCCCGTGCGTCGAGCGCTGCGGTGGCAAAACACTGAATGGAGCGGCTAGTGGGTACATGCGTGTGCTGCTGTCGGGCGACGACGCAACGCAGCCGATTCCGACGCAGTTGTTCGTGAACACTGGTCAGATTGCTGGCCAATCCAATTTCGTCACGGTGCCAGTTACAATACCGACGTCGTTCACGGTGTCCGCGTGGACCGAAGGGTCCGCACCTCAACGAGTGCGCCTAACGGTGCAACCCCCGGTCATGACACACTTCGCCCTCGCCAAATCAGACGTGATGAGCGGCGAGGTGGTGAAAGGGGTGGTTAATTTCAGCGGGCCTCCCGCGTCAGCGAACGCCGTCAAGTTCCAGCTCCAGACAACAATCGGACAGGCGGTGAAGGTCCCCGCTTCGGTTACGCTGGAGCCAAACAAAACCGCTGCAGAATTCGATGTCGTGGCGTTAGGCGTCACGCAGGATCGCAATGCGCACGTGGTCGCCTTCTATCTCGATAAAACATTGCCCGCTCCACTGACGGTGCGTGCTGCCGTCCTGACCACCTTCGAGAACGAATGGCCTTGCTGTGACAATCCATTCAAGCTCGCGCTGAACGGGGTGCCGCCACCTCAGGGCGCGGTGATTCAACTGACGAGCGCCAATCCGAATCGGATTGTCGTCCCAGCAACCCTGACGATCGCACCGGGCACATCGAGCATCATTCATACGGCGCAGTCGATTCCCGGCAATGGAGATGACCGTGTGCGGATCACAGCCTCATACAACGGCGTGTCGAAACACTGGTCTGTGCTGTCCCGCAAGATCGTCAAGCCGGATCTGGTCATCCGCGACATCGTGTTCTACGACATGCACAGCAACGTGATCGCTGCGGCTGCGGACGGGCAATCGATCAAGATGTGCGCGACGGTTCGCGCTCAGCGTGAGGGCGAAATGAATCCGAACCTCGACGCCCCGCCGAGCGTGCTCAGAATCACGTACGCCAGTCCGACTGGGACCGGGACGAGCTCCGGTCGTACAACGGACTTTCCCACAGCATTCGTGCGAGACATCAATCGGCAGTATCCACCAATCACGCACTGCATCAACCTGCCTGGAATTTCCGAAGGCAATTACATCGACATAGTACTTACGGCGGATTTCCGCGGCGAAGTGGATGAGAGCCGTGAAGGAAACAACACGGAGAAGGCGAAGATCAGCCGCCCAGCGCCTAACGAGTAGCCTGGCCGTATACGTCACGACGCGTGAGCGGTACCTCGCTCCGCCCCGCCGCGTCCGGCTTCGCGAGCAATAGCTGGACGACGTTGATGCGAGCGTTGGCGAACGCGTGCGCCGAGCCGGCCAAATACAGCCGCCAGACGCGGTACGTCGCATCGCCGACCAGCCGCACAGCGGCGTCGCGCTCGGCCTCCAGCCGCCGCAGCCAGTGACGCAACGTCATCGCGTAGTGCTCCCGCAGGCTCTCCGCGTCGCGGCTTTCGAACCCCGCGCGCTCAGCTGCCAATACGTGATCGCCTAACGGCAACAGCTCGCTATCGGGAAAAACGTAGTGCTTGATCAGCCCGCGACCGCGCCACAGCCAGTCCTTCACGCGGGTAGCAACCGGCTTGGGACGCGCGCCTGCGATTGTGGTGATCCCGTGGCTCAGAAACAGCCCGCCAGGACGAAGAACGCGATAGGCCTGGTCGAAATATTCACCTACTCGGCCGTGCCCCACGTGCTCCACCATACCGATGCTGACGACCTTGTCGACCTGCGCGTCCCTGGCGAGCTGCCTGTAGTCGCGCACTTCCACGCGACAGCGGTCTGACAGGCCGGCGGCTGCGATGCGCTCACGGGCAAAGGCCGCTTGCGCTTCGCTCAGCGTAATGCCTAACGCGTGAACGCCGTAGCGCTCTGCCGCATGCAGAATAAGGCTGCCCCAACCACAGCCGATGTCGAGGAGACGCTCACCTGGCGCGAGTCGCAGTTTGCGGCACGTGTGTTCGAGCTTGGCCACTTGCGCCGCCTCGAGACTTTCCCTTCCAGGCTCGAAGTACGCGCAAGAATAGACCATGCGTTCATCCAGGAAGAGCTGGAAGAAGTCGTTACCCGTATCGTAGTGGTAGCGGACCGCGCTCTTGTCGCGCTCTGGCGAGTGTTTGCGCACGGGAGCGCGGAGACTCCAGCGTCGACGGCTTGGCTCACGACGCAGTGATCTATTGCTCGGCAGTGCGAGCAGCCGTGGCAGAACAAGCCTAACGAAGCGTTCAGGGCGGATCCGGCGTTGCAATAGCTCGCCCAACACCGCCGCACGCTCGAGATCCCCTTCCAGATCGATATCGTTCCGGATGTACGCTTCGGCGCCACGCAGCTCTGTCGGCGGCCATAACATGCGGCGCAGCGCTCCCGGGTGCTGCAGCACAAGCGTCAGCGCGGCGCTAGTCGCGGGCTTCTCAGTGGTTCCGTCCCAATACCGCACCGCGAAGTCGCGTTCGTCCGGTTCACCGAAGAGGGTCCGCAAGAGCTCGCGTGTGTGTTCCTTCCATCTGCTACGCGCGACATCGACGTGGGCGCGCGCGAGGTCCGGCTCGTTCATGACCGCACGCGTTGCTTCTCGATCCAGTGACGCGACATATGTCACCTGCTCGCGAGCATCGCGCGTGGCCGGACCTTCTACTTGCCGATCGCCCTCGGGCATGCACACTCCGAGCGGTTGTTCATCGTATGCTGCTGCAATCCGCCCACATAAACAAGCGCTCAGCTGGCTGGTTTGGCGTTATCAAGCAGCGCGCGCGACTTGACGCGGTGATCCTCACCGGAGCTATGCAACGCGGCCGCTGGCAGACCACACCAACGCGCCGCAGCTACCGCAGCCGCAGCGCCGCCCCGATCGGACGACGCGTCCCATTCCGCCTGCTGCAGCAACAAGGTGCCGGTGTACGCGCGACCTATCGCCATGGCGAGTGTGCGCGCGCCGGCCGCGGCAGCAGCCGCGTCCTTGGCTGAGTCGTTCATGAAGCGCTCGATCTCCACCACGCGCCGGCGCATTTGCGCCGCCACTTCTCGCGCTCTGCTGCTCGTTAGGCCGGCACCGATGCGCTCCACGTGCCGCGCCAACGCAGCCAGTGCATCCGTCCGCTCGATGGCACGCAACACGTCGAGGCTCAGAACGTTCGTCGTCCCCTCCCAGATTGGAAGCACCTGTGCGTCGCGTAACAGTCGCGGCAGGCCGGTATCCTCGACGTAACCAGCTCCGCCAAATGCTTCGAGCGCTTCGCTCGCCACAACAACCGCCTGCTTCCCGGTCATCAGCTTCGCGACGGGCACAAGGAGCCGCAGCAGCGACCGTTCGTCGTCGGTGGCCTCGCCACACTCCTCGCGCCCCAGGAGCATGGCAATGTTGAAAGCCAATTGCAGCGCTCCGCGCGCTTCGACCTCCAGTGCCGCGAGCGTTTCGGCGTGTAACGGTTGATCCACAAGCACACGGCCGAAGGCGACGCGGCGTCGTGCATAGTCGACAGCCAGCGCTACGGCGCGCCGCATCAGCGACGCGGCACAGAACGAATTCCACACGCGTGTGATCGTGAGCACCGGCGCCATCTTGCGCACGCCGTGACCGGGTTCGCCGACGAGAATGGCTGGCGTACCCTCGAGCGATATCTCCGCAGTCGGCAGCGCCCGCGTCCCGAGCTTTTCCTTGAGCCGGTGGACACGGATCTGTTGCCAGTCACCTAACGAGTCTCGCGTCTCCAGCGCGAACAGACTCAGATCGTTCGCGGGCCCCCCCCCCGCCCCTTCTGTGCGCGCGAGCGTCAGCGCCATCTCGGCATCGCTCGCTGAGGTGAACCACTTGTCTCCATAGAGGCGCCATTCACCGTCGATGCATCGCGCCACCGTCGTTGTCTGCGAGACATCGGAGCCCCCCGTCCGTTCGGTCATCCACTGGCCGGAGGTCCAGAACGCGTCGCGGTCGCTCGACGTTAGGCGTTCTCGCATAAGACCCAGCCGGTCGTGCGAGCCGCCATGCACGTCGAGGCAGCGTGCGGCACCGTCGGCCATCGCGAAGGGGCACGTGACGACTGCTGATGGCGGATGCAAGAGATACACGCGTGCGAATTGATCGATGCGCGCGAGCGCGCCGAGCGCACGGTCATAGGCGCGCGCCACGATCCCCTCCTCCGCCGCGATGCATTTGAGCTCACGCCATGCGTCGCTCGTCGCGACGCGATCCACCCGCCGTCCCCAGGCGTCGAACGGGATATGCCGCGGCGGGGTCGCTTCCGCGGCGTCGCCTAACGCCGCGATATCCGTTGCCGCGCGAGCACCGAGATTCGAGAGATCGGCCTCGAGTGGCTGGAACACAGCGACTGGCAGGAGGCGGCCAAGCAACGCGCGCAGGGGCGCGTCACCGCTATAGGTGTTTGCGAGCTTCGGCGGATCCTGGTGGAAGGCTGTCATCAAACTCGCTGGAGCCGATGAGAGTTATATGGCGGCTCGGCGCCAGCACGTAAAGCGTCAGCGACGACTCACTCCGGTCCGCAGAAACGCAATGAGATCGCGCTTTTCCTGCGTGCTCAGGTGCAGTGAGTCGGCGGGGAGCGTTTGGTAGGGGACGTCGAGCCCTAGCCCACGCCCGCCACCGACATCGTAGAAATCGACGCCCTCCTCCAGCGTCCGCTGCAATCTTTGGAGCCGGCGGCGGTGTCCTACCCGTGTCGACAAACCGCGTAGGACACGTGAAGAGTCAGTTGCAGCTCGCACTTCTTGTCGTTACACCAGCGGTCGCTGGGACACAGCATCTCGAAGTACGGGTGGCACCAGCGGAGCGCATCTATTTGCACGAAGTGCACCGCGGCGCCGGCATCGTCGACTTTGTCGTACAGAACGTCGCGATCGTAAATCGCGGAAACCAACGCCTAACGCTGTATGCGGTCCGTTACGAAGTCCTGCGCCGCGATCAGGTCATTCTCGCCCTGCACCAACCAAGCGAGATCCTCGAGCCAACGTGGAAGTTTCTCAAGGGTTACCTCGATCGACCCGGCATGATGACTGCTCAGCGATCTGTCTTTTTGTTCGATAGCCTTCTGCGTGGCGCCGAAACGCTGTCTCCCACACTGCAACTTGAACGCGGGACGGCAGTTCTGATCGCTCGACGCCCATTCGTCACGAGTCTCGTCGTTCCGGACCAACTGCGCATCGTTGCCACGGCACGCACTGACGGCGGCGCCGACGTCAGCGCTAGCGCAGAAGTCGCTCTGGTACGGCACACGTCCCCTAACGAGTACGCCTTCCCAGTGACAGGACGCTGGTATGTCGCGTCCAGCGCCTCGCTGCACAGCCATCATCGTTGGCGGCCCGCCAGCGAATTCGCACTGGACCTGACGCGGATCGGCGAGGGAGGGAGCTCATTCCGCGGGGACGGTACGCAGCCGAGTGACTACTATGCGTACGGCGCGGCCGTCGTTGCCGTCGCGGCCGGCCGTGTGGTCCACGCGCGCAACGACGTCCGCGACAACGAGCTGCCCAAACCTAACGAGACGCGCGCCGCATTCGCTGAACGCGTCTTGACGCCGCTCTGGGTCGCGGACCCAACGGGTGAACTGGCGAGTGGCAACATCATCGTTATCGAACACGCGAACGGTGAATACTCAGCATACGTGCATTTGCGCCGCGGCAGCGTGCGACTCACAGTCGGCGATAGCGTGCGCGCTGGTCAGCACATCGCTGAAGTGGGGTTTTCTGGAGACGGCTTCCAACCGCATCTGCATTTTCAGATTACGCGCGGTCGCGATCCCAACTTCAGCGCCGGTGTTCCCGTATCGTTCGTCAATATCCGCCCGATCGGAATGAGCAGTACAATCGACGTGACGCCACGTCGGCATTTATTGACGGGTGAGTTTATCGAAACAGTGAGCGTGGTGCGTCCTTAGGCGTTAGCATTGGATCGTCTGTATCGCGGACACTATGCGCACCAGGATGCCAGCAGTTCTGTCAGTCCTCTTGCTCGTCGCCGCGCACGGCCTGCTCGCTCAAGCGCCGGCGCAGCGATGGTATCGCGGGAACACGCACGCGCACACGCTCAATTCCGACGGCGACTCGCCCCCGGACGTCGTTGTGCGTTGGTACCGTCAGCACGGGTATCAATTCACGTTCATCACGGACCACGAGTTCATCACCGACGTAGGCCCGCTCAATGCGATGTTCGGCGCTGCGGGAAAGTTTCTTGTCATCTCGGGTCAAGAGGTCACGCAGCGTGTGGCCGACCCGACGCGGCCTGGCGTGTTGCGGCAACCGCATGTCAACGCGTTAGGCGTCACGCGCGTGATCCGCCCTGTCGGCGAACGGAACATTGCCACTGGAGTGACGATCGCTCAGACGTATGCGCGTCACATTCCCGCGATTCGCGCCGCAGGCGGCGTGGCGCAGGTCAATCATCCAAACTTCGCCTGGTCCGTGCACCTCGAGGACATGCTCGACCTCCCCGACTCCACGCTCTTCGAGCTGTGGAACGCTCACGTCCTCGTGAACAACCTCGGCGGAACGGACAGCACAGGACGCTCGATGCCGTCTACCGAGGCGCTCTGGGATTCACTGCTGAGTCGGGGCAAGCTTCTCTTTGGCGTGGCCGACGACGACAGCCACAGCTTCCACCCAGTCGACGCCGAAAACCCCGACGCAACGCGGCCGGGGCGCGCGTGGGTCATGGTGCGCGCCGACACCCTAACGCCTGACGCGATTCTGCGTTCTCTCTCGCGCGGAGATTTCTACAGCTCGACTGGGGTGCGGCTGCGTACGTACCATGCCGACGCAAACGAGATCCGTCTCGAGATTGAAGCAGCCGGCGATCGTCGGTTCGTAACGGAGTTTATCGGGAATGGCGGCCGCGTTCTCGCGACGATACCGGGACACCGCGCGCAATATCGCCTAACGGGCAACGAGCGCTACGTGCGCGCCCGCGTGACAGACTCCGGCGCGCGCCGGGCCTGGATGCAACCAGTCATGCTGCGTCGCTGAGCCCGAGCGCCGCCGGCGTACTCGTTAGGGCGATGCGCGAATCGTACCCAACCCCACGCCCTGCGCGATCGTCGCGCGCTGTGCGTTCGCGAGCGTCACGCGGAATGTCTCGGCCAGCTCCACGTGGGCGTCGACGCGAACGTCGGTCAGCGAGAAGGGTGAACGAGCACCACCGCCCGTTAGGCGGCATGTCACAGCCACATACTCGTCCGGCGCACCGCCGCTGCTCACGAAACGCCGCACGTAAAAGAATGTCGATGTCGCACTCCGGGCGCGGCGCTGTCTCGCATCCGGCCAGTCCTTTCCTCCTCGCTGGAGTCTGCTCGGTCGCCGCGATCGCGCCCGCGGTCGCACTTGCCGTGCACGCAGTCACAGTGGCGCCGGTCGTCGTCTCCGGCGGCGCGAAGGCCACGGCTACGGTCACGCTCTATCTCGCGTCCACTATCGGCACCAGTGTGCTCCTCTCGAGCAGCCAACCAAGCGTGGCGACGGTGCCGGGCAAGTTTTCGATCGCGGCGCGGCAGCGGAGCGGTACGTTCTCCATTACCACGATCGGCGGCAACAGCGGCTGCTCCACAATCTCGGCGCGCGCAGCGAGCACGAACGTCACACAATCGGCGCTCATCAGCGTGAGACCGACAAACATACCAGGGCCGGTGAACATGGCACTCGCCGACACGGTGGTCGGGGGAACGCCGCTGCAGGGAACCATCATCGTTATGCAAGGCGCCGGGACCTCAGGGACAGTGCAACTCGCGAGTAGCAACCCCGCCGTCATCGTTCCGCCGAGCGTCAATGCGAGCACGCCAACTGAGGGCGGCTACGTCGGGACGTTCCCAGTCACCACATCGGTCGTGCAGCCACCTGGTACGTGCTCGGTGATCACCGCCACGCGTGGCAGCGCACAAACGCGCGCGCTCTTGCGCGTCATGCCACTTGTGCAGGGGTAGGTCATGAAAAGACTTCTAAGCGTCTGCCTAACGTTATTCGGAGTAGCGAGCATCGCAGCGCCTGCTGCGGGCCAGCCGGCGCTGGTCATCAACGATGTAAGCGTTACGGAATCGAGCGGTGGTCCTGCCGTGGCCACATTCACCGTTTCGTTTTCGGATGGTCAGCCGCACGGCGCGGCGATCTTCTTCGTCACCACAGCCAGCGGCCAGCCCATGGGCCCGTCGGTCGCAACGGGCGGCGCCAGCTGCAGCGGCAACGTGGACTATGTCAGTCTGAACAATGTCGGTCACACGATGACGGGCGCGTCGTTCACGTTCAACGTGACTGTGTGCGGCGACAATCACGACGAAGCCGACCAACAATTCCTGGTGAACATCACGGCACGTGGTGCTGCGGTGCAGGATGGTCAGGGCGTCGCTACGATCATCGACAACGACCCGACGCCCGTGTTCAGCGTGTTCGATTCGCGCATAACCGAAGGAGCCGACGGCGCGGTCACGACAGGTTCGTTCACGCTCACGTTGTCAGGCGCCACGGAACGTGCACCTACGGTGTCGTTCGTCGGCGTGGACGGCAGCGCTATCAGCGGGACGTGTGGTCAGGGTGCCGACTATGAAGCGATACCGCGCGCTGTGTCATCGCCCACGTCACTTGCTCTCATCCCTCCACAATCGCAGACACAGCTCGTACTCATCAAGATCTGCGGCGACAACATCAGCGAAGGGGACCAGCAGTTCGAGATTCGTCTGTCCGATCCCACACACGCCACGATCGGTGATGCGTCTGCGGTCGTTACAATCACCGACGACGAGACGCTGCCCAGTATCAGTATCACGCCGTCAGTTCAAGTGAGCGAGCCTAACGCGCTGCAGCCAGTGTCCGAGGCCGTGTTTTCAGTGACGTATGTCGGGCCCGCAACTGAACAGCCTGTCGTGGTTAACTACGCGACATCCGCGGGAACGGCCACCGCCGGCACGGCATGCGCAAGCGGCGGGACCAATGGTCACACGGGTGATTTTGTGAGCCAGCGCGGGACGCTCAACTTCAGTCCCGGAAAGAAAGTGCAGCAGATCCGCGTGCCGATCTGCGCGGATTCCGTTGGCAATGAGCCTAACGAATCGTTCAGCGTAACGTTGGCCCGCGCGACAAACGCGCGAATCACTCAGGGCGTCGGCACGGCTACGATCCGCTAGACTCGTAGCCGAGCCGTTGTCCCTTCCGGCTAACCGCTTTGACTTAGCCTTCGAACTCCAAGTCTGGTTGCTCGCCCTCTGGCGGCGCCTCACCCGCCGGCACATCACCGTTCTCGGCGCCTTCCTTGTCATCGTCAGGCACCACACGCGCGACCGCGGTCACGGCATCACCCGCAACCAGATTCACGAGCTTGACGCCTTGCGTGTTGCGCCCTGCCACCCGCACCTGCGATACCGGCGAGCGGATGATCATCCCGCCACGCGTAATGATCATGATCTCGTCTTCCGGCAGCACCTCGAGCAGCGCGACGACATCGCCCGTGCGCTCAGTGCGATTCACGGTGAGGATCCCCTTCCCGCCACGCTTTTGCACGCGATACTCGTCGATGTTGGAGCACTTGCCGAGCCCCTTTTCGGTCACAACCATGAGCGTCGCGTCGCGTTTGACAACGACCATGCCGACCACGCGATCGCCGTCGCGCAGCTCGATCCCCTTTACTCCGGTCGTGTCGCGGCCCATCTCGCGCACGTCGCTCTCGTGGAACCTAACGCTCAAGCCGTGCTTCGACGCGATCACTACATCGTTGTTGCCGTGCGTCACCTGAACGTCGATTAGCTCATCACCGGCCTCGATCTTGATCGCCTTGATGCCGGTTGTACGCGGATTGGAGTACTCGGACAGACGCGTCTTCTTTACGGTTCCCTGCCGCGTGCAGAAGAGGAGGAACTCGTCCTCCTTGAATTCGCGTACGAAAACCATGGACTGGATCTTCGTGTCGGGCGAGACGTTAATCAGATTGACAATTGGCTTCCCCTTCGTCGCGCGGCCCCCCTGCGGGATCTCGTACACCTTGAGCCAATAGCAGCGCCCGTCGTCCGTGAAGACGAGGATATAGTCGTGGGTCGAACCGACATACAACCGCTCCACGAAGTCCTCGTCGCGCAGCTCCTGACCCGTTAGGCCTTTTCCGCCACGGCGCTGCATGCGGTACGTCGAGATCGACGTTCGCTTGATGTACCCTGTGTGCGACACGGTGACGACCATGTCTTCTTCGGCGATCAGATCCTCAACGGTAAAGTCATCCTGATCGCTTGTGATTTCCGTCCGCCTGACATCCCCGAACTTCTCGGAAATCTTGCCGAGCTCGCCCTTGATCAGCGACATGCGCTTGGGCCGCGAGCCTAACAGTTCCGTGAGTTTCGCGATCGCGCTGCGAACTTCCTTGAGCTCCTCTTCCAGTTTCTCGCGCTCAAGACCCGTGAGCCGCGCGAGGCGCATGTTGAGAATCGCTTCCGCTTGCTTCTCCGACAACTTGAAGCGCTTCTGTAGCTCGGCGCGGGCCGTCTCGGTGTCCTTCGCGGCCCGGATAAGCTTCACAACAGCGTCGATGTTGTCGACGGCGACCTTGAGCCCTTCGAGGATGTGCTCGCGTTCCTGCGCCTTCTCCAGCTCGAACTTTGCCCGCCGCGTGACCACTTCGTGCCGGTGATCGACGTAGTGCTGCAGCGTCTCCTTGAGCCCCATGATTTTGGGCACCAGCTGACGAGTCGTCGCGTCAGGCACGAGCGACAGCATGATGACGCCGAACGTCGACTGCATCGCCGTGTGTTTGTACAATCCATTTAACACCACGCGAGGGATCGCATCGCGCTTGAGCTCGATCACAACCCGCATCCCGTCGCGATCGGATTCGTCGCGCAGATCGCTGATCCCTTCGAGCTTTTTGTCCTTGACGAGCTCCGCGATGTGTTTAACAAGTTCCGCCTTATTGACTTGATACGGGAGCTCGGTGACAACGATCGATGCGCGTCCGGTTGTTTCCTTTTCCTCGATCACGGCGCGGGCGCGCATAACGATTTTGCCACGCCCCGTCTCTTGATAGTCCTTGATTCCTTCGCGGCCGTAGATGAAGCCGGCTGTCGGGAAATCGGGCCCGCGTACCAGCTTGCGCAATTCCGCGGTCTCGATCTTCGGATTGTCGATCAACGCGATGGTCGCAGCGATGATCTCCTTGAGGTTGTGCGGCGGGATATTGGTGGCCATCCCCACGGCGATCCCCGACGACCCGTTCACCAACAGATTCGGGAATGCAGCCGGCAGCACGCGCGGCTCCTGCAACCGATCGTCGAAGTTCGGTGCGAAATCGACGGTGGCCTTCTCGATATCCTCCAGCAGCTCGACGGCGACGTTCGTTAGGCGAGCTTCCGTGTATCGGTATGCCGCCGGCGGGTCGCCGTCGACTGATCCGAAATTCCCCTGTCCATCGATGAGCTGGTAGCGCAGCGAAAAATCCTGCGCCATACGCACGAGTGCGTCGTAGACCGCCGAGTCGCCATGCGGGTGGTATTGACCGAGCACGTCGCCAACAACTGTCGCGCATTTCTTGTGCGGCCGTCCCGGGACCAACCCAAGGTTGTTGAACATCGAGTACAGCACTCGCCGGTGAACTGGCTTGAGGCCGTCGCGCACGTCCGGCAGAGCGCGCGACACGATCACGCTCATCGAATAGTTGATGAACGACTCTTTTACCTCATCGTCGATGAGGCGGGCGAGGATGCGCTCGCGATTGTTCGGGGCGGTCATTGCGGACGCGTGGGGGGGGACTGGGGGCTAATTTGGGCGTCCGCGGAGGGCATCCGGCGGACCGTCAAATTTAGCCGCATCGTTCAGCAAACTCTAGTCCCCGAGCACAGCCGAAGTCATTGTGCCAAAAGAGCTTGCGCCTGGTGTGCACACTTGCGCCCTGCCCGCTCCCTTATCGTTGCGCGATCTGGTAGGATTGGCGCGCCATGCAACCCTTCCAAAGTGCGCAGTCCTGGGATTCTACCCGGCCACATATCCTCGTCATCGCCTGTTCCGACGGCCGCCTTCAGGAGCCGACCGACGAGTTTCTGGCTAAATCGTTAGGCATCCGCCAGTACGACCGCCTGTATGTCGCCGGTGGTGGCGGCGCGCTTGCGGCGAGTGGCAAGGACTTTCTCCGTGCGCAACAGCTACGGCGCGAATGCCGTTTTCTCGTCGACGTGCACGAGATCGAGGAGATCGTCCTGCTGTTCCACGGACCATCTAACGACGGGCCCTCTGAGGCGATGTGCGCCGACTATCGCCGCAAGTTGCCGCAGCTCGTGGTGAGCAAACTCCGCGAGCAACAAGAGCGCGACGCTGAAGAGCTATTGTCGCGGCGCGACGAATGGGCCGGAACGGCACGGGTGCGCGTCTATCGCTGCGAGACGACGGCGAACGGTGCCCTCGAGTTCATCCCGCTGGCCGGGGTCGGATCTTGAAATCAAAAGGGGTCAGAGTCGATTGAAATCTTGGTGGTCAGTGAATTCCGGGCCCGGCGCCACATTTCAATCGACTCTGACCCCTTTTGATTTTTCAAGATCCGACCCCAGATCAATCGAGCGCCTCGAGTACCGCGCCTTTGATGTATCCGCTCTCCGGAATCGTAAGCACCTCCGGGTGATCGAGCGGTTGGGCTACGATCCGCCGCAGGGCGATGCGACGGCCACTGTCCTGCGCTGCTTGCTGCAGCATGTCGAGGAATAGCGCCTTGGACACGTGATAGCTGCAGCTTGCAGTAAAGAGAACGCCGCCACGGCTGAGCAGACGCATCGCGCGCCGATTGATCTCGTTGTAGCCCCCTAACGCCTTTGGCACGCTCGCGCGCGTCTTCGCGAAGGCTGGCGGATCCAGGACGATCAGATCGAAGCGTGTCGCCGCGTCCTCTTGCTCTCGCAAATAATCGAACGCGTTCGCCTCGACGAACGCTACGTTGCCAAGACCATTGAGCTGCGCATTTGCAGCTGCGCGCTCGAGCGCGCTAGCCGATGAATCAAGAGCCGTGACGTGATCTGCCTCACGTCCCATGTGCAGGGCGAACGAGCCGTGATAGCTGAAACAGTCCAGCGTTGCCCCGCGACCGGCGGCGAGAACACCAGCGAGCGCGCGGTTCTCGCGCTGATCGAGGAATGCGCCAGTCTTTTGGCCAGTCCACGGCGCGGCCACGTAACGCACGCCGTGCTCCTGGACTTCGATGGTCTCCGGTACCTCGCCGAGGAGCAGCGTCGTTTCGCGGGCGAGTCCTTCGCGCTGGCGCACGGGTGCGTCGTTGCGTGCGAGGATGCCGACGCTGCGTGTGTGCCTAACGAGCGAGTCGATGATTTCCGCGCGAAATGCCTCGAGACCAGCGCTCAACAGCTGCACGACCAGGTATTCGCCGTAGCGATCGCAGACAAGAGAAGGGAGTGCGTCCCCCTCGCCGTGAATCAAGCGGTACGCGTTCGCCTGCTCGCCGATCGCGGAGCGACGCGTAATCGACTCGGCGATCCGGGCATCCCACCACGCGCCGTTTATTAGCGCATCGGCGCTACGGTCGAGTAGGCGCAGCGCGATCTCGGAGTTTGGACTCCAGAGCGCGACTCCGAGCGCGTTACCTCGCTGATCCAACACACGAGCCGCACACGCCGCCTCGTCCGGAAACTCGACAACGTCGCTTCGAAAGATCCAGGGGTGCCCACGCTCCCATCTCGCGGCACCGCGCATGGAGACGACGGCTTGTGGCCAGGCCATGGCGAGCAAGATAGTGGATCGTTGATAGTTGATAGCTGATAGAGGATAGGACTAGCGACAGCGCGCCGTTCTACGCTCCATCCATATCAACTATCCACTATCCACTATCCACTATCCACTAGAAGAAGTGCCCCTAACGAGCACCCACTCGCGTATCTACGCCGCAATTCGCCGTATCCCGCGCGGCCAAGTCGCCTCGTATGGCCAGATCGCCCGTCTAGCGGGCCTTCCGCGTCATGCGAGGCTCGTCGGCTATGCGCTGCACAGGCTTACGACGGGCTCGTCGATCCCGTGGCATCGCGTCGTAAACGCGAAGGGCGAGCTTAGCCTTGTGCGGGCTGGACGCGCGTCAGGGCTCGAGCAGCGGCTGCGTCTCGAGCGCGAGGGCGTGCGTGTGAACGCCGCCTTGCGCGTCTCCATGACCCAATTTGGGTGGCGGCCAAAAGGGGCCCGCGCCTAACGCTTTGGCGCTGTACTGCTACTGCCCGACGCTGCCGCCTGACGCTGGCGAGCCTCCCGCCGCACGGCCCGTATCGCCGCCGCGTGCTCTGCGAACGTGGTGCGGAACTCGTGATGACCATCCGGGTGCGCCACGAAATAGAGAAACGGCACGTTTGCCGGATAGACAGAGGCCTGCAGCGATGCTGCGCCCGGCGAGGCAATCGGCCCGGGCGGAAGACCCGGGTAGCGATAGGTGTTGTAGCGCGAGTCGATCTCCAGGTGACGAAACAGCACGCGGTCCACGTGCTTCCCGAGTGCATATTGCACGGTCGGATCGGCCTGTAAGCGCATCCCGCGTCGAAGCCGGTTTAAATAAACGGCGGCAATGACCGGGCGCTCTTCGGCTTTGCGCGCCTCCTTCTCTACAATAGACGCCAATGTGACCACCTCGTGTCGCGTGAGCCCGAGCGCCGCAAGCTGCGCGTTCCACTCCGGCTTCCAGACGTCTTCGAATCGCCTAACGAGTAATTGAACGATGTCGCGTGCCGTCGTTCCCGAAGGAAAGGTGTAGGTGTCGGGAAAGAGATACCCCTCGAGCGTAGGACCGACGGCACCAACCGTTTGCCGCAATACTGAATCCCTGGCCGCTACCAGGATCGACTCGGCGGGCAGTTCCGTCGCCGTGGCGATCGTCGGCGCCATGTCCACAATGGAGTACCCTTCTGGAATCGTGAACGTGTGTACGAGGCCGCGCCCTTCGGTGAGCGCGTCGATCAACTCCCCCCAGGACATGTTTCGCGCCAGCACGTACGTCCCCGGCTTGAGTGCGCGGTCTTTTCGAGACAGCCGCGCGTACATTCGGAACAGGCGCGCGGACGAGATGAGCTGGACGCGCCGCAGCGAATCCGCAGCAGCACGAAACGTGACGCCAGCTGGAATCACGACGCGCGCTGCAGCGCCGCTCCCGCTGCCGCACGCGAGTGCTGCCACTACCAACAATAGCACAGCCGCTTTCATCGCAGCCGATCCAGCGCCGCTCGCAGCAGAAGAGTCGCCGCGATCGCGTCTACGTCCCCGCGACGGCCGCGGGTGGACCCCTCCATTTCGCGAACGGCTTTGAGCGCTGCAGCCGTCGTGAAGCGCTCATCGACGTAATGCACCGGCATGCCGCTGCGCTCGCCTAACGAGGAACCCAGCCGCCGCGCCTCGTGGCTGCGTGCCGTTTCTTCACCGGCGCCGTCCAGCGCCAGGCCGATCACGAACCCTTCCACGCCAAGCTCGCCAGCGCGCGCCAGGATCGGCGCGACGGGCAGCCGCTTGCCGGCGCGGCGCGTGATGTGCCCTGCCGGCGTGGCGATTGTCCCTGTGGGATCGCTCACGGCGAAGCCGATTCTCCGATCGCCCAGATCGATGGCGAGGAGTCGCGTCTAGACTCCCCCGCCAGACGCCATCTGAATAAAAAACTCGCGATTCGTCCGCGAGCGCGACATCTGCTTCGCGAGAAACGTGATCGCTTCATCCGCTGGCATGTCCCCGAGGAAAGACCGCAGCAGGTACACCCGGTTCGTCTCTTCGGTCGCGAGCAGCAGCTCCTCGCGACGCGTTCCGGACCGATTGATATCGATCGCCGGGTAGATGCGTTTGTTCGCAATGTCGCGGTCCAACACGAGCTCCATGTTGCCGGTGCCCTTGAACTCTTCAAAGATCACCTCATCCATACGTGACCCTGTTTCCACCAGCGCCGTTGCGACGATCGTTAGGCTGCCGCCGCTATCGATCTTGCGCGCCGCTCCGAAGAAGCGCTTGGGTTTGTGCAGCGCGTTGGCGTCCACGCCGCCGGAGAGGATCTTCCCAGAGTTCGGGATAACCGTGTTATGCGCTCGCGCGAGCCGCGTAATCGAGTCGAGCAGAATCACGACGTCTTTGCCGTGTTCCACCAGGCGCTTGGACTTTTCGATGACCATATCAGCCACCTGCGTGTGCCGATCAGGCGGCTCATCAAATGTCGAGGCGATGATTTCGGCCTCAGGCACCTGCTCCATGAAGTCAGTCACTTCTTCCGGACGCTCGTCAATCAGCAATACGATCAACGCGATCTCCGGATGATTCTGCACGATGGCGTTTGCCATCTTCTGCAGAAGGATCGTCTTTCCGGCGCGCGGTGGCGCGACGATGAGCCCGCGTTGCCCTTTGCCTATCGGCGCAATGAGATCGACGATACGCATGGCGAGATCGCCATTCTCGAGGCGAATGCGTTGATCTGGATAACGCGGCCGCAGATTGTCGAACGCCGGACGCAGCTTTGTTGTGTCCGCGACGTCGCCGTTGATCGTTTCGACTTTGAGCAGCGCCAGGTAGCGCTCGCGTTCTTTTGGCGGACGTACTTGGCCCGCAACGGTGTCTCCGGTGCGCAGATCAAAACGTTTGATCTGCGACGGCGAGACGTACACGTCATCTGGTCCGTACAGATAGCTGAAGTCCTGACTCCGGAGGAAACCGTACCCCTCCGGCAGAACTTCCAGTACGCCTTCCGCGCGCAACACCTCGTCGCGATCGAGAAGACGCTGTTCGATGCGGAAGATCAGGTCCTGTTTTCTCAGGCCTGACGTGTTCGTGATGCTCATCCCTTCGGCAAGGTCAACGAGCTCGCCAACGGTCTTCTTTTTAAGATTAGAAATATCCACTACGTGGCTCCAACCCGAACTGAAAAAGCGGCGGGCGATCGCATGCGCGTGTAGCTGCGCGAATAGAGGAGGGTAGGCGGGAAAATGGAAGCGCCGCGGCAACCTACGGCGCTAGAAAAATCCCGGCAAGGCGCGGGCCGTAGCCCGAATTACAAAGGAATAGCCTGTGAACGGAGGCCTATAAATGATAGTGCGCGAGGCGGGATTCGAACCCACGACCTTCGGCTCCGGAGGCCGACGCTCTATCCAGCTGAGCTACTCGCGCGACGCCGGCGCGTTCGCGCGGCCGCAGCTCAAAAGACTAACGCGCCCTGCGACTGGACGTCAGTGCTTAGCGAGTGCCTCGGCGAGCAGGGCGCGATTGCTACGAACTTCGTCTTCGAGCAGGCGCGCCGCCTCGCGCAGGTCATTGCGCGCCGTCATGAGCTGCTGAGGAGGAAAGACCCCAAGCGATTCGGCGAGCGCGGTCAAGGGTGCGCCTTGCGGGCCGCCAAGTTGTCGATTGATGATGCGTGGGCGACGCCCGGCTTCGTTCAGATTTTGCAGCATGCGCTGAATGCCAAAGGTCGTATCATCCAACGCTTCATGATCGTCCGCAACGATCGCAGCGCGCTGCTCCTGCATCATGCGACCGAGGTCCTTGAGCAGCCGCTGTTCTGTGCGAATGGCATCCAGCAGGTGCCCGGTCAGCCAGCGCTGATTCCCTGGCGCGCGGCCCGCGGCGGCGGTCTCTTGCTCGTTAGGCGTCATGGCAGGATAGGCGAGTCACTATCTAGTATCGGCAGTCAGCGCCCAGCGCTTGAGCGGAAGAAATTGCCGACTTCTCGACAAACTCTATCCCCTATCCCCTATCAACTATTCGCTAGGCCACTTCGCGGATGCGGGCAGCCTTGGAGCCGGGACCGTTCAGCTTATTGCGCAGCGTGCGCACGCTGATTCCTAGCAGCTCCGCGGTACGGGTGCGGTTGTTCCCAGTGGCTTGTAAGGCGCGTTCGATCAGAACGCGTTCTGCTTCGTTCACATTGAATGATGTGAGAACGATTGCGTTTGAGGGCAGAATGCTACCCGCGCCGTGCACCGAGATTGGTATCCCGGTCGGCGTTGTCCGTCGCAGCGCTTGCTGTGCGAGCACAGACGTTCCACTGAGTCGCTGCGCTTCAAACGCGTGCGGCATGAGCACTGGTTCGCTGCTCAGAATCACCGCGCGCTCAACGGCGTGCTGCAGTTCGCGCACGTTGCCGGGCCACGGGTACGATTGGAGAAGCTGCAGCGTCTCTGGAGCGATTGCGCGAAACTCCTTTCCGATTTCAGCTGCTGTCGCCAGAGCAAAACGATACGCGAGCGGCGGAATGTCGTCGGGGCGTTCACGCAGCGGGGTAATGACGATAGGCACAACAGCGAGCCTGTAGTAGAGATCCTGCCGGAACTCACCGGCCGCTGCGCGCGCGGCGAGATCGCGGTTCGTTGTTGCTATCACACGAACGTCGACGCGAATCGGTGAGGTCCCGCCGACACGCTCGAATTCCTGCTCCTGCAGGACGCGTAAGAGCTTCGCTTGGAGCTCGAGCTTCATCTCCGAGATTTCATCGAGTAAGAGTGAGCCGCCGTTTGCACGTTCGAACGCTCCCTCAACGCGCTTCACAGCGCCGGTGAACGCTCCTTTTTCGTGGCCGAACAACGCGCTCTCGATGAGTCCATCGGGAAGCGCAGCGCAGTTGAGCTTTACGAAAGGTCTACCGCGCCGATCGCTCTGATCGTGAATAGCGCGCGCGATGAGCTCCTTCCCGGTTCCGCTTTCACCCTGCAGCAAGACCGTGGCGCGTGTTGGTGCAACGGTGGCGAGTGTCTGCAGGATGCGCCGCATACTCGCGCTATCGCCGATGATCTCACGCTCATGACGCGCTTGCATCAGCTCGTGATGCAGCTTGTCGTTTTCGCGTTTGAGCCTAACGAACTCGAGCGCCTGGTCCACGGCGAGTTCCAGCTGCTGCGGTCGGATCGGCTTTGTAACGTAGTCGACGGCTCCCGCTTTGATCGCGGTAACAGCGTGCTCAATCGTTCCGTAGCCGGTGACGATGATGACCGGAACGTCGAATCCTTCCTGCTGCAGCAGTTCGAGGAACTCCAGACCATTGAGCCCCGGCATGCGGTAGTCCGAAACGATCAGATCGATCGTTTCCCGGGAGAGCACCTGGAGTGCTTCCACGACCGTTGCCGCCCCGTGCGGCTTGTGACCAGCCCGCGTTAGGACGTCATGTAAAACGACGCCTATGGATGGCTCGTCGTCTACGTAGAGGATGCTTGCCATGCAGGGGTTGTGAAGCTCGAGCGAATTCGGAAGAGGGGGAGCGGGACGTCACGAAGGGTGCGTGTTTGGCGCATGATGTAGACGCGCGCGGGAGGGCCCCGGCAACAACTTCCGGGGCCTTAGCACACGGGCCACCCGACTCGACTGTAACGACCTGCAGGGAGGGCTCAAGGTCGGGGTGCGACGTGCCGATACCTGAACCAGAGCAGCAGGTCCTCGGCATTCATCGGTCTCTCGGCATGACTCCACGATTCGACAAAGGCGCATCCATTCAGTGCCAGCGGGAGGCGGGTATGCGGAACGCGCGAGGGGAGAGGGCGGCGGAGGGGAATTGGGACGGGCGTTTAGCAGTTGTTCGCCAGCGTCTCTTGTTAGGCACCTACGACAGCGACTACGTCATTGGCGAAGTCGCGCGGCGCCTCCTTGCAAGCGGCGAGCTCGGGCAGCGTTCACAGTGGGCGAAGCCAACAACGCAACACCGCGGTCACGTCGATCAGCGAGGGACGTAAAATGCTCAACACGAAGACAAGCCAAAGCGCAGCACCGAACTCGTACCGTATCGAGAAGACGCGCCTGCCGGTGACTGTGACGATGATCGGCGGCGCGAAGCTGGACGGTGATCTCTTCGTGCGTTCGAGCTCGCGTCATGCGGGGCGGCTGGAGGATGCCCCTGAGCTCATGAACGGGAAGCAGCCGTTCTTTCCGATGGCTCTGGCTTCAGGTGAGATTGCGCTCGTCGCCAAAGCACACCTCTACAGCGTGCGCGGTGGCCCTGGCGCGATCCACCAAGACCTTTCGTTAGGGACGCCAATGACTGTCGAGCTCTTCATGCTCGACGGCGAGCGCATAACGGGTCGTGTGTTTATCGAGCCGCGGCATGCGCACAGGCGAGTGCTCGACTTTCTCAACAACCTCGAAGAGCCGTTTTTCACAGTATTCGTCAAGCACGGGCTGCTGCTCGTGAACCGCTCGCAAGTGGTTCGCGTCCGGCCGCTGGATTAACGCCGCACTAGGAACTGCGCATGACGGATGCGCGCGCCATGGCGCTAGATGAGGCGGAAGCCGTTTTGCGCCGTCTGGCTGTTGTCCTCCGCCAGCTAGGCGCGGATGACGAGAGCGCGGCGGTGCTGGACGAGAATGGCGCACGGACTCAACGCGCCACTTCGCCAGTCAGTCGCGTGGCTATGCAGCCAGAGGTCGGCGACCACGCGGCCCTACTCGGCGCGCTCCGACGCGGCCGCGAGGTTCTGGACTTCCTCGAGCGTTTCCTGAGCAACCGCGCTCGCTCGGAGGCTGCGTGAAGAGCACATCTGGCCGAGGTATAACGCGGAGGTATCGCGCTTTGCCGGGCGGCGTGTCTTGCCTGAGGCGAACCTGATCGTCTATTAGGCGTTATGCGTGCCTCAATGCTTGCCGGATGGCTGGTCGCGGTCGCTGTTGCCGCCGCCGACGCGAGTGCTCAAGACGTATTCCGCACGACGGATGATCGGTCCGGCGTGTGGCTGAACTACGGCGGTGAGCATTCCATCGGCGAGCGTGCCTCGTTCCTCTTCGACCTGAGTATCCGACGCGGAGACTTCGCGTCTGTCTGGCGAACACTGCTCGTTAGGCCGGGGGTGCAGTGGGAGCTCACGCCCGGCGTTCGCGTTGCCGGCGGCTACACGTTCAGCTACGTGTATCCAGCCGGATCCCAGAACGGCCGATTCCACACGCCAGAACATCGCATCTTCCAGCAGATATCGCTGTCACACGTCCTCGGCGATGTCGGACTCACTCACCGCTATCGCTTCGAGAATCGCTGGTTCGGTCAACATGACACGACCACCAATAGCGGAGAGATTGACGGCTGGCTCAAACGCCAGCGCTTCCGTTATCAGGTCAAGGCGACGCTGCCGTTAGGCGACAGTCGCACATACCTTACGGCGTTCGATGAGATCTTCATCAACATGGGCGCCAACGTGCGTTATAACGTCTTGGACCAAAACCGTTTCGCTGCTGGACTCGGTGTACGGCTGACGCCCGCCCTGCGCCTCGAGACGTACTACCTGAATTACCTCGTGTTGCATTCAGACGGCAGAGGTGTCGACCGTAACCACGTCTGGATGACTGTGCTCAACTCCACACACAGTTTGCGTCGCAACGCGCGACGGTGACGGGGTAGTCCGGCATATCGTCTTTCCGGCGACTACGCGCCGGTCGTGGCGCGTCATCGCCCATGATGCGTCCTGCTGTGGCTCGATATCTCACTTCGTTCATCAAGCTCGCGCTTGTGTATTTCGCTGCGCGCGGCGTGCTCACGTTATTCGGCGTCGACTCCAATTGGCTACCGCTCGGCATTGCGGTGGTTGCGTTGGTTGTCGGCCGCTTTTTCGTCGTGCGCGCATTCCTGCGCGGTATCCGGCAGCTCGTGCTCAGCAAGAGCGATGCGCTGCGTGATGCTTTGGTCACGCTGCATGCGGTGACTCCTACCGCTGCACCAGCTGACTTCATGCCCGAAAGCGAAACGAGCCCTCTGTTCTATTGGGTTGACGTGACAATCGCGCCACGCGCCAATGACGCACGGTGGGATGCTGACGACATAGTTCTTGTCGACGCCGGCGTGCAGCAACCAAAGCGCGAACCGGAAGCTTACGAGACAAAGCACGATACGGCGTACGCGCACAACTTCGAGCTATTCGTGGGCGAGCGGTTCTCACGCCCCGAGTCGAACAAGCTGCGCGGGCGGCAGCGCGTGCGCTTTTTGATGGCCGTGGAGAAGCGCATACCGCGCGTTAAGCTCAAGTACTACTTCGAGCACCTCGAGCCGGCGTTTGATCTACCGCCGCATCAAATATCTGCAGCAGCCTAACGCTGCAGATCACCCGCCCAAGAGCGGTACAGGTCAAGGCGAACCGCGTCAAACGGTCGCCCAACCGCGCCACCAAGCGTTACAGGTCAAATGCGTTATGCGGAGAGGCACCTTTGCGCTACCATTGTCGCCTAACGAGTGACTAGCTAAGAGCCAAGAGCTACTTTGGCACGCGCCCTGAGGGACTTGAACCCCCAACCTTCTGATCCGAAGTCAGATGCTCTATCCAATTGAGCTAAGGGCGCTCGCAACGCGTTCAAACTAACCCGCTGGCGCTCACGCAGCATCCCGCCCGGCCATGTCGTAGGCCTCCTGGGGTCTTAGACACTTAACCCTTAACCTTTGACCCTTAACCCTTAACGCCGTGTGCGCGCCGTCGGCATCAACCCAGCACGAGTCTCCGTCGCGTCGGCCGGCCGGGGACCACGACTAAGCGATCGAGCCACATAGCTTGGGAGTGTCCCAAGCTTAGTTGAAATTCGGGGAGTGCCTCACGTGGAGACGCTTAGGCGGCGTCTCGGATCGACGTCGTGATCTTGCGGTTTAGCGCCTTCTTTAGCAACGGCAGCTTCCGATATCCCTTCACCCGGCGGAATTGCGCTTCGATCGCGAGCAACGACGCCGCGGACCAGCGCAGCTTCTGATCGCTGGTGCGCCAGTGATC
>JBQTIF010000016.1:0-25870 GCA_052388395.1 Gemmatimonadaceae bacterium | reverse complement strand
CGCGTTAACGCGAGGACGTCGTGGCTTTCGTCGTCGACAGCCGCTGCTTCTCCTGTTGCACGTACCACTCGACCTCACGCAGCAGCGCCTGGGCGTCGTAGACGACTCCGTCTTTGATTGTCCAGGTCACGCCACCGTGCTTCCACTGCTCGTTGCGCGGGACGAGACCGTACACGCCGTATCCGCGGCCATACATCACTTTGAAGTTGTCGATAGGATTGCCGTTGATGACGAGCACGTCGGCTGCGCAACCGACGCGGATGCCGCAATGCTTGTCCCAGCCTAACGTCTGATATGCGTTCGTCGTCGCAATCTTGATGATGTCGATCGGGTGGATGCCGGCTTCCTGCATCAATTCAAGCTCGCGGATCATACCGATGCCGCCGATACCACCTTCGTCGCTCCCCGCCGTGAGAATTCCGCCGCGTTGGTGAAATTCGCGCACCCATTTCATCCAGATCTGAAAGTTCTTCTTCCAATTGATTTCGTCCGACGTCTTCCATTCGCGCTTGAAGGCGCCATGAACGCTGGAATCAGGGCCTGCGGCAGCTTCGCTCGGATGCATGAGCGTTTCTTTGACCGGCATCGTGACGTTGCGCCAGACGTCGCGATTGTCTTCATAGACCGACATCGTGGGATCCCAGTTGGTCCCGTTTCGTATAAGAGTTGTTAGGACAGCCCGCAAAGCGGTGCTGTCTTTGTCGGCTTCGGACCAGAGCAGCCCTGCATAACGAAAGCGATCCAGCTCGTCCCAGTAGTTGTAGTCGGTGGGGAAGTTCTGCGACCCTTTGAGCGCCGCGTCTGGGATGCCGTACCAGTGCTCGATCGAGCGCACGCCGGCGTTGGATGCGACGAGCGCATCGCTCTCGGAGACCTTGAGATCTGTCATGACCCAGATGCCAAGCTTCTTGGATTCGTCGGCGATCGCTGCGAGCACATCAGGGTAGTGGCCAGGGCTCTTACTCACTTTGACGCAATCGGCTCCTTGCTCCTTCATCTGCCTAACTAGTACTCGCGCCTTCTCCGGGGTGTTGCCCACGTCCCAACGCCGTAGCGGTAACGGCCAGCGCT
Source organism: Gemmatimonadaceae bacterium (assembly GCA_052388395.1). GTDB lineage: Bacteria > Gemmatimonadota > Gemmatimonadetes > Gemmatimonadales > Gemmatimonadaceae > DASYRX01. Next base: position 24,799 of record JBQTIF010000016.1, on the reverse strand, counting down.
GGCAGAGCACGAGACGCGGCGCGATGAGCGAGTTGGCGGCGCTCTGCGCGCGCTGCTCGGTCATCGTGTTGAGGCCGGTTCCCGTGCCGGCATCGCGCACCGTCGTGATGCCGTGACCGAGGTAGAGGCGGTAGGCGTAGTCGAGGGCGCGCGTGCCGTAGTCGCCGTTAGGGCTCGGCAAGTGTGCGTGCATCTCCACGAGACCGGGCGTGACGAACATTCCAGTCGCATCGATGACGCGATCTCCAGTGGCGCGCTGGAAGTTGCGACCATAGCCCGCCGTGTTGACAGCGTCCATGAGAACGATGTTAGTGATCACGCCATTCTCGATGATGATGTCGACTGGGCCTTCCGGCGGCATGGATCGGTTGGACCCCGGCGCTCCGCGTCCGCTCAGAACTGTCGCGTTGCGGATGACGAGCCGATTTGCGCGAACGCCTTGCGTCGTGCCTAACGCGAGTGGCGTGGGCCCGTTGTTAGCACGCAGAACGACTTCTTGTGACGGCAGCGCGACGGCAAAGGAGAGCGCGAGTGCGATTTGGATCCGCATATACAGCCTCGTAGGCATCGTGTGGTGACGACGGCGAATATGGCGCGCATGGCCGTGATCGTCTATTCGGCGGGAGCATTTCTTTCAGGCTGAACGCTTACGGCGAGGAGGGAAACCAAAAGAAGATGCTCTTCAGCGTTCTCGGCGGCGGTGCGGTTGAACAGCACTCGCAGGAATCGTTAGGTTGCTTAGGACGTTGCGACGCCCACAGCGATGGCCGCGCGAGCGAGCGGCCGATCCAGTGTCCAGAGCGGCACGTTATCGAGAATCGACGAGGCGAGAAGGTGGATATCGATCCAACCGAGTCCGAGACCCACCAACCGCCGCGCTTCCAGAAAACTCAATGCCTCATCGTGCGTGGCCGCGGTCACGTGGGGAAGTCGTGCGAGGAGGGACAATACGTCGCCGCGGCGGCGCAAGCTGCCGCACGCGAGCTCACCGATCACGAATGGGTGGCACAGGACCAGGCCGGCGCTGAGAAGAGCGGCCAGCTTTGCATCTCCCCGCTTGAGGTGCTCGATCCAGACCGATGTGTCGACGAGGATCACGCGACGCGTCGCCGCGACGATCTGCGGCGACGCCCGCGCTTGAGCGCAGGTTCGCTGCCACCCAGCGCCGCCAATCGCCTCGCGCTTTCGCGTGCGATGAGCGCTTCGAGACCCGCATGCACGAGCGCCGTCTTTTCCTCGATTCCGGCGAGGCGTCGCGCTTCGGCTAACAGGCGATCATCAATGTTGAGTGTCGTTTTCATATGTACGAGTATGTACGTTTTAGCCAGCTCTTGCAAGGAGAAGAAAGATTGGCTCTGCGCGTACTGATTCCTTAGCTTTGGCACCGCGCGTAGCGACCGACCTCACCCTGAGCCCCGAGCCCTAACGTGAATCTCGTCGCCCTCGATTGGTGGATCGTCGCCTTTTCGGTCGTCATCTCGTTTCTTCCGGCGCTCTTCTTTTATCGCCGCGCCAGCGCCAACACGACAGAGTTCTTCACCTCCGGACGCGCGGCGCCGTGGTGGCTCATCGGCGTCTCTATGGTCGCCACGACCTTCAGCACCGACACGCCGAACCTTGTGACCAACATGGTCCGCGAGCGCGGCGTCGCGGACAACTGGGCGTGGTGGTCGTTCCTGCTCACCGGAATGATGACCGTCTTCTTCTTCGCGAAGATGTGGCGTCGGTCGCGCGTGATCACCGACCTCGAGTTCTATGAGCTGCGCTATTCCGGTAAAGCGGCAACGTTCGTTCGCGGATTTCGCGCGATTTATCTAGGCCTCTTCTTTAATTGCGTCATCATGGCCACGGTGAACCTCGCCGCCGCCAAGATCGGCAACATTCTATTCGGTCTCCCGATGTGGCAGACGCTCCTGTACGCGTCCATCATGACGATCTTTTTCGCGTCAGTCTCGGGGCTGTGGGGAGTCTTGGTGACCGATTCGCTGCAGTTCGTGATCACGATGGGGAGCACATTCGCGGTGGCTTACTACGCGTTGCAGCAGCCCGAAGTGGGCGGCCTCTCGGGATTGATCGACAAGGTGCAGCCAAGTCAGATCAATCTGCTTCCTGACTTTTCGAATAACTGGAACATCGCGCTCGCCGTTCTCATCATCCCCATCACCATTCAATGGTGGTCGGTGTGGTATCCAGGCGCTGAGCCGGGAGGTGGCAGCTACATCGCGCAACGCATGCTCGCGGCAAAAAGTGAGAAAGACGCAGTCTACGGTACGCTGCTCTTCAACGTTATGCATTACGCGTTGCGCCCGTGGCCCTGGATCATCGTCGCTCTCGCGTCCACGCTGATCTTTCCGCAGTTGAACGACATCGCCGCTGCCTATCCGCACATCGATCCTTCATTGATCGGTCACGACATGGCGTACCCGGCGATGCTCAAGTTCCTCCCTGCAGGCTTCCTCGGCGCGATGGTCGCCGGCATTCTTGCCTCGTACCGCTCGACGATCGAGACGCACTTGAACTGGGGGACGTCGTACCTGGTGCACGACTTCTACCGTCGCTTCGTGAAACGCGACGCGACGGAACGACACTACGTGTTTGTCGCGCGCATAACGACGGCGTTGCTGATGGTGAGCGCGGCGGCGTTGACCTTCGTGTTGACTACGGCGAAGGAGTCGTTCGACCTGATTCTTTCGATCGGTGCTGGCACAGGCCTTATCTATATCCTGCGCTGGTTCTGGTGGCGCATCAACGCGTGGAGCGAAATCGCGGCGATGATCAGCTCGTTCCTTATCGCATTCGGATTCTTCATTGCTCGTAAGGCAGGGGCTGAAATTCCGTCGCACATTTCGCTCATCATGACAGTGGCGGCAACCACAGGCGTCTGGCTGCTCGTGACGTATATGGCCCGCCCCACTGATCGCGCCACGCTGCTTTCGTTCTATTCGCTCGTGCGCCCCGCAGGCCCCGGGTGGAAATCGCTGCGCGCAGAATCGGGCCTCCCTCCGTCGCCGGACTCGCTCACGACCGCGTTGTTAGGCTGGATCGTCGGCTGCTTCTTTGTGTACGCTGGCCTATTCGGTGTGGGAAGCTTCATCTACGGCCGCACGACGCAGGGTTTCGCGTGGACGGCGGTCTTCGTCGTCAGCGGCATCGGGCTCATGGTGCTGATCCCGCGCTTGTGGAAACGCGAGGCAGCAGCGATCGACTCGTGAGCGCCTTCCTCGTGTAGCCGAGCACCTTTCACAAAGCGCAAGGTTGACAACGGATCTCCGGTCGCAGCTTCAGAAAACGTTAGGCAGCGCCTACACGATCGAACAGGAGCTTGGCGGTGGCGGCATGTCGCGTGTGTTCGTCGCGCACGAGACCGCCTTCAACCGAAAGGCCGTCGTCAAAGTGCTCGACCCCGAGCTGGTTGGCGGGCTCCTCCGCCGAACGGTTCGCCCGCGAAGTGCAACTTGCCGCTCGGCTGCAGCATCCGAACATCGTTCCCGTACACGCGGCGGGCACGAGCGCGGGTCTCCCCTATTTCATAATGCCGTACGTCGCCGGAGCGTCGCTTCGCGCGAGGATGCACGCTAGCCCCATTTCGATCGCCGACGCAGCGTACATCCTGCGTGACATCGCAAAGGCACTCGCATTCGCGCACAAGCACGGCGTTGTCCATCGCGATATCAAACCGGAGAACGTGCTCATCGCCGATAATATTGCGATCGTCACAGACTTCGGCGTGGCAAAGGCAATCAGCGACGCGAGCAAGCAGCCGCGAGACGGAACTCTCACCCACGCCGGAAGCGCGTTAGGTACACCGGCGTACATGTCACCGGAGCAAGCGGCAGGCGATCCGGCGGTCGATCACCGAGCAGACCTTTACGCCTGGGGTATGCTCGCGTACGAGCTGCTTGCAGGTATGCACCCTTTCGCCGACAAACGCACAGCGCACGAGCTTATCAGCGCACAGCTCGTGGAAACTCCTCCTCCGGTGGAGACTCGCGCTTCCGGCGTTCCGCCGTCTCTCTCAGATGTCGTTAGGCGATGTCTCGCGAAGACCCTGCCCAGCGGCCCGCAAGCGCCGCGGAGTTGGTCACTACGCTCCGAGGCAATGCACATCGGAGCGCAACAAGCGCCCAATGCTGAGTCGCGTGCCAGCATCGCCGTGCTCCCCTTCAGTAACCTCAGTGCAGACCCTGCCGACGAATACTTCTCTGACGGGATGACCGAAGAATTGATTTACGTGCTCACGAGGCTCAAAGCCCTTCGCGTGACAGCGCGTACGTCGAGTTTCGCCTTCAAGGGACAAGGACTCGATGCCCGTACGATCGCGCAGCGCCTCGGAGTGAGTGCGGTGCTCGAGGGTAGCGTACGTCGCGCTGGGAACCGTTTACGCATTGCAGCTCGTCTCGTCGACGCGAAGGATGGCTACGAGCGTTGGTCCGAACGATTCGATCGTGACCTCGGCGATGTCTTTGAGCTTCAGGATGAAATCGCGCGCGCCATTGCGGCTGCTCTGGAAGTACAGCTGGTAAGCGCGGACGTCACTACCAAGGCAGTGCAAACGCAGGATTTGCGCGCGCTCGAGCTCTATCTGAAGGGGCGCTTTGCCTGGAACCAACGGACCGAAACGACAATCGCCGAAGCGGTGCGCTACTTCAAAGAGGCTGTCACTCGCGACCCAACATTCGCGCGCGCGCACGCAGGCCTGGCTGATGCTTCGCTCGCGCTACCGATGTACACCGGCGTCTCGCCTTCGGAAGCCTGGCCTAACGCGAGGGAAGCCGCGTTGCGAGCGCTGGCGCTCGATCCCACGCTCGCGGAGGCGCACACATCGCTCGCGTACGGCACCATGCTCTACGAATGGGACTGGCCCCGAGCGGAGGCGAATTTTCACAAGGCGATCGCGTGTGACGCGACCTATTCAACGGCACATCACTGGTACGCTGATTTTCTCGTCGGCCGCGGACGACTCGAAGAAGGGCTGCGTGAGATGCAACGTGCCCGCGAACTCGATCCGGTCTCGCGGATCACCGGTGCCGAGCTCGCGTGGATGTTGCACCTCGTTCGGAGAACAGGCGACGCGATGGCGCAGATTGATCAAGTCCTACAGCTCGATCCCAACTATGCCCACGCGCATTTCATTCGCGGTCTGATCCGCATAACTGCGGGCCAGTATGGCGACGCTAGCAGGGCGCTGCGGCAGTCGCTCGACCTGGGCGGGTTTTACGCCTTCACGCACGCAGCGCTCATCTATGCGTTAGCGCGGGCCGGCGATCCGACTGCCGCTCATGCGCTGCTCGCGGAGCTGCAGACTCGTGCACGCGTCGATCGCGTGCCCCCTTTTGCTTTCGCCGTGGCGTTCACTGGTCTGGGCCAGTTGCACGACGCACTCGCGTGGATAAGGCGAGGAATCGACGAGCGTGACGAGCTGCTCGCTGAGAATTTCTTCGATCCGCTGTTCGATCCGCTGCGCTCTGATCCGCAGTATTTGGAAGTGTTACAGCAGCTGGGTGCCGTACGCGCGACATAACCGCGCGCTTATCTACTTGAGCATCTGAACTGGCGCGAATCTGAGCTGTCGCTTGTTGATCTTACGGCACGACAGGAACCCTGTATGCTGCTTGCAGGGCAGTCTGATACTCCGCGTACAAGGCTTTCAGCGTGTCGAATTCCTTCTTGACCGCCGCGCGATAATCGGCTCGTGTCGCGAAGTCGTACAATAGCGCCGCCATGCCTTGCGCGTCGGCTACAAAGCCGCGGTGCCCAATCGCGCCTAACGCGTCGGCTTCCATTTGATATGTGTGAAAACCGCCATCCGCGCTATGTGCCGAGAAGCCCACGCCGGGAATCGCCGAGGAGACAGAGCCGGTCTCCTCATAACCCTGCGGCTTCTGTGGCACATCCTGCACTTTGCTGGCGCCGAATTTCTTGAGATACGCAAACGCCACATCGTTTAACGCAGCCAGCGAGATCCCGTCGCGCATGCTCCCGTAGTGCTCGATCCTAACTTTGGTGCCTGTCGCGGCGGCGGCACCGCGCGCGGCATCATCCACCAGCTGCCGCACCTGCCTCAGATACTCGGCGTCCGGATAGCGTACATAGAAATCACCCACCGCGCGGTCAGGTACCACGTTAGGCGCTTTTCCGCCCTCAGTGATGATCCCTTGAATCCGCGTCTCCGGACGCAGCGTGCCGCGCAGCGCATCAATGTTGTTGAAGAACAGCCGTAGGGCACTGAGCGCGTTGCGCCCGTCCCACGGCGTCATCTGATGCGCCGGATAGCCGGTGAAGATGTATTTCACGCCGTCGATATTGAGACAACACGTGCCAAAGCCAGGCGCAGGGCGTTGCGTCGACGTCGACGAGTGCGATCGCACCAACACGTCTGCCTCTTTGAAGACTCCCGCTTCGTGCATGACAGTTTTGGGCACCGGCGGCATCATCTCTTCGGCAGGCGCACCGTACACAATCACGCTGCCGGCTGTACCGGTTCTCGTTAGGTATTCCGCCATCGCGATGGCGGCCGCGAGCCCCACAGGGCCCTGCGCCGAATGCTGATCGCCGTGAAAGTCGCGCTCTGTACCACGTAGCGCGTCGTACTCCACGATCACGCCGAGTACGGGCCTGCCGTTGTTGCGTTTGTAGCGCGCGACGAATGCAGTCTCCAGACCTGCCACGCCCGGCGTGACATCGAAATCGTGTGCCTTGAGATAGTCGCTGAGGATCCTGACGGAGCGTGTCTCCTTGAAGCCGATCTCCGGATGCCGAGTGATATCATCACTCATCGCAAGCAGCTCTTTGTCCATGAGCTCCCTGGCCCGCGCGGCGACGGCGTCGCGTGCCGCGTTAGGCGCTGTGAGCTTCGTAGCCCACGCTGCAGGATCGATGTCGCGCTGCAGTGCCGCCATCTTCGCCACCACGTCGCGCGCGGCGTCGCGTTGCGTCGGCGTCTCCTGCGCGCCGGCTGCTCCAAGCGCCACAGCGCCGACCAGTGCGATCCGGCCGCCGCGAATGGCGTACGACATCAACGCGCCTCGAACCTGTCGTGCGGCGGTGCAGGACGATCGTCGTTGCGCGATTGCAGCTCGCGCAGGTTCGCGCTAAGTGCTTCATACTCCGATCGCGGCACCATCTCTCGCAGCCGCTCCTCCAGCTCATGAACACGCTGCGACAGCTCCGATGCGTGTTCTCCTGTCGAAAGGAGCTGAATCTCCACGTCGGCGAGCTGGCTCGTCGCGCCTCGCAGCTCGGCGATTTGTGTCTTGGCCTCGTGATAGTCCGCCTCGGGCACGCGCGCAGCGACCTCGCGCTCCAGCTCTTCGATGCGATGAGCGATTTCGGACGCGTGCGTTTCTGCTTCCGTGAGGCGGGCGCGCAGAGTCGGCAGCTCGGCAGCCTTCGCTTCGAGCGTTGCGATCTTCGCCGCGGCGTCCTTGAGTGACTGGTCGCGCGCAACTAACTGACGCTTGAGCTTGGAGACCTCCTCGCCGCTCGAGCTCTGCACCTCGCTGTGTTTCGCGGCAATCGAATCGACCTGCGATCTCGGCACCATGGCCGACAGCTCTGACTTGAGGCTTCCGATCTCGTGTTCGAGTGTGACATGTCGTTCGGTCGCGTGTGCGAGATCCGCCTCACGCTGCCCCAACGCCGTTGTGCGATCGTCTAAAGCCAGCGTTAGGCCACTGATGCGCTCATCCAGATCGTTGATCAGACGGTCCTTGTCACGCAAGATCCCGTGCAGTGCGTCGATCTTGCTTGCTTCGATCGTTAAGGCAGCGATCGTGCGATCCCGCTCGATGACCTGATCATCTTTGGCACGAGCATCAGCTGTGAGGGTGGTCGCCCGCGAAGTGATATGCCCAAGTTCGCACTGCATTGCCGCGAGCCGATCTTTCCATCTGTGTTCGAGCGCCGTGAGCCGGTCACCTTCAGCCAACAGCCGAAGCATCCACCCGATGACCCCACCAATCGCGCCAGCCACTAACAACGTGACGACAACCATACCCGGACTCATCGTTAGGTGCCGTTGGCCAAGCCACAGGCCGACGAGTACCAGTGCAGCGCTGCCGCCCGCGAGAATGAGTCCACGTGTCATCGAGGTTCCCCTGGGGGTGAAATGACGCCGATCCGGCCGCCTGCCGAGTCAACCTACCCGTCGATTGCGCGGGCGCAATACGGCCACTGGCCCGCGAGCGACAGCCAGAGACGAGCTGCCATGGGATGAGGTAGCTGCCTAACGAGGCGCTATTCTCTTGTCTACGCTTTTCGCCGGGGGATTCCCACCAATCGCTGAGCCTGCTCTCATTTAGTGAACGTTCGCGGGGGCTAGGGCGTAAAACCCCGTCACTATATCCTCTTGCAGGAGATCAAATGTTCAGAAAGAGCACATTCGTTCTGGCCGCCGCCGCTATCCTAGGCAGCGCCAGCGCTGCCATTGCCCAGGGCCCACCCGCGGGGGGCGGCAGCGGGCGCGGTATGATGCGCGCCTCAGTCGCCATCCTTCTCGAGAACAAAGACTCGATCCCCCTTACCGCAGAGCAGGTCAGCAAGATCGAGGAGATCCGCACGGCAGCCGAAGCCAAGAACGCGCCAATCATTGAAAAGGCCCGCGCCGCGCGCGAGTCGGGCAGCGGCATGGACGCGATGCGCGAGATCATGGCCGAGGCACGTAAGAACGACGAGGAAGCGTATCAGGCTGCACTGGCTTTGCTCACCGCGGAGCAGAAGCCAAAGGCTGAAGCCATCGTTACGAAGGCGCGCGAGGCGGTGCGGGGTCGGAGGCCGCCACCGCCGAGCAACTAGTCTTTAGCTCTTCTAGGTCCTAGGGGCGCGGGGGCTCAGCTCTCGCGCCCCTTTGTCACTCCGACAGTCGGTCCTGCCACAGCGGACCACAGCAGTGCGAGCCGCGTTTCGTTTTCTCGCGCCATGACCAAGAGCTTTCGCTGTTGTAGTCGCCGCGAGAATCGCTGTTGCAGTCCGCGTAGATTCGCGGCGAAGCAGTTGACCTCACCCAAATGGAGTACGTGAGCCGGACTTCCCTCACCCAAACATGCGATGGTGATGCCCAGCGCCAATCGGCAACGTGCAGGCCGCCCGGCGACGATGCCGCGCATCGCGTGTACAACAAGCTGGGAGTTCGAATGTCTGGATCCGGTACTGTGCTCGAAACCTTATCTGCCGATCTAGCTGGAGCCGTTGAGCGCGTGGGCGCGTCGGTCGTCGCGATCCATGCACGGCGGCGCATTCCATCGAGTGGAGTAATCTGGAGCCCTGGCGTGATCGTCACCGCGAGTCACACGCTCCAGCGAGAGGAGGACATCAACGTCACGCTGGCCAGCGGTGAGAAGGTTCCGGCGACACTCGGTGGGCGCGATCCGGCAACCGACATCGCCATCCTGCGCTTCGATGCAACGGCCAATGCTGCAACCATCGATGCCGGTGATTCGCTGCGCGTCGGGCAGCTCGTTCTCGCGTTAGGCAGACCCGGTCCCGCCATCACCGCCGCGCTAGGCATCGTCAGCGCGCTCGGCGGCGAGTGGCGCACGTGGCAGGGCGGCCGCATCGACAAGTTTGTGCGCCTCGATCTCAGCATCTACGACGGCTTCTCCGGTGGGCCCCTCGTCGACGGCGGCGGACGCGTTCTCGGCGTCAATACGTCGGCGCTGTCGCGTTCCGCGGCCCTAACGATTCCCGCGGCGACAATCACCCGCGTCACCGATCAACTCAAGTCGACCGGACGGGTGCGACGCGGCTACATCGGTATCGCCGGTCAGCCGGTGCGTATTCCGGACGACCTCGTGAAGACAATCGGCCTTTCCCAGGAGGTCGGCCTCATGGTGGTGAGTGTCGATGCCGGCGGTCCGGCCAACAAGGCTGGCATCTTGCTCGGCGATGTCGTCATCAGCTTCGACGGCGAAGCGATCGAAGATCCGGGCGAGCTGCTGGCAGTTCTCTCTGGTGATCGCGTCGGGGCAGCCATCGAAGTCGGCGTGATTCGCGCTGGCCGGCATGAGAAGCTGCACGTCACTGTCGGCGAGCGGCCATCGGAGCCTCGCGAAGCTCGGCGCGGGAGGCGCTAATGTCAGCTCGCATACAGCGTGACTTTCCCGGGGACATGCTCGCGCACGAAATGTCGTCGCTGGCGTAGCTCGTCCGCTCATTCACCGTCGCTCTCAGCGCGGGGAGTCGCCGTAGCGCTCACGCGGGAACTGGTGTCGTTTGGCATCCTGATGGTCTCATCGTGACAAACGCGCACGTCGCCACGCGCGGTACGTACAACGTGACGCTGGCAACCGGCGATCAACTCGAGGGCGAGGTCATCGCGCGCGATCCCAAGGCAGACCTCGCGGCGATCGTGGTGCCGGCTCGCGGACTGCAACCTGCGCCGCTCGGTGAGGCCGCCGCGTTGCGCGCAGGTTCGCTCGTGCTCGCGTTTGGCCATCCGCTTGGTGTCGCGAACGCTCTCGCGTTAGGCATCGTCCATCACGTCGTGCGTGACAAATCCGGTGCGGCGAGCTGGATCGCGGCCGATATACAGCTGGCGCCCGGCAATTCCGGCGGTCCCCTCGTGGACGCTTCTGGAAGACTCGTCGGCATCAATGCGATGATCGTCTCCGGTCTTGGCGCTGCGATCCCCGTCGACGTCGTCGCCAAGTTTCTCAACTCGACCGTCGGGCGATCGGCGTGGGCGACGCAAATGTGGGCCGCCTAACGACACGCGTTGCCGTCGCAGCTGAATCGGCCGTGGAACGGGCCGGGCTTGTCGCGCTGCTCAGCGACGCGCCGTCCGTTACGGTCGTGCATGCTACAGAACACGCGCGAGATGTGGAGACCGTCGTCGCAACGCACGACGTTGATGTCATCGTCGTCGCGCTCCGCGCAACGCAGGAGATATCCTTGCCGCTCGAGCTGACCGCCGACCTCGAGCATCGCACAGCAGCACTCGTTGTCTTGGTCGACAACGCGCCTACTGCCTGGACCAACAGCGCGCTGGCCAATGGCGTCTATGCGATCCTCCAACGCGATGTGACGGGTGCGGAGCTGCTCGCCGCGGTGCAGGCTGCTGGGGTGCGCCTCATGACTGTCACGCGGCAACAGTACTCGACGCTTCGCGCCCCCTCCCGCAGCACACACCCCCTGTCGCCGGCGACGGCGGAGCCACTCACTCCGCGCGAGGCGGAGATCCTCGCCATGCTCGCAGACGGCCTCGCGAACAAGGCGATCGCGGCGCGGCTGACTATCTCGGCGCATACTGTAAAGACCCACGTGCAATCACTTTTTGCCAAGCTCGGGGCCGATAGTCGCGCCGAGGCCGTGGCTGTGGGGGTCCGAAGGGGCTTGATCCTCCTCTAGAGCTGAGGTCAGTTCAATCCCTGACACCCGTCAGACTGTCATACCGTAGGTCGAAGCCTACGAGTCCAGAGAGTCCTATGCGCCTAGCCCCTGTCATCGCCACACTGCTCCTTCCCACGACCTACCTTGGCGCGCAAGAGCTGGTCGGGCGCGGTGAGCGGGTCTTCTCGATTTCCGAGACGATTGCGTCCGGCGGGACGCTGCGCGTCTTCACGCCTAACGGCAAGCTCACCATCCATCCGTCGTCCAACGATCGAGTGACTTTCCGCGGCGAGAAGGACGTTCGCAACGCCGACTATGAGGACATCGCCTTTCAGGTCATCCGCTCGAGCGATGGCCTAACGATCTGCGCGCTCTTCACCGAGGACGATGAGTGCAGCGATCGCGGTGTACGCAGCGGCAATCGTTCCGGGCGCTTCTGGCGCAACCGCTCACTGCGCGTCGACGTGACAGTCAACGTGCCGCGTGGCGTGCGAGTGCGTGCCGGTACGGGCAACGGTGAAGTGAGTGTCGACGGCGTTGGCGGCGAGGCGCACATCTCCACCGGCAACGGTCGCATGCGCATCACCAACGTCTCCGGTGAGGTTGAAGCCTCGTCAGGCAACGGTGAAGTCTTCATCGATCGGGCGACTGGTCCGGTGCAAGTGTCGAGCGGCAACGGCGATATCAGCGTGCGCGCGACTCGCGGTCCCGTGACTGCGTCGAGCGGCAACGGGGATATCGAAGTCGAGATGGCCGAGTTGCGACTTGACGGCGATATGGAGTTCACGACGGGGAACGGCTCCGTGCGCGTAACGGTTCCAGACGGCTTCAATGGGGACCTGAGCGCGGATACCGGGAACGGACACTTCGTAACCGACTTCCCGATGACGCTGCAGGGGCGCTTCCGCGAGGGACATGTACGCGGGACGATCGGCAGCGGTGGCCGTCGTGTGCGCATGAGCTCGGGAAATGGCCGTATCGAGCTGCGCAAGAAGGCGTAGTTAGGCACGTCAGTTGGATACCAACTACGGGACTGTGTTCTCGGCAACGTCGTGCACGATCCGGCCACCGACCATCGTTAGGACCACTCGCAGATCCTTGAGCGCGCTCGGCGGCACGCTGAACGGATCGCGGTCTACTACGGCAAGATCGGCCAAATAGCCTGGAGCGAGGCGCCCCTTCACGTTCTCTTCGCCAGCTACCCACGCGTTGTTCACTGTGTAGGCGCGCATTGCGGTTTCCAGATCGACGCGCTCTTCAGGGAACCACCCCGCTTCTGGCTCGCCGCCTAACGTTTGTCGCGTGACCGCTGCGTACATCCCTGTGAGTGGACTTGCCGTGTACCAGGCCGCATTCGTTCCGGGCCAGTCGCTCCCGAACGACAGCTTCACGCCCGCGTTCTGCAGCGTCTTGAATGCGTAGGCCCAGCGCGCCCGCTGGCCGATGCGCGGCTCCATCCAGCGCATGTCATCGATCGCGTGGTAAGGCTGGACTTCCGCGATCAGGCCGAGCCGTGCCATGCGTTGCGCGACCTCCGGTCCGCGGATGACTTGCGTGTGAATCACGCGCCAGCGTCGCTCCTTCGGGCCGTTCGTGCGCATCACGGTTTCCATCATCGTGAGCAGCGTATCGACCGCGTGATCGCCAATCGCGTGAATCTGCGGCCAGTGCCCCGATGAATCGGCACCGAAGAGAAGCTTCAGCATGTTACCCGCCGGCTCCATCATCGGCCGCCAGTCACCCAACTTTCCACTCGTTATGTAGGGCTCGTAGAAGCGAGCCGACGAATTGCCCATGATACCGTCGACGAACCCTTTGAGTCCGCCGACCCTGATCCAGTCGTCGCCGAAGCCATGCCGCACGCCGACAGCGCGCAGCTCGTCCCACTTGTCGAGTGTTGGGCGGCCATAGATGCGCACCGTCAGCTCGCCGCGGCGTTTGAGCTCCTGATACACCTCGAACTGTTCCGGCGACGTGTTGTCGTGGATCGTTGTGACACCCAGCTCGTTCAGGTGGCGCAGGGCAGTGCGCGACTCGATCAGTCGCTGCTCCAGCGGTTTCGGCGGGATCACCGCGCGGACACGCTCCGCGGCCGCCGGCGTTAGGCGTCCCGTTGCCGCGCCATTCTCGCATTCAACGCCTTCCCAGGCGCACGTCGCCCCCGCGGCGGCTAGCGCTCGTCCATTGGCGAGGTACGTGCTGCGGTCCCATTTGCTGAGGAGGGCCGGGCTCTCTGGCGTGATCGAGTCGATCAGCGATCGCTGCGGCGCGAACGCTGGCTTGGCCGGTGTGTTGCTGGCCGGCGTTCCAGTCCCGCCTTGCGCAAACGCCTCGTACGCGCCCCACTCACCGCCCACGATCCACGCGCCACGCGGCAGCCGGTCGCGCGCCTCGCGGACGCGCCTAACGAGCTGTGTCGCTTCTGCCACGTCGAGCAGGTTGACTCCGGTCAGCAGGGCGCCAGCCTGGCCAAAATGCGTGTGGTTGTCGATAAACCCCGGCGCGACGAACTTGCCGCCGAGGTCGCGCACGACGGTCTTGGGACCGCGCATGGCAAACACGTCGTTGCGCGAGCCCACCGCGAGGATGCGCTCGCCCAGGATGGCGATCGCTTCGGCGCGCGGGCGTGCGGAATCGCCGGTCCAAAAACGGGCGTTCGTGAAAATGACGTCCGCCTGTTGCGCACCAAGGGCTAGCGGTGCAGCGAACGCGGCGCAGAATGTAAGTCGCTTGATCATGTTCACAGCCTGACGATGATTCGTGATAGCCTAGGAGTGCGCGGCGCGTTACGCCAGATCATTGGCGCGCTTGCTTCACATCGATTGTTCCTGCCACGCTCGCGGCGCAGCGCGGCCCGGCGCGCGTCATTCGCGCAACCGTCGTCGATTCCATAGGCGCCAGGGTCGCGTACAGCAACGTCTCGGTGGATAACAAACCGCCGATCGTGGCAGATGATTCGGGACGCTTCAGCGTAACGGCGGACAGCGGGCGCATCGTTAGGCTGAGCGTGAGACGACTTGGATACGGGGAGCGCGCTATCAGCGTCGCGGTCGCTCAAGACACGACCATAGAGATTGCTCTCGCGCGTCTTCCACAGACGCTTGCGCCTCAGCAGGTCCTGACGCAGAACCGCGTCCGATCGCTCGACAACCACGGTTTCTATCGCCGTCTCCTGCAGCGCGAAACCGGCGTCGTCGCCGGCTACTTCATAACGCCGGAAGAGATCGAGCTACGCAGGTCATATAGAGCGACGCAGTTGCTGGAAGGCGTTCCTGGCGTGCGCATGACAATGGCCGGCGGCAACGACTTTCGTTGGCTCGCGGGACTGCAACGTCAGGAACGTGTTCCGACGAAGCGGGTAGACCCGTCTACTGGTGGACTGCGACGCCCGCGGCGTCGAGGAGGGGTGACCAATGAGTATCCGCGCAACGCTGTTTGGCGTAGCCGCGATCGCGACTCTGCTTCCGAATTTGTCCTCCGGCCAGAGCATCGCCGGCACACTGATCGCCAGCGACGCCGGTGTCCCCGTAGCCGGCGCGCGGGTCTGGCTCACCACCACCCGCGGTGCGATGATCGACACCGCGCGTAGCGACGCCGGCGGCCGCTTTCACGTCAAAGCCGATCGTCCAGGTCGATATGTCCTGAATGTTCGCCGCTTGGGCTTCTTTGCAGAGACAACCGACCCTATCCGCCTTGCAGACGGTGAGGTCCGCACCGACACAGTCTTTGTCCTCGGCGCACGAGTGCTCAAACCAGTTGAAGTGGTTGTGAATCGCGAGATCAGCTTTCGCTTCGGCGTGAACATCAAGGCGCTGAGCAGCTCCAACGTCATCACGCCCGAGGAGATCGACAAAATCCGACCATTCGCGTCTACGCTCGAAGATGTGTTGCGCTGGAACCACCCGCCGAGCTTGACGATCACTCGGACCCCCAGCGGCGGCACATGCTTTCAGCTGCGCCAGCGTGGCTGCGCACCCGTCTACCTCGATGGAATGTTCGTGGGAACCGACGGCTGGTTCCCGACATCAGAGATCGAATCCGTTGTGGTGATCCCGGGAAACGAAGCGTTCATCCGGTTCGGCTCGTCGAGGGGTGTGATCGCCGTTTTCACGAACATCTGGGCGGGCCGGCAGTAGAGCGCGTGTCGGGGCGCTAGCGCGCCGGGAACGACGCAGCAACTTTAGCGCGTCAAGGCTCCTCGGCGATTAGAGCAGGGCGCCTAACGAGCCCATCCACGGAGGCTCGTCGCACATGCGTCGCCCGGTTCTCACAGTCGCGCTGGCCGCTCTCGTTCCGCTGCTCGTTGGCGCCATCTGGTACGCCCCCTTTTTCTTGCTCCCGGCGTGGGAGCGCGCGCACGGCTACGACGATGCCGACCGCGCCTTGATGCGCGATCAGATGCTACGACTGTATCTCGTCGCATTCATGACCTACCTCGTCATGGCGCTCGTGCTGCGCTTTCTACTCTACAGGTTGGCTGCTACCGACGCGGGATCAGCGATCCGGTTGGCTGTTTTGTGCTGGCTCGGCTTCGCCGCGACGACTGGCCTAACGAGTGTCCTCTTCGCGTTATTGCCGCTGTCGCTTTGGTTGATCGACGCGAGCTTTCAGCTGGTTTATATGATACTGATGGCGCTGGTGCTGCGGCCCAAGGAGGCGGCGCCGGCTACAGGCACTTGAAGACCGTGCCGTGATCCCCCTGCCGCAGCGAGAAGCTCCCTAACGTCTGCGCCGAGTCGACCCGCTCGATCGTGAGCTGCATGCGATTGCCGTCGACAACACCGCGGTAGCGCACCGGGAACTTGTCCAGCGGCTCGCTCTCGCGAACCGGCCCGCCACGCTCGCGCACGAACTCGCCCAGCACGTCGAAACGACCTGAGGCATCGAGAGTCAGCGGCACGTGAATCGTCCCGTGCGCGCAATCCAGCTCTACTGCAGTCTCGTTCGGAGCGACGTCGAGCGCGATGTGCGTTCCGCCCCAGACGCCAAGCAGATCGCCCGCGGCGGGAATTGTCGACACACCGCACGCCGCGACCAAGGGCACAACCGAGAAGAAAACGCGCCGGATACGCATCTGCTTGTTGGACACGTCGAAAGGTCCAACCCACTGACGTCACACAGTCTAACGCACTAGTTGTGCCCCAGGATCGGATGCAGTCGGTACGGTTGTTCGAGTCGAGCGCGCTCGACAGCCGTCAACTCGATGCTGAGCGCAGCGACCGCGTCGTCCAAGTGCTGCACCTTGCTCGCGCCGATGATCGGCGCGGTGACCCCTGGTCGACTGTACAGCCACGCGAGCGCGATTTGCGCCGGTGGGACGCCTCGCTTCCTGGCAACAGCAACAACCGCGTCAACGACGTCGTAGTCCTCGTCACGATAGTACAAGTCATGCGCGTACACGTCTCCTTTCTCGCGCGGGCTTGCATCGCGTGCGCCACGCTTGCGGGACCCCGTGAGAAAGCCGCGCCCCAGCGGACTCCACGGCAGCAGCCCCACCCCCTCGGCAAGACAGAGCGGAATCATCTCTCGCTCCTCTTCGCGATACATGAGGTTGTAGTGATTCTGCATAGTGACGCATTGCGACCAGCCGCGCTCGCGCTGCATCCCGCGCATGCGGGCGAACTGCCAGGCGTACATGCTCGATGCGCCGATGTAGCGCGCCTTCCCTGACCTAACGACATCGTTCAGCGCCTCCAGCGTTTCTTCGATCGGCGTCTCGTAGTCGAAGCGGTGGATCTGATACAGATCGACGTACTCCATTTGCAGGCGCTTGAGCGAGGCATCGATGCCGGCCAGGATGCGCTTGCGTGACAGTCCTTTGTCGTTAGGCCCATCGCCCATTGGCAGCGCGACCTTGCTTGCGATCACCACTGATTCGCGCGCCACATTGAGCTGGCGCATTGCGTTCCCAACGATCTGTTCGCTCACGCCGCGCGAATACGTGTCCGCGGTGTCGAAAAAGTTCACTCCCAGAGCCAGCGCGCGTTCGAAGAACGGCATGCTTTCCGGCTCCTCCAGCACCCAATCGCGCCACTTCTTGGAGCCATAGGTCATCGTGCCGAGGCAGAGACGTGAGACCTTCGTCCCGGTGCTACCAAGTCTTGTGTGGATCATTGCTGCGGAAGATTGCTGCGCAGGAAGCGAATCGCGTTGCCACCCATAATGTCGCGAATTTCAACGTCAGTGAAGCCTTCGTGGTGCAGCCCCTGGGTCATTTGCTCCAGGTGCGCGGCGTCGAACGGGACCTTCGTCGCCCCATCAAAGTCCGAGCCTAACGCGACATGCCGCACGCCCACTATTGCGGCGATATGACGGATGGCGCGTGCCGTCGACCGAGCGCCGACCTCGCACACCGCGCCATCCCAATAGCCGACGCCGATCAGGCCGCCGTTGGCTGCGATACGCCGGATCTGATCGTCAGTCAAGTTGCGCGGGCCTGGACACGTCGCCTGCACGCCAGTATGTGACACGACAACCGGTTGCGTCGCTATGCGTAAGACCTCGTCGATGCCGGCGGGGGCCAGATGCGCCAGATCGACGATGATGCGCAGCTCCTGCATGCGCCTAACGACGGCACGACCAAGCACAGTGAGCCCTGCTTTACTCATACCGTGCGCAGACGCTCCGACGTCATTGTCAAAGAAGTGCGTCAGGCCCATCATCCGCTAGCCCGCTGCGTACAGAGTATCCACATTCGCGAGCTGACCGTCGAGTGCGTGCAATCCTTCGATCGCGAGAAGACCAGCGAGGGCCGTCGATCCGGCGTTAGGCGCACCAAGAAAGGCGTTGAGCTCTCGCGCCGACGTAATGACAGTCAGTGCACCTTGCGATCGGCGCGCAGCGTTATGCAGCCGTTGCGCCTGGTACAGTGCCCGCTGGAGGCGGCTCCCCCAGGTTCGCGGCGGCCAGCGCTGTAGCAGCGCCAGCAGCGTGATGGTGTCACTCTCACCCGTGTTCGAGTCGTAGTTGAGACCGCGCGGCGATTTCGTGACGGCCGAGAACACTTGTACAGCAGTGCGCCCTTTGAGCAGTCGCCGCACGTCGCTATGACCACGCGCGTGCTCCGCCAGTGGATCTCTATTCCATAACAAGAGGTCGTCGTGCAGATCGACCACGCGTAACGTGCCGTGCAGAGCCTTCGATGCGGCGCTCACATCGATGAGCTTACCGGGAATGATTGCATTCGTATTCGCGTCGAGCCACGGCGGCAGCGCAAACAGCAGAGGCAGCGATAGCAGGAAAATTGCGGCAAGAATGACCCAGATACGGGATCGCTTCATGCGGCCAGAAGCTAGCCGCTGGGACTCACACGTCCACGCCGCCGAGTGCGCTCGCAATACGGCCCGGCGCTGGTAGGTTCATCTGTTCAACGAAAAAACCTGGGAGGTTTGCATGCTCGCAGCCAAAGACGTCGCGGCAACGATTCCGGTGAAGGACCTGGCAAAGGCCAAAAAATTCTATCAAGAGACGCTCGGCCTAACGCCCGTTGACACCGAGGACGGCGAAGCGGTCGTGTTTGAAGCCGGACGCTCGCGCGTGCTGGTCTATCGATCGCAATTCGCCGGCACAAACAAGGCGACTGCAGCCACGTGGGGAGTGGGCAGCGATATCGAGCGCGAAGTGCAGGTTCTTAAGGACAAAGGCATCTCCTTTGAGCACTACAACGACATGCCCAATACAACCGTCAAAGGGGACATCCACGTGTCAGGCGACATGAAGGCCGCGTGGTTCAAAGACCCCGACGGGAACATCCTTGCGATGGTAAGTCGATAGATCATTGTTAGAGCTTCTACCACAGAGGGCACAGAGAGCACAGAGAGCAGGACTGTCATCAGCACGAACTACAAGAAGTGTTAACACTCATCTCTGTGTGTCCTCTGTGGTAAATGCTGTTGCGGAATTTGCCTAACGTGGAGCCGCGACAAACGGCAGTGTCTTTCCTGTGCTCTTCTCGAAAAGACGCCCGGTAATCTTCCCGGCATCGTTGATATCCTGCGCGGTAATGAGGCTGTCGGCAAACCCCGCCTGCACAATCTTGTTCAGGTTGTACATCACGCCATCCTGCCACAGAAACGCCCGGTTCACCCCCGTTTTGCTCGTCGAGACGCCGACAACCTGCCGCCGCGAGTTGATGCCTAACGCTTGACTTGTCGTATCGCCTGGGAGTGTTCCCAGGTCGCGGATTCCAGCATCCTGCGTCCACAGGAACGCGTGGGCCTGAAAGCTCCCGTCCTTGTCGCCAGGTGGATTCGAGAAACCGACCACATCACCTCGGTTATTGATCGCCATCGGCGTGTGCCACGCATCGCCACCGAGGTTGGGAATCTCCGTCGGCTTGCCGTCTTCCCACATCACGGAGCTCAGTGCGCTGAATCGCCCGACCGCAACGTCGCACCTTCCCGAGATCCCGACCACCTGGCCACGTTCGTTGATAGCGGTCGCTGCCGACGTCGAATCACCGGGGAGGGGAGGCAGCTCGCGCGTCAGCGCCTTATTCGGCTCCCACAGGACGGCGCGAAACTGCAGCCTCTGCGGTGCGTTGCATGTGGGATCCAGCACACGCGTC
Organism: Gemmatimonadaceae bacterium; assembly: GCA_052388395.1. GTDB lineage: Bacteria > Gemmatimonadota > Gemmatimonadetes > Gemmatimonadales > Gemmatimonadaceae > DASYRX01. The sequence goes on along the minus strand of JBQTIF010000016.1, from coordinate 4,908 downwards.
TCCGCCCATCCCACGATTTGACCACGGTTGTTCACTCCGGTTGCGAAACCATTGTCTCCGCCAAGCGTTGGCAGCGCTTTCATTACACCGTTTTCCCAAACGAACCCCACACATGTAAAGCCGGTAAACGTGATGAACGCAGCACAGCTCCACGTTTCACCCAGTGTGTCTTTGATTGCCGTTTGCGAGATGCCAACGACCATTCCGCGTTCATTCTGGCCCGGCCACACCACACTACTGTTGACAGCGTCCCCTCCAAGCGCGCCGAGGTCGCTGATGACGCCGCGCCGCCATAACGCGGCATGGCGAACCGTATTCCCCTGTTTGAAAGAGAAGCCGGCCACGGAGCCGCCATTTGTGATGCTGCGACCGACGCTGATCGTTCCGCCTAGCGAGGCCAAGATTTTATCGACGGCGTATTGCGGTGCTACGGCCGACACGAGGCTCTCGCGCGTTTCTCTTACGTCTGACGGTCGTGTCATTCGCGTGTCGTGGCTGCAGCCGCACACAACAGCAAACAGAATGGCGCACGGGATTTGTCGCATTACTCCTCCGGTGAAAGGAGCGGGTGTTCCGCTCGCGTTTGTTCAGAGGATCGGGCGCGAGGAGTAGAGCTGCGTGCCGATTTCGGACCTTTAATCGCGCCTGGCGGTCACCGAGTGATGCAACAGACGGCCACGCCGTACTGCGTATGCGATGCACGCGGAGTATGCTTGAAGGCCAATGACTGACGTTTCCGCTCCGGCCGCGACCTCGGCCGCGACCGCGACGCGCGAAGCCGCCGCGTCTCCGTCGCAACTCGATAAGCGACGTTACGATCGCTCGATCGTGGAAGGACCGCTACAACAAGCGGTTTGGAAGATTGCCTGGCCCACGATGCTGACAAACATCATCGGCGGCGTTCAGGGGATCGTCGATCATGTGATGGTCGGTCACCTCGTGGGATTCAAAGCGAACGCAGCGATCGGCGTCAGTTGGCAGATCCTCGCTGTCGTTTTTGTGTTCATCTCATCGCTGTTTACGGGGATGAGCGTTCTCGTAGCGCGCTTTGCCGGTGCTGGTGACGAGGAAAAAGTCGATCGCGTCGTGTATCAGGCCTTTCTCACGGCCATCTTTCTCTCGTTAGGCGTTATGGCAACGGTAGGCAACCTCATGTCGCCGTTGATCCTCGACCTCGTGAACGCGGCGCCGGAAGTGAAGGCCGAAGCGTTGCCGTTCCTGCGCATCATGTTCGTGTTCAGTAGCGGCATGTTGATCTTTTTCATGCTCAGTGGCGCGCTCCGCTCCGCTGGCGATGCGCGCACACCGATGATCCTCGGCATCGTGATGACGGCGCTCAATCTCGTGCTGAACATCGTATTCATCCGTGGACTCGGTCCGATCCCGGCGTTCGGCACAGCGGGTTCGGCGATCGGAACAGCGATCGCGTCGTGGAGTGTGGCGTTGTACGCGATGTGGAAGCTTTGGAGCGGTGGTTGGGTCGTTAGGTTCCCCCGGCACCACGGCTACAAGCCGGATTGGAGCATCATCAAATCGCTGTTCCGATTCGGCCTTCCCACCGGGATTCAGGGAATCGCGATGAACATCGGTGGTGTGTTCATGCTCGCGTTCATCGGATCTTTGGCGCAGAGCGCAGCAGCACAGGCCGCGTTTGCAGTCTCGTATTCGCAGCTCTTCTCCCTGATCACGTGGACGTCCGTCGGACTCATGGGTGCTGCGGCAGCTGTCGCGGGCCAGAACCTCGGCGCTGGCCATGCGGACCGAGCGTACAAGGCAGTGCACATCGCGGCGCGCTTCGGCCTAACGGGAGCGGCCGTCATCGGCTTCTTCTTTCTCTTCTTCCCGCGTCAACTGCTTGCGATCTTCGGCATGAACGAACCGAGCGTCGTCGAGATCGGCGTGCAACTCCTGCGTGTCCTCAGCGTTTCTGGGTTATTGATCGCGGCTGCACTGACATACACAGGCGGCCTGCAGGGGACTGGAGATACAAAGAGTCCGCTTTTCATCTCGATCGTCTCGCAAATCATCGTGCCGTTAGGCATCTGTTTCGTGATTCAGCAGACGGGCACGCTGGATCCTATCGACATTTGGATCGCGATTCTGGTCGGCCATGCGACCCGCTGCACGCTGAGCATGCTGCGCTTCAATCAAGGGAAGTGGCGCAACATCGCAGTTGATATCGAGGCAGCGCGGCGCGGTTAAACCACAGCGGCAGCTTGTTTGCAGCGAACTTTGCTGAACGACGGACGCTCCTATCGATCTCGCGCCGTGCCGTTCATCGACGCAGAAGGAGAAGAACCGGCCATAAGGTAACGGGACGCTGCCGTCCAGCAGCCAGGGATACGACGAGCATTAGCGCCCTTCAGTCGTGTCGATCCTTGGAGTCTCTATTCGACGTGATCCTGAGAGCCGCAGTGCTCGCAACCTCAACACAGGGTCGGATCTTGAAATACGTGTCCTAAATTGCGCACTCGCGGACCAAATTCACGCCGCGTGAAAATGGTCCGCTGGTGCGCTCGTTAGAACACGTATTTCAAGGTCCGACCCTGAGGACGTCACGAGAATGCGATTCATGATGCTGATCAAAGGCGACCCAAAGACGGAGGCCGGAGTCCTTCCAGACGAGAAGGAGTTCGCGGCGATGGGGAAGTTCAACGCTGAGCTAATCCGCGCCGGAGTTTTGCTCGATGCCGCCGGGTTGCAGCCGAGCGCCAAAGGTGCCCGCGTTAGGTTCTCACAGGGAAAGCCGGCTGTTGTCGACGGTCCCTTCAGTGAGGCGAAGGAGCTCATCGCGGGCTTCTGGATGATTCAGGTCAAATCGAAAGAGGAGGCGATCGAATGGGCGAAGCGCTGCCCGTTCAACGTCGACTTGCCGTTGGGCGGAGATGGCGAGATCGAACTGCGGCAGGTCTACGAAGCTGCCGACTTCGGCCCGGCTGTGGAGGCGCACGATCGCCTAACGAATGAGGCACTGAAGGGAGCGTAGGGGAAAGTATTGCCCTGCAAACCGCGCGAGAAGAGGGTTGAGAACGTGAGAAGTGAGGGTGACCAGCGTGATGGGTATCGACGCGTGTTACGTCTCACGGTCTAGTCCCTCACCTCTCACGCTCCAGTTCATCACCTATCACGCTCTTCCATCACCTCTCAAGGGCGCGCGCGTCCGCATAACGGAAGACGGCGGCTTTAAAGTCACAGACGGGCCGTTTGCCGAAGCCAAAGAAGTGATTGCAGACTTTGCGATCATAGACCTCAGCTCGAAGGAAGCGGCAATTGAAACGCGAAGCAGTTCTTGACTGTGATGGGTGAAGGCGAAACGGAAGTGCGTCCCATGTTCGACGCGGCTGATTTCGAGGCCGCAGGTCAAGTTCATCGCGCCATTGATGCCGTCTGGCGCATCGAATCTGCAAAGCTGATTGCCGCGCTGGCGCGCATGGTACGCGACGTCGGGGTCGCGCAAGACCTCGCGCAGGACGCGCTCGTCGCCGCGCTGGAGCAGTGGCCGCAGGCTGGCGTGCCTAACAACCCTGGCGCGTGGCTCATGGCCACTGCAAAGCGCCGCGCGATCGACACGTTGCGGCGGCGCACGATGGCGGACCGAAAGCACGAGCAGCTCGGCCACGAGCTAGAGGCCAGGCAGGACGCGACACCGGATCTCGAAGCAGCGATTGACGATGACATTGGCGATGACCTGCTGCGCTTGATCTTCACCGCATGTCACCCGGTCCTGTCCACCGAAGGGCGCGTCGCGCTCACATTGCGCCTGCTTGGCGGCCTAACGACCGATGAGATAGCGCGCGCCTTTCTCGTCGCGGAATCGACAGTGGCACAGCGCATCGTTCGCGCGAAGCGCACACTCGCCGAGGCGCGCGTGCCATACGAGGTGCCACGCGGCATCGAGCTGGCCTCGCGGCTTTCGTCCGTCCTCGAGGTGATCTATCTCATCTTCAACGAAGGGTATTCGGCGACAGCGGGTGACGAGTGGCTGCGACCTGCTCTTTGTGACGACGCGCTGCGGCTCGGCCGCATTCTCGCGGAGCTCGCGCCGAGTGAAGCGGAGGTGCACGGACTGGTGGCGCTCATGGAGATCCAGGCATCGCGGTCCACGGCGCGACGTGGCCCGTCTGGTGAGCCGGTGCTCCTCCTGGATCAGGACCGCACGCGCTGGGATCAGCTGCTCATCCGGCGCGGGCTGGCGGCCTTGGACCGCGCTGAGTCGTTAGGCAGCGCATTGGGACCGTACGCGTTGCAGGCGGCGATCGCCGCCTGTCATGCCCGGGCTCGCACGGGCGAGGAAACCGACTGGGCGCGCATCGTGGCACTGTACGACGCACTGACGCAGATACAGCCCTCCCCTATCGTTAGGCTCAACCGTGCGGTGGCGGTGTCGATGGCGTTCGGCGCGGCGGCCGGGCTCGAGCTTGTCGATGCGCTCACAAGTGAACCGACCCTCAAGAACTATCATCTCTTGCCGTCGGTGCGCGGCGACTTTCTCGCCAAACTCGGGCGCTTCGATGAGGCGCGGGCCGAGTTCGAGCGCGCGGCTGAGCTTACCCGAAACACACGCGAGCGCACGCTGCTGTTGGATCGCGCAGCCGCGTCCGCTCGCCTTGCGTCAGCACCGCAAGTGCAGTGATGAGTGTGTTTACCACAGAGGACGCAGGGGACACGGAGAACAACTCAGAAGATTGACCTGATCAGCTCCGCGTCGCATGCGGGTCAACCATTCAAGTTTGCTTTCCTCCGTTCTATGTCCTCCGTGGGCCCTGGCCGCTACGGTTGGGCGCAACCTGTCAACGAGTTTGAGACACCGGGGGGCTGAGTTTATTGACGGACGTCCTCTGATGCGGGTGCGGTGAGGAGCTTGGGTGGGTTGATCCAGGCCGCGACGGGAAGGGCCGGTGGGGTCGG
>JBQTIF010000015.1:0-11053 GCA_052388395.1 Gemmatimonadaceae bacterium | reverse complement strand
CGCGCCGCACCAGTGTCTTCGCCCGAACGACATAACGAGTGCGCGTCCGGACCAGCGCCTCGCGAACCGCCAGCTCCGCCCGCACGTGGCGCCGAGCGTCGGAGAGGCGATGTGCGGGGCGATAGCTGCCGCGCGCGCAGGCCTCCATCAGCGCGCGCGCATCGCGCTTGTCGCTCTTCACCCGCCGCGAGCGATTCGCGTACATCGGCGCGGAGTTCGGATCCGCGACGATCACTTCGGGGCCTAACGATTCGAGCTGGCGCGCCACCCACTCGCTCGCCGTTGTCGCCTCGAGCAGAATTCGGGCTCGAGGTCGACTCCCCAGGACCGCAGTAAAACGGTCCCGACTGGTGACGATCCGACGGTCGGTAATCACGCCCTCGCCCGATTTGATGCAGAGCTGCGTCTCGCGTTTGTGCCGATCCAGTCCTATGATGTCCATACTGGCTGGCCTCCCCGGGTTGCGCCCCGTCGCAAGACGGTGAGCGCGTCATTGGTTGTGGAGCACTCGATGCTACCACGTTACCGCGGAGGTCCAGCCTCTCCGCTTCATACCAATTGAGGGGAGCGCTGTCAGCTGGTGAGCTGTCCGTGCAGTAGCAACACATCTGGACCGATAGCTCCTTCACCTGACAGCCCTTTCCTCAGGCCTTTGGGCCGGGGGCGGGGCCGCGCCTAACGTTTCACTAGTCTAGCGGCGACAAGCTCCGCGACGTCTACGACTGGCACGTAGTTTTCTTGGCCCTTGCCGGCGTCGCTGAGCATCGTCATACAGAACGGGCATGCGACGGCGACGGTATCGGCACCGGTGGCGGCTAGCTCGTCTTTGCGCTCGATATTGACGCGCTTACCGATGCGCTCCTCCATGAACATGCGGCCGCCGCCGGCACCACAGCAGAACGATCGGTCGCGGCTGCGCGGGGCCTCCACGACCTGCACGATCGGCAGCGCCTGACGGATGACCTCGCGTGGCTCGTCGTACACGCCGTTATAGCGCCCCAGATAGCAGGCGTCGTGAAAGACGATCCGCTCGGTGTCTGCGTCGGCGCCATTGAGCGGGACGCGACCTTCGCGCAGTAACGCGGCGATGTACGTCGAGTGGTGCACTACCTCGTAGTGGCCGCCTAACGACTCGTACTCGTTGCCGATCTGGTGGAAGCAGTGCGGGCAATTCGTGAGGATCGCCTTCACACTGTAGCGATCCAGTGTTTCGATGTTCTGCTTGGCGAGCATCTGATACAAGTACTCGTTGCCGATGCGACGCGCCGGATCGCCGTTGCAGCTCTCTTCCTGACCGAGAATCGCGAAACGCACACCGGCCGCCTTGAGGATGCGCGCGACCGCGATCGTTGTCTTTTTGGCACGATCGTCGAACGATCCCATGCAGCCGACCCAGTACAAAATCTCCGGTGTTTCACCGCGTGCGGCGAGGTCTGCCATCGTTGGAATGTCCAGGCCTTTGGCCCAATCGGCGCGCGTCGATGGCGGAAACGCCCAAGGCGAGCCGTTACGTTCGAGCGCTTCGAACGCCGGCTGGACTTCTTCGGGGAAACGTGACTCCGTCAGCACGAGGTAGCGACGCAGCTCGTTGATAATCTCGAGCTGGTCGATCGAGACCGGACATTCGTAAACGCAGGCGCGGCAGGAGGTACAGGCCCACAGCTCGTCTTCAGTGATGAACTGATCGAGCAGCCGATGTTCGCGTACGCGGCCGTTAGGCGCCGCATCACCATGTACGATGGCGGGGGCAAGCTCCATCGTGCGCCCGCGCGTATCGATCACGATCTTACGCGGCGAGAGCGGTTTTCCGGTGATGTTTGCGGGGCAGACTGCGGTGCAGCGGCCGCACTCGGTGCAGGTGTAACCGTCGAGCAGATTTTTCCAGGTGAGCTGATCGACGTCGGAGGCGCCGAAATGTTCCGTGTCGGTCTCGAGATCCATGAGCGGCATGACACCAATGGGCCCAGGACCGCTCGTGTTGGACAGGTACGTATTCGGTAGCGAAACGATGACGTGCAGGTGCTTCGAATACGGCAGGTAGTTGAGGAAAACGAGGATGAGCAGCGCGTGCACCCACCACGCTACCGCGCCTATTGCTGTCGCGACGTTAGGCGACATCCCGATCGCGCTAAAGACGGCGCCAAGAGGTGCCGATACGGGCTGCACGGTGAATGGATATGTGCTGCCGAGGACGCGGTGTGTGGCGCTGACGAGGATGAGCGTGAGCATCAGCCCGGCGATCATCGCGAGAATCAGGATTGCGTCGCCGCTATGAACACGGTCGCCCTGGAGACGCTCCGGCCTAACGAGGATCCGCCGGTACAGCAGGGCCGCGACGGCAACGAGGACCGCTCCCGCTGTCAACTCCTGGGTGAGGAGAAAGAGCCAGTGCAGAGCCGCCGGCAGGACGTTGGCGTACGAGAAACCCGGCACGACGCCCTGCACCAGGATTTCCATCGCACCGACCTGCAAGACGAGGAAACCCCAGAAGACGAGCGCGTGCAGCGGCCCGGCGACCGGATCGCGGAGGATCTTAGTCTGAGCGAATCCGATGGTGAGCAGGTTCCACAAGCGGCGCGGTATGTCGTTGAGCCGCGACGTGCCGCGCGCGATCTGGAGATACATAACGAGGCGCTGGGCGTTGTAAGAGAAGAACGCGGCGCCAAGCGCGAGGCAGACGAGAAAGATTCCCTGACCTAGGGTCATATCGAGTAAGCGTAACTCGACGCGCAACAACCTGAAAAGCGGCAGCGCAGATCTACGCAGACGCTTAGCAGATTGCCGCAGATACCGCTGTTTTGGACTAACAAATCGCAGTATCCGCGATCATTTGCGCTGTTTCAGCGTTCATCTGCGCTCCCGCTTCTTCAGCGCTTTGCGCGCTGATTCCGAATCGCAGCCGTTAGAACCGGCACAACTTCGAATACGTCCCCGACGATCCCGTAATCCGCAACCTTAAAAATCGGTGCTTCGGGGTCCTTGTTGATCGCCACGATACATCGTGCTGAGCGCATCCCGGCGATGTGCTGAATGGCGCCGGAAATACCAACCGCGACGTACAGCTCGGGACTAACCTGCCGACCCGTTTGCCCAATCTGGTCGCTGTGCGGGCGCCATCCGTCATCCGTGACCGCGCGCGTCGCGCCGACTGCCGCGTTCCCGAATGCCGCCGCGAGCTCCTCCACCAGCTTGAAGTTCTCCGCGGCCTTGAGTCCGCGCCCGCCGCTCACGATCACCGGCGCTTCGCTCAGATCCAGCTTGCGGCTGTCACCCGCTGCCGTCTCACGGACTTTCACACGTGCCGCGTTAGGGTCGCCCACGGGCGGCGTCTGCTCTACGCGCGGACTCCGCGGCGATGCGGTCGCTGCGAAGGCGCCGGGGCGTAACGAGATGACCGCCGGAACATTCGCGTCAGGCGTTAGGCGCAGTGTCGCAAGCACTTTTCCTGTGTACGTGGGGTGCGTCGCAACGAAGGCGTTCCCATCGCGCGCGAGCGTCGTGACGTCGCTAAGTATCGCCGCGCCGAGGCGGGCGGCGATGCGCGGCGCGAGGTCGCGTCCCCGCGCCGATGCCCCGATAAGGACCGCTTCATACCCTGAACCCGCCCGCTCCGTGCAGAGCGCGCTGAGCGCCTCAGGGTTATACTGCGCAAAAGCGTCGTGCTCGGTGAGGTAGACGGCGTCGGCCCCATGCTCGCCTAACGCGGACGCGTGCGCCGCAGTGCCCGCGCCACCCGCGATAATCGCGTGCACGTCACCAGTTAGCGTATCAGCAAGCGAGCGGGCAGCGCTGACCGTTTCCAGCGCGATCTTGCGCAACTCACCTGCTCGCGTTTCGGCGTAGACCAAGACGTTAGGCATCAGAGCAGCTTGGCCTCGGTCTGCAGTAGCCGCACAAGCTCCGGCACGGCCGCTGCGCCTTCGCCCACGATACGCCCGCCGGCACGGTCTGGAGGGAGTGCCATGGCAGCGACGGTCACGCGCACAGCGCCTAACTGGGCCGGCTTGCTTTCCATCGGCTTCTTCTTCGCGGCCATTATGCCTTTGAGCGATGGGTAGCGCGGACGCGCTATTCCCTCGTCGATCGTCACAACGGCCGGTAGCGGAAAGGTGATCTGCTCCGCGCCGCCTTCGAGCTCTCGTCGAGCTGTTGCTGTCCCGTCAGCGATATCGAGCTTGGAGCAGGCATTCACCGTCGGCATCCCAAGCATCTCTCCGACCATCACACCTGTGGCACCAGAGGCCGAGTCGATGGCCATTTTGCCGAACATGATCAAGTCAAAGCCAGCGCCTTTAAGCTCTGCCGCTAGCGCGCTCGCGATCGCGGCAGAATCAACGGGCACTTCATCTGCCTTGAGATGCACGGCGCGCGTCGCACCCATCGAGAGTGCTTTGCGCAGGACTTCTTGTGCAGCGTCCGGCCCAAGTGAGACGACAACAACTTCACCCGTCCCGCGCTTCTCGATCATTTGAATCGCGGCCTCGACGGCATAGCCATCGAAATCGCTCATGTCCCATTTGAGACCCGTTTCGTCCACCGCGTGACCCGACGCCGCGATACGGAACTTCACGTCCATTTCGGGAACACGTTTGATGCAGACAGCGATCTTCACCGGCGAATCCACTTTGTGAAAAAGTTCACATCAAAGTAGCCGGGCTGCCGTTGCGTTGCTACGCGCACGATTCAACTTGGCCGCTTCCTACTCCCTCTCGAAAAATGACGTCGAACGTCGCCACTGCGCAGGAAACGCGTCCTCGTGCGTTCATAACCGGAGCCACGTCCGGTCTCGGCCGCGAGTTCGCGCGTCAGCTTTCCACGCTGGGTTACGACCTCACGGTCGTCGCGCGAGACAAGGAGCGACTCCTTGCACTGGCGAGCGAGTTGGAGAGTGCGCACGGCATCGACGTGACGGTGCTGAGCGCAGATCTGTCGCAGGACGCGGATACCGCGCGTGTCGTCGACCACCTCGGTGCGCATCCAGTCGACGTGCTGGTGAACAACGCTGGTTTTGGGCACGCGGGTCGCATCGGGCTGATCGCGGCGGAGGCACAAGACGCGATGGTGCGGCTGCATGTGCTCGCTGTGCATCGGCTAACGCAGGCTGCGCTGCCGGCGATGCTGACGCGGCGATCAGGGAGCGTGATCATGGTCTCCTCCATTGCATCGTTCCTAACGAGCGCCGGCAACGTCAATTACTGCGCGACGAAAGCGTATGACCGGCTGTTCGCCGAGGGACTCGCGCTCGAGGCAGGGCCGCATGGGGTGTACGTGCAGGCGCTGTGCCCCGGCTTTACGCATACTGAGCTACACCAGCGCGCCGGACTACCTAAACGCGCTCCGCCATGGATGTGGCTCTCCGCCGATCGTGTTGTAGCCGCCTCGTTAGGTGCCATGCACGCGCGTAAGCCTACGGTCGTGATCCCCGGATGGTTCTACCGCTTCATGGCCTTCGTGCTGCGGTACTCGCCGCGTTGGCTGCTCACGCTCGAGGCTCGGTTGTATCGACGTGACCGTTAGGCCTTGGTCACGGGACGATCTCCACGCCGCCTTGCATGATGCCGTAGCTGTGATGTTTCGGACCGCTCTCGTATTCGCGCCCGCGGGTAACGGCGCGCCAGGACAGTGTCACTCGCCTGTAGCGCAATCCGAGCCCCAGAGTATGTTCGCCGACCGCGGCTTCGCGTTGCACGGCGCGCTCAGCGTGCACCGTGTTACCGTCCAGCGAGATGTTGCGCGCCACGAACTCTTGGCGCACGCCGCCTAACGCAAAGAGCTCTAGCGGCGGACGGCTCCCCCACGCCGGGACGTGCCACGGATGTGTGAGCGCGATTCCTACGCGCAGCTGGAGACCGACCTCCGCATTTGTGAGGATATTCCCCGCTGCGGCTCCGACAAACGGCTGCAACTCGATGCCAGGACCGCGCCGCTGCGCAGCGCGCGCCAGCCACGTGCGCCGGTAGCGTGCCAGCAACCCTGGCTCAAAACCGACTTGGGTGTCCCAACCGAAGGCCTCGCGCGTATAACGCTCGTTGATCGTGTGCGCGATGGTGTGGGCGAACTTGCCTAACGCGGGCTGACCAGTCACGCCGGCGGCAACTTCCACCTCATCCATGGATCTCGGGCGTGCGAAACGCGCCGTTGAGCTCACGTAGAGCCACGCGGCATACGGCCGCTCCAGCTCCCATCCTTCCACCGTGTGCGGGGCGCGGTCCAGGTCCGGCGTGTAGATCTCCTGACCGAGGACCAACTCGTGCGAGACACACGTAGCCGTCGACGTGGCTCGCGTGTCGCAGCTTGCCCCGCGTTTCGTTAGGCCCCGTGCCCACCAGGGCGCGCGGTACGTTTCAGCGGCGATGCGCACACCGTTGGAGTACTCCTCGTCGGTGCGTGCGGCTGGGTGCTGCCAGAAGTTGTACGCGTCGTTATCGAGTCGCGCTCGCCAGGCCCACTGCGCTTTTGCATGCGTGGGCATGAACGTCGCCAAGGTGACCAGCAGCAAGGCCGTCATCCGCGACGCGCCGAGCGGCGCGCCGCGCAAACATTCTCCGGGGATCTTCTCCCGCGATACGTCAGTTGAATGCATTGATCCCTGTGATCGCTTGTCCGAGAATGAGCGAGTGGACGTCGTGCGTCCCTTCGTAGGTATAAACGCTCTCTAGATTGGCCATGTGACGCATCGCACCATATTCGGCAAGTATCCCAACAGCGCCTAACAAGCGCCGAGCTTCGCGTGCGATGTTGGTCGCCATGTTCACGTTATTGCGCTTGGCGAGTGCAACCTGTTGCGGCGTGTATGTCCCCGCGTCTTTGAGCCGCCCCAGATGCAGAGATACGAGTTGCGCCTTGACGATCTCACTGAGCATCTCCGCCAGGCGTTCTTGCTGAATCTGAAAGCTCGCAAGCCGACGATCGAACATCACGCGGTTCTTCGCATAAGACACGGCCTCTTCGAAGCACGCCATGGCCGCGCCGATTGCGCCCCAGGAAATGCCGTACCGCGCCTGCGTCAAACACATCAGTGGAGACTTGAGTCCACCGGTCTCCGGAAGCAGTGCATCGGCTGCAAGTGTCACGTGATCAAAGACGAGCTCACTGGTGTCCGAGGCACGTAGCGAAAGTTTTCCTTTCTGGTCCTTCGCCTTGAAGCCTTTCGCGTCAGTCGGAACGATGAAGCCACGGATCGAGCTTGGGTCCTTATCGCCATTTGTCTTGGCCCACACGATCGCGATGTGTGCCGTTGATCCGTTGGTGATCCACATCTTGCCGCCTGTAAGATCCCAGGTGCCGTCCTGTTGCTCACGCGCCATGCTGATCATGCCGGCGGGATTCGAACCGTAATCGGGTTCTGTCAGGCCGAAGCAACCGATGATTTCTCCTGTGGCCATGCTGGGGAGATAGCGTCGTTTTTGCTCCTCGCTGCCAAACGCGTAGATGGGGTACATCGCAAGCGCGCCTTGGACCGAAGCAAAGGAGCGCACTCCGGAATCGCCGCGCTCGAGCTCCTGCATGATGAGGCCATACGCGACGTTGTTCAGTCCCGCACAGCCGTATTCCTCGGGAAGGTTGGCGCCAAAAACGCCTAACGAGCCGAGCTCAGGGATCAGTTCTTTGGGGAAGCGACCCTCGTCGTAGCATTTGCCGATTATCGGGAGGACGCGTTCGTCGACGAAGCGATGGATGCTCTCGCGTACGGCGCGCTCTTCTTCGGAGAGCACGCTGTCGATGTTGAAGAAGTCCTTGGGGGGGTGGGTCATGGACGCCAAATCTAAATCCGCTGGCCAACCGCACTGAACGGATTAATGGTGGGGCAACGATCAAAAGGGGTCAGAGTCGATTGAAAAATGACGGCGCAAAATCAGTGAACGCCCATAGCGCTTTTCAATCGACTCTGACCCCTTTTGATCGTTTTCCCTATGACAATCGGGCGCCCTGCGCGTCTTCTGTGGGGGCCTAGGCACGTGACTCTAAAACGCCGCGAAGCTGGCACCTCCAAGGACGCCAGCGCGCAACCAAAGCGACGTAAGCACGCACCCCGGGCAGCCCAGCCTGAGACGGGGCCGCCGGCGCCTATCGAGCTGCCGGAGCTCGCCCTAACGCCTTCCCCAGATCCTCCATCCCAACCCGTTCCAGCGGTCCAGGCGCCGCAGACCCCCCCAGCGCCGATCGCAGCCGCGCCGCCTGTTGAGCGGAGGCTGCCGCAGCCGGCAGCGCCGATCGCCAGCCCTTTGAAAAGACGGTTTGCGGCACCGCCGATCCTCATTGCGACTGCCGAGCCTTCGCTTTCGCGGATGTTGTCCTATGCCTTGGAGCAGATGCGACTCCCGTATCGGCTCCTGGAATCCGGCCCTGTCGTCCTCCGCGAAATGCTGGAAATGCGGATCCCAACGCAGCCGCCAATTGTCCTGCTCGACGTGGACCTTCCTGGCGTAGATGGCCACGCCATCCTCGAGCGGGTTGGGGTGAAGCGTCCGGACGCTTTCCTGATCCTCGTCCTTTCGTCGCACGCTGACGAATCGGTCCAGGTGCGCTCTCTGCTGGCTGGAGCTGTCGATCACCTCGCGAAGCCGTTCAACGTCCGAGTACTGATGGCGAAGATCCAGCGCTGGAGCGCGATGGCGGCACATCTCGCAGGAGCCGCGTAAGTGTTCACGCTCAAAGCGCTCACGGTGGCAGTCTACGCGGCGGGGATCACCGTCGTGATGACCTTTATCGCGCTTATCGCGGTGCGGCGTTACATCGCGGTACGACGTAGCCGCGTGGAAGCGGCGGTAGGGAAGCTTGAGCCCGTGCTGCAGCGCTGGCTCGTGTTGAGTGGCGAGTTGGACGAGGTGAAGGGAGCACTGCGCGCTGTTCGGCCGTATGCTGCATTTCGCAGCCTTGCACGACTCGCAACGCATCAAGTGACGTTCGAACGGCAGCAAATCCTCGCGGCTGCCTTACGCGAGGAGCCGTGGGTGGGCGCTCTGCTCCGGCATGTGCGATCGCGCTTGTGGTGGCGGCGCTTTGATTGCGCGCGACTGCTCTCCGTAGTTGGACGGGAAAGCGACGCTGACCTGATTGCTGAACTGATTCACGACAGCAGCCCGGCCGTGCGTTTGATCGCGATCGACGCCGCGGCACGTCTTAGGGCGCAGCCGCTCCTCGAGCACGAGCTGGATACGCTGCCGCTGCGACAGGACGCGGTTCAAGCGTATCAGTATTCCGCGCTGGCGCGGCATCCACGACTGGTGGGCCAGGCGCTGATCGAGCGCCTAACGCCTGACGCTCCGGATGCATCGCTCAGGGCATGGATTGATGCCGCTGGAGCGCTCGCGAGCCCGGAAGCGCTCGATCGGGTACGCGACCTGGCGTCGCATCCGTCCGCGGACGTGCGACTGCACATCGCGCGAGCACTGCGCCGCCATGCACAGCCGGAAACGCCGCCTGTTCTTCTGCGACTGTTGAAGGATCAGGATTGGCGTGTGCGCGGTCAGGCAGCGCGCGCGTTAGGCGCGCTCCGCTGCGGCGGCGCGATTACTGACCTCATGCGCGCCGCGCGCGATTTCTCGTGGTGGGTGCGTTACCGGTCGGCGCTGGCTCTGGCGCAGATTGGTGGGCCCGGTCGCGTCGCACTGATCGAGCTGACGCGCTGTGACGATCCGATGGCGCGCGACATGTCCACCCTGGTTTCCGGGCTGTCGTCGGCGGCGGTGATCGAAATGTCCGAGGTCTAGCGAGTGTTCGGCCTCGAAATACCGAGCTGGATCGCGACCGTCGTGCACCACGCCGACGTCAGCGTGCTCTGGTATACGTTCCTCGTCAACTCGTTCTTTCTCGTACTCCTGATGCTGGCGGGGCCGCAGCTCTTCGCGCACTGGCGCTTCGCGAGCGAGGATGTGCTGATACGGAGCCTAACGTCGTCCGCGGCACCGCGCGTGAGCATCATCGTTCCCGCTTATAACGAGGCGGTCTCGATCGTAGACAGCCTGCGGTCCCTGCTCACGCTGCGCTACCCGTATTACGAGGTGGTGCTGGTGAACGACGGGTCTACCGACGACACACTACAGCGGCTCATCGACGCATACGACCTCTACGAGGTGCCGCCGGCCGTGATGCGCCGCCTGCGCACCCAGCGCGTACGCAACTACTATCGATCGCGCACGTGGAGCAAGCTGCTCGTCGTCGACAAGATGAACGGTGGAAAGGCCGATTCACTCAACGTCGCGCTCGATGCCTCGCGATTCCCGTTTGTGCTGGCATGCGACGCGGACACGCTCATCGAACCCGATGCGCTGCTGCGCCTAACGCGACCATTTCTCTTCGATCGCAAGATTGCCGCGGTCGGCGGGACGATTCGCGTCGTCAACTCCTGCACCGTCAAAGACGGCCGCGTGACCGACGCACGCGTCGATTCGCGCTGGCTGCCAGGCGTGCAGACGGTGGAGTACTTGCGCGCCTTTCTTTTCGGCCGACTCGGCTGGAACCTCCTCGGCGGCAACCTGAACATCTCAGGCGCGTTCGGCTTGTTTCGCCGGGACTACCTCACCGAGATCCTCGGCTATGCCACGAGTACGGTGACGGAGGACTTCGAGGTCAGCGTGCGCTTGCAGCGGTATCTCAAAGAGAAGCACAAGAGCGCGGAGGTGACGTTCATTCCCGATCCGGTGGCGTGGACGGAGGTTCCGTCATCGGTTGCTATCCTTGGGCGACAACGCGAGCGCTGGCAACGTGGGCTCATCGCGACGCTGGTGACGCACCGCAAGGTGCTTTTCAATCCGCGCTACGGCGCAACGGGCATGATCGCGATGCCGTACTTTCTTTTCGCAGAACTGCTCGCTCCACTCGTCGAGGCGGTTGGTTTGGTGCTCACTGTGGTCGGGACGCTGTCGGGGTTGTTGGCCCCCGCCTACGCGGTCGCGTTTTTCCTGGTGACGTATCTCTACGGGATCCTGCTCTCGCTGGCTGCGATCTTGATGGAGGAAGCGAGCTTTCACCGATATCGGCGGCCGATTGATTCGCTGCGGCTGGCGTGGTTCGCGTTCATCGAACCGTTAGGCTATCGCCAGCTGACAGT
>JBQTIF010000014.1:0-5884 GCA_052388395.1 Gemmatimonadaceae bacterium | reverse complement strand
GTCGCGGAAGAGATTGCGCATCGGCAGCAAACCCGCCTCACGCGCCTCTCCCGGCGTGCGGGCTTCCCCTTCTTGAAAACCATTGACGACTTTGATTTCACCTTTCAGTCCACTGTGTGCCTCGCCTTGTTAGGCTCAGCCCTCGCACCCGACTTCATCACCGAGGGCCGCGCGCTGATCCTGCACGGCAAGCCCGGCCGCGGGAAAACGCACCTCGCCGTCGCCATTGCCTATCGCGCCATCCAGAACGGCTTCGACGCGCATTTCGTCACCGCCGCAGAGCTCATCGACGATCTCTCCGCCGCCTTTCGCCAAGGCCGCCTCGCCGACGCGCTCATCGCCTACACACATCCCGGCTTGCTCGTCGTCGATGAAATGGGCTATCTCACGTACGGCACGGACGCCGCAAACATGCTCTTCCATGTCGTCAACGACCGACGCCGTCGCGCGATGATCTTCACCACGAACAAACCGCTGGCGAGCTGGGGCCGCGTGCTGCACGACGATGATCTCGCTCACGCCATCGTCGATCGCATCCTCGAGCGCGGCCGCATCCTCACGCTGGACGGCCCATCCATGCGCACCAAACATCTCGGCCTTGACGATCCGACGTCACCCGAGGCCTCTGATCATGTGGCCAGAATTTCCGGAATTCGCGCGCCAGAATTTCCGGAACCCACAGTTTTTGATCAGTGCACCCGCCAAAGTACGATCGCTAGCTGACGCGCCGCTGCCGACCACGCTCGTGCGCAACGCGCTCAGCCAAATACACTTTGAGCAGAGACTGATACGGAATGTCTCGCTGATTGGCGAGGATTTTCAGGTCATGCAGGAGGTCGGCCGGCAGTCGCAAAGAAATAGTTGTGGTGCCGGGCTTGAGCGCGGGAAGACGCATTGGCCGCGCCTGTCGCCAGTCAAACGCATGCGGTTGAATCGTGCGTAGCCCAGAAGTCGCGTTCCGAGTCCTCTGATGAGAACCCGGGCACGCGTTCCCTTGCTTGTCTATTTCTCATTCTCTTTTTGCGCGCGCTCATAGATGCCTCGTTCGCGTCGATTCATGTCTCTCGCTGAGATCACGCGTATGCGACGCGCTCGGAACGTGAATACGACAAAAGCCAACTATTGGCTGCTGTCCGTCCGAGTGCGAAGAACCGATCCTCGCTCTGGGAGTGTTTTTCGTCGTGCACTACGAGAAGCGGCTCCTGAGCGCCGGCTGAACTCCAGAAACACGCGCCTAGCGAGAAGGCTGCTGGGCGTGACGCGAAGCTGCATAACGTAATCGCCCGCTGGCGCCACGTGAGCGCTGCGTCAGGTGCCGCGCACGTCGAGGCCGCGCGAGAGCGCCGCCGTCGCCTGGCGATCATCATGCGTCCAGAATTCCACTGCTTCGCCCCCCGCTTCCGCTGCGAGAACTTCTGCCGTCGCCACGTGGATCGCATCAAGGGCACGCACGTTGACGGCAAACGATCCTGTCGCCCGACCGATCACCGCGTCGTCAACGGGTGCGAGGTCCAACATGGCCATGAGATCAGTAAGTTCTTTGCGCTTCAAGGCAGTTTGGCGGTCGTCCAAGTGGCCCAGCAGCCGCTCTCGGTCCACCGCTCGGAATGCCTCAACCTGGACCAGCTGAGATGACACGATGCGGTGCTCGGCCGCCAGCGGCACCGTCGGGCCCGCCTCGCGGAACAACACCCTCAACACCGCGCTAGCGTCGACGTACCTCATGCGGATCCTCGCGAACAGCGCGGACGGACGCTTGAATGTCCACGCGTCGGTCCGCCTGAGAGATCGCGAGCTCGCCCCAGCGCTGCGAGCCGAGCCGCAGGCGGCCTTCTCTGGCCAGCCGCTCCGGCCAGGATTGAGCGGCTGGTCGGGGCGGACCGATCTCCGCGATCGGCTCATCGCGATCCTTAATCACGATTCGCGATCCGCGCGACGCCATGCGCAGGTACCGGCTGAGCTGGCTCTTGAGTTCGCTCACGTTTATGGCCTTCATGGTCTCATAATAAGACCATGTTACTGCCGACGCAACCTGAGATCCGAGCCGATCGCATGTCGTGGAGCCACCGGATTCGGAGCCCAGGGCGACGCTGCGGGATGATACAAGGCAACCCTCGCCTCGACGAGCAGCGGTCATGACATCGTAAGAGCAACCTGCGCGGACTGCCTAACGTCAAGTTTTTGCCGTAGTCATACTCTTGGCAACGACGCAAGGGCAAGGTGGCCGACTGAGCGGCTCACGCGCTGCTTTCCGCAGAGTGCCGTTAGGCGCTCGTCGCACGGCGCCGCCTGAGCGTTCTTGACTGACGACGCACCGGCGGCCTGCGTCATTCGAGGCGCGGTAGCGCTGGCGGCGAGCCGCTTGCCGTTAGGTGCGGCCGCAACGCTCAAAGCTGTATAGATCAACGGCAGCAGCGGCGTCTCAGGCGAGTTTTAGATCGTTTGAAATGTCTTCGCAGTCCGGCTGTGCTGAGCTGAACCCGGATTCGTAGACACGGGGATTACGCTGCCGAACCTAACGCCATGTGCTGTTCGAAGTCCGCGGGGCTGAGGTAGTTGAGGGTTGAATGTCTCTGCCGTGGGTTGTAGAACCGCTCAATGTAATCGAAGATGTCCTGGCGGGCTTGAGTCCGCGAGTCGTACCGCCGCCGGTTTACGCGCTCTGTCTTGAGCGACGAGAAGAAACTCTCCATCACGGAGTTATCCCACACGTTGCCGCAGCGGCTCATACTGCAGGTGACGCCTAACGCGGTCAGCAGGCGCTGGAACGGTTCGCTGGTGTATTGGGTGGATTCAATCGATCGTGGCAACACGTCGACAAAGTAGGTGAGCGATGGCGAAGCGAAATCGGCGGTCTGCGCGAGCACAGCGTGCTGCGTTACCTTCCCCGGGGCGACCTCCCGTGGTCCACCGCGCTGAGCGGCGCCGATTTTGGATCGCCGTTGCGGCGGGGCAATCCAGCGAGGAGGCCGCGCGCACGGCGGGCGTATCCCCACCGGTCGGTGTCCGATGGTTCCGGGAGTGTGGCGGCATGCCACCATCACAGTTGGCGGCTTCCGCGCCGCCGCGTTCGGCACGATATCTCTCGTTAGGCGAGCGCGAGGAACTGGCCATCCTGCGTGCGCAGGACCACGGCATGCGCGAGATCGCGCGCCGCTTGAAGCGCGCGCCCTCAACAATCTCGCGCGAGTTACGGCGTAATGCCGCGACGCGGAGCGGCGGGTTTGAGTACCGAGCGACGACGGCACAGTGGCATGCCGATCGAGCGGCGCGTCGCCCGAAGACAGCGCGCCTTGCGATGCACGATGCGCTGCGGGCCTTCGTGACAGAGCGACTCGCGGGCACTGTCGTCGCCCCGAGTGGTCAATCGATTCCTGGCCCGGGTGTGCGATGGAAGTCTCGACGCCATGGCCGGCGTCAGCATCGCCGTTGGGCGCGCGCGTGGAGCCCTGAACAGATTGCACATCGGCTGCCGTTAGACTTTCCGAACGACCCGGCCATGCGCATTAGTCACGAAGCGATCTACCAAGCCTTGTATGTCCAAGGCCGTGGTGCGTTGCGCCGCGAACTCACTGCATGCTTAAGGACAGGGCGCGCTCTACGCGTCCCACGCGCGCGAACGCGCGGGCGCGGGAAAGGGTTTGTGACGCCGGACGTGCTGATCAGCGAACGGCCTCCGCAGGTTGAGGACCGCGCTGTCCCGGGACATTGGGAGGGCGACCTCATACTTGGCTTGCAGAGTTCCGCGATCGGCACCTTGGTCGAGCGCACGACGCGGTTCACCATGCTGCTCCATCTGCCTCCGATGCGTGGCCGCGATTCAGGCCGACGGGAGAAGAATGGTCCGGCGCTCGCCGGGCACGGCGCCGAGGCGGTGCGTGATGCAATCGCGCGCGCCATCGCGATCTTGCCGGAACAGTTACGACAGTCTCTCACCTGGGATCAAGGCGCGGAGCTGTCGCAGCACGCGCGGCTTCGCCTCGACTGTGGACTGCAGATCTACTTCTGTGACCCCCATAGTCCATGGCAACGCGGCACCAACGAAAACACCAACGGTCTGCTACGACAGTACTTTCCAAAGGGGACGGATTTGAGCGCCGTCAACGTTACCGACTTGTCAGCGATTGCGTTCACACTGAACACGCGCCCACGAAAGAGCCTGGGGTGGCGCACGCCAGCCGAGGCACTCGATCAGTTTCTGCAATCACATTCAACGGATGCTGTTGCGACGACCAGTTGAGTCCAAGTTGACTTCCCTGATCCGAGTGATGCAGTAGCATGGTCTCGGGACTGCGCCGCCACACCGCCATCACCAAGGCATCGGCCACGAGCTGCGCCGTCATGCTGTTTTGCATGGACCAGCCAACCACGCGGCGCGAGAAGAGATCCAGCACTACCGCCACATACAACCAGCCTTCCAGGGTCCAGACGTACGTGAAATCCGCGACCCATTTCTGGTTCGGCGCGCTCGCCGCGAACTGCCGATCCAGTACATTCGGAGCGATCGCGTGCGCGGAGCGCTCGGTGTTGTCGACCGCCAACGCTTTGCGCCGGGGCCGTGCGCGCAGCGCCTGGGCCTTCATCAAGCGCTCGATCCGGTGCAACCCGCACGCATGGCCGGCCGCACGCACGTCCCGCAGTACGCGCCGAGCGCCATAGGTGCGACCACTGAGCAGAAAACTCAAGCGCACTTCCGCGCTGATCAGCGCATCGCTGCGGGTGCGCTGACTCAACGGCCGATCGCGCCAGGCATAGAACCCACTGCGCGAGACACCGAGCGCCTCGCACACCCACTGCACCGGCCAGATCCCTCGGTGCTTTGCGACGAAGCCGAACTTCACAGCGACTCCTTGGCAAAGTAGGCCGCGGCTTTTTTTAGGATGTCGCGCTCCGCCCGCAACCTAACGACGTCACGCCGGAGCCGGGTCAGTTCCGCATCGTCAGGCTTTTGGCGTCCCTCTCCGGGAAAGGCGTGCGCTGCATCCTCGCGCGAGGAGCGCACCCATCCCCGGAGCACATTCACATGCACATCGACGTCACGGGCGACCTGCGCCATCGCCACCTTCCGATCCTGTACCAACCGAACAGCTTCCTACTTGAACTCCCGACTGAACCGCCGTCGTCTTGGCATTTGCCACCTCCGGTTTCACGAGACAACCTACACGAGGTGTCTATGAAACCGGGTGCAGCTCACTGAGTACAGCGATGAGTTGACGCAGCCCTCTCTGCAGGGATGTAAAGTGAGGTGACCCCAATTCTTGGTCCAGTTATTCGTACCGATTCTCGGGTTTAGGGTGAAGGTCAGCTGCTAGAAGGGATTGCTGTAGCTCTCCTTCGGGGAAGGTATTGGAATACTCCGCGGGTGTACGATCGGCGAGGCTGCTGTGCGGACGAGCCACGTTGTATTCAAGGCGCCATGCCTCGATCGTCCGCTGCGCATCGGCCAGACTCACGAACCAGCTCTCGTTCAGGCACTCATCGCGCAGCCGACCATTGAAACTCTCGATGTAGCAGTGCTCGATCGGCTTGCCTGGTCGGATGAAACGCAACGCAATGTCTCGCTGATGTGCCCACTGGTCGAAGTGCTGACTGGTGAATTCCGGCCCGTTGTCGCACCCCAAAGCGCTAGGCAAGACGTCAAGGCTATCAAGAAAGGCGGTGAGCCGCTCCGCCCCGAGTGAAACGTCGACGAGCAAACCCGGCGATTCACGCGAGCAGTCGTCCACCAGCGTGAAGATGCGAACGGAGCGTCCATCACCGAGCGTGTCTGACATGAAGTCCATGGACCAGCGTTCGTTAGGCTTTGTGGGCACAATGGTGGGCACGCGCGGCACGCTGACGCGTTTGTGCCGACGGCGACGCACGTGCAGCCCCGCGGCGCGAT
>JBQTIF010000013.1:0-29178 GCA_052388395.1 Gemmatimonadaceae bacterium | reverse complement strand
ACGTTAGGCACCTTCTACGCGGCGATGGCGTCCCGTACACGCTCGCGCGAAGTGCTCCTCCCGTTACTGCTCTTTCCAATGCTTGTCCCGGTGCTCCTAGCGGCAAGCGAAGGGTCGGCTGCGCTGCTCGTCGGAGACCCGATGGGGGATGCCGGGGCGTGGCTGCGCTTGCTGATTGCCTTCGATGTAATCTTCGTCCTCGCATCCCTGCTCGTCTTCGAACATATCATTGAAGCATGACCGCCAGAGCCTATTCGTCATCCGTGGCACCGCCCACGTCGCGTTTCAACTGGCGTGTGCTCGCGTGGGTCGCTCCGGTCGCTCTCGTCGCCGCCCAGGCGTACGGACTGTTGACCTCGCCACCGGACCGCGATATGGGGCACCTGCAGAAGATCATGTATGTGCACGTTCCCGCGGCTTGGAATGCATTCATCGCCTTCTTCGTCGTCTTCGTGGCGAGCGTCCGGTATCTGTGGACGAAAGAGGAGCGACACGACCTGCTCGCAGCGTCGGCAGCTGAAGCGGGCGCTGTTCTCACTGCCTTGACGCTCATGCTCGGCTCGATCTGGGGGCGGCCAACGTGGGGTGTCTGGTGGACGTGGGACGCGCGCCTAACGTCTACCGCTGTCCTTCTCATGATCTTCGTGAGCTACCTCGCGTTGCGCGCGTTCACGGACGACCCAGAACGCCGCGCGCGCTGGTCGGCTGCCGTCGGCATCTTCGGCGCGCTCAACGTGCCAATCGTGTATATGTCCGTGCGTTGGTGGCGCACGTTGCATCAGGTTCAATCGAGTCCCAGCACTGTCGACCCGGCATATGCTTGGAGTCTGCGCCTCAACGCGATCGCTGTGTTGTTGCTCCTGACATACTTTATTTGCAAGCGCTACGAAATCTCGCGCGCGGAGCGGTTCATCGAGAGCCGTCGTGATGAGCTGGCGCTGCGGCGCGACAGCGACGAGGTCGCACATGCGTGAGCTTCCGTTTGTTATCGCAGCATACGCAGTTTTCTGGATCGTGCTCGGCGCCTACGCGTATTACCTCGTGCGCCGTGGGCGTCGCGCCGCATCAGCCCAATCAACGCTATGAACAAGAGACGCACCTACGGCATCGCGACCGCGGTCGTTATCGCGGTGGCGTTTGGCTACCTGTTGTTAGGGGGGCTCGGTGAGAACATCGTCTATTTTCTCACGCCGCAGGAGCTGCTCGCGCGCGAAGAGAAGGGAATAGACGTTCCGGTGCGGCTCGGCGGCCAGGTAGCGCCCGGTTCGGTACAGTGGAATGCGCAGGCGATCGATCTGCGCTTCAAGCTGACCGACGGCAGCAAGGATGTCGTCGTACACGCGCGCAGTGCTCCACCGGCGATGTTCCGTGACGGACAAGGGGTCGTTGTGGAAGGGCGCTATGGACGTGATGGCGTCTTTCGGGCTGACA
Organism: Gemmatimonadaceae bacterium; assembly: GCA_052388395.1. Classification (GTDB taxonomy): domain Bacteria; phylum Gemmatimonadota; class Gemmatimonadetes; order Gemmatimonadales; family Gemmatimonadaceae; genus DASYRX01. The sequence goes on along the minus strand of JBQTIF010000013.1, from coordinate 27,747 downwards.
ACTTGATGGTGAAGCATAACGAGGAGTATCGGGCTCCGAAGCCGGGCGAGAAACCGCATGAGATGTATCGCTCGTTTATGCAACGCACGTCGGACGCGAAATGACGCGCTTGTTGGGCTTCGACGCACTGGCGATCGCGTTGGGCGTCACGCTGTTCGGCGTATTCGGCGCACCCTTTGCCGTTCGCCGCGGAGGCGACCAAGCGTTGAACGGACTCGTGCGCGGCGCAGTGTACACGGTATTCGGCCTAACGAGCGTTGCCACGGCGGCCATGATCTTCGCGCTTGTCACGCACGATTTCAGCATCTCGTACGTGGCCCAGGTGGGAAGTCGCAGCACGCCACTGTTCTTCACGATCATCTCACTCTGGAGCGCTCTCGAGGGATCCATCCTCTTCTGGATCTGGGTCCTCACGCTCTACGCGGCGCTGGTCGTCTGGCGCAATCGCGACGTGCCCGGTCGGCTCATTCCGTATACGGGCGTCGCGCTGCTCGGGATCTCGTCGTTCTTCCTGATCCTGCTTATAGGCCCGGCGAATCCGTTCGGGTTGGTCTCACCAGTGCCGAGCGATGGACCTGGTCCCAACCCGCTCCTCCAGAATCACGTGTTGATGGCGGTGCATCCACCGCTCCTGTACCTCGGCTACGTTGGCATGTCCGTCCCGTTCGCGTACGCGATTGCGGCATTGATCAGTGGTGACGCGGGCAAAGACACATGGCTCCGCTTAACGCGGCGCTGGACGTTGTTGGCCTGGGGCTTTCTTTCCGCGGCGATCGTGGCCGGAATGTGGTGGTCCTACGAAGTGCTCGGCTGGGGCGGGTATTGGGCGTGGGATCCTGTTGAAAATGCATCCTTTCTCCCGTGGCTGACCGCGACGGCGTTCCTCCATTCGGTGATGGTGCAAGAGCGCCGAGGGATGTTGCGCCTGTGGAACGTGAATCTCATCGTGGCGACGTTCACCCTAACGATACTCGGCACGTTCCTAACGAGAAGCGGCATCATTGCGTCGGTACATGCGTTCACGCAGGGGACGATCGGCTACTACTTTCTCGCGTTCATCGCCGTGGTGTTACTCGTGTCCGTGGCGCTGGTGGCCGGACATAGCGAGCCACTGCGCGGCCAAGGGCGCTTGGATGCGCCCATTGCGCGCGAAACTGTCTTCCTTCTCAACAACCTCTTCCTGACGGCGTTCACTTTTACAGTGCTATTGGGAACGCTCTTTCCGCTCGTGGCGGAGGCGGTGCGCGGTGTCAAAGTCAGCGTGGGCGGGCCATTTTATAACCGGATGACGCTGCCAATCTGCGTCGCGCTCCTCTTCCTCATGGGTGTGGGCCCCGCGCTTCCGTGGCGCCGCTCCGATCTTGCTGAGGCGAAGGCGAAACTACGGCTCCCGTCAGGCGTGGCCCTCGTCGTGGCCATCGCGTCGCTGCTGCTGACGCGCAACGGGTACGCCGTGGCTGCGTTTGCATTTGCCGCGTTTGCTCTCGTGTGCAACATCCGGGAGTATTGGTTAGGCGCGGCAGCACGCCGGCGCGCGCACGGCGAGAACCCTGCCGTGGCCCTTGGCAATCTCGTGGGAGCCAACAGGCGTCGGTACGGCGGCTACCTCGCGCATATTGGGGTCGTGTGTCTCACGCTCGGCATTGCAGCGTCGTCGACCTTTCGGAGCGAGCGGGACGCGACGCTCAAGCCCGGTGACCGCATGACGGTGGCGGGGCTGGATCTGCAGCTCGACAGTCTGTGGGGGAGGGAAGAGCCGCATCGCGCGGTGATCGGTGCGACGATACGCATCTTCCGGAAGGGCGAGGAAATCGACCGCCTAACGCCACGGATGAACTTCTACAGCACGCAGCAGGAGCCTGTGCCCACCCCTGCTGTTCGCAGCCGACCGTGGGGTGATCTCTATCTCAACCTCATGGCGTTCGAGCAGGACGGCTCATCGGCCACGATTCGTGCGATCACCGAACCGCTGGTGCCATGGATCTGGTTCGGCGGTCTGATCATATGTATCGGCGCGATGGTGGCTGGCTCGGGTCCGGCGCGCCGCCGCGCGGCCGGGGCGCGCGAGACGTTAGGCGCCGAGCCTAAACCCTCGGCGACGCTACCGCTGCCCGAGCTCGAGCCGGTCGCGTCTTCGCAACGCGCATGAACTGGAAACGGGCTCTCATCGCGGTCGCGGCTGCGCTTCCCATCCTCGCGCTGCTTCGTTTCGGTCTTACGCGCGATCCACGCGCCATCGCATCACCGTTGCCCGGCCGTCGCGCCCCCACCTTCGATCTCACCGTCTTCCAGTCAGGCAGTGCGCCTAACGCGCCGGCAAGCGGGGAGCGAATCCGCCTCGGCGATCTCAAAGGGAACGTGGTCGTCGTCAACTTCTGGGCATCCTGGTGCCTCCCGTGCCGAGACGAGCACGGGCCGTTGTCGCAGGCTGCCACTCGTTATGCAGGCCAGGACGTGCGCTTCGTCGGCGTTGTGTACAACGACGTGACGGCCAATGCCCTGCGCTGGATTCAGGAAATGGGTGGGCAGAGCTATCCGGCGCTGCTCGACCCAGGCACCCGCACCGCGATCGACTTTGGCGTGTACGGGGTGCCAGAGACGTTCTTTATAGGCCGCGATGGAATGGTAGCCTCCAAATACGTCGGTCCGATTCCGGCACGCGTCTTAGCGCATCGCATTGACTCGCTGCTCACAGTGCCCACACGCTAACGATGCAGCGTCGGTTATTCGTTGTCGTCTCCGCGTTCGTCCTGCTGTTGTCCGCCTCTGTCCGCGCTGCCGCTCTTCCACAGCGCACGGCAGCCGACTCGGCAGACCTCGAGCGCCGCACGAGCGCCGTCGCTGCCGAATTGCGTTGCCCCGTCTGTCAGGGGTTGTCCATCCAGGACTCACCATCGGAGCTAGCGGTTCAGATGCGCGGCGTCGTCCGCGATCAGCTTGCAGCCGGTCGCACGTCTGAGGAGGTCAAGGCGTACTTTCTCGAAAAGTACGGCGAATGGATCCTGCTCGAGCCGAAAGCGGAAGGCTTCAACGTGGTCGTCTACGTACTGCCGATCGCCGCAGTCCTCGTGGGAATCGCTATCGTGGCGACAGCCGTCAGGCGCTGGAGCCGCCCAGCCCCAGGTTAGGGAGCTGTGTGATCGCCGCGCTCGGCCTTGACGCCGGTCGCGCGGCATGGCAGGAAACGTCATGCCCGCGGAACGTCCGTCTCGTCCCCCTCTCGTTTCACGCCTAACAGTCCCGCTGCTGATCGGGCTGGTCGCGGCGGTCGTTGGCGTCTCCGCGGTGCTGGCCTATGAAGCGTATCGCGCGCGGCACTCGCTGCGCGTGACGGCGGAGCGGGCCCTGGCGCAATACGGGACGATGGCGGCATGGGAGCTGGATGCGGCGGTGGATGCGCGTCTCGATCGCGCGCTCGCGGATCTTTTCGCGCCGGTCGTGGGAGGCGTGGCTGCATCGCCGTACGACCGATCGCCCGATCCAGCAACGCTGCTACCCAGAGCAGCGGCGTTAGGCACTGCCTGTGGTGAGCAAGCCAGCGCGCTGCGTCTCGATCTGGAGTCCGCTCGTTATTCAACGGCAGGCGCACTGCTTGACAGCGCGAGCGCGCGTGCCATTCAAGGCGGGATCCAGCAGCAGTTGCGCAGCACGTCGGCAGCGGAGACGCAATTTCTGATTCCACTGCGCGACGGGAGTGCCGCCGGGTACGCGGCGGTAGCGATCCGCACGGCGCGATTCGGCGTCCCGGTGGCCGCCTACGCCGTCCTCGATTGCCGTGCGGCACTGCTGCGCCTCAGCATGATCGCCGCGCTGCGTTCGGATCAGCTCCTCCCGGAAGGCGTGCGCAGCGGGATGCCTAACGATTCGCTGGTACGCGTGCACGTACGCGATGCAGCCGGAAACGTCGTCTTTGGGACTGCGCCAGATGGGCGACCGCGCGAGACGCTGATTCAGCCGCTGCGCGCCTTTCCTGGGCTCGTCGCTGATGTGTCACTGCTCCCCGCGGCACGCGGGGCATTGCTCGTCTCCCCGCCGGAACGGTCACGGCTGCCACTGCTTCTTGGGTTGCTCGCGCTCTGCGTTGTCCTTGCGTTGGTTGCGCTCATCCAACTACGCCGCGAGCACGAGCTGGCGCGGTTGCGGGCAGACTTTACGTCCAGCGTTTCGCACGAACTGCGCACGCCACTGGCGCAGATTCTCTTATTTGGCGAGACGCTCAAGCTCGGCCGGGCGCGCGGCGAGGACGAGCGTGCGCTCGCGGCCACGTCGATCGTGCGCGAGGCGCGACGTCTCATGCACATGGTGGAGAACGTGCTGCACTTTTCGCGGCGGCGTGATGCGCCTGATGTCCGGCTCGAACCGTTGAAGTTGCAGCCATACATCGCCGAGATCGTGGCGAGCTTTACGCCCCTGGCGACGGCCGCCGACATGCGTCTCGAGGCGCTTGTCGTTGCGCAGGAGGTCAACGCCGACGCGGCGATGCTACGTCAGGTGATGCTCAATTTGCTTGACAATGCGGTGAAGTACGGCAGGCAAGGACAGACTATCACCATCGGAGCGGAACGCAGCGCTAGTGACGGCACGAGTAACGGGGCAGGGACAAACAGCGTAGTGCGCCTAACGATTACAGATCAAGGGCCCGGAATCGCTCCCAGCGATCGCGAGCGCATCTGGAGCCCGTACGTCAGGTTGCGTGGTAACGGGGAAGCGCGTCGCGCAGGGAGCGGTATCGGTCTCGCCGTCGTGCGCGAGTTGGTCGAGGACATGAATGGGCGTACTTGGGTGGAAAATGCGAATGGACGCGGCGCGAGGTTTGTTGTGGAGTTACCGACGAGTCTTTAGTCGTTAGGTCTTAGCTCTTAACGAACGCTAAGAGCTAAGAGCTAAGAGCTAGTTACTAATAGATTGACCTCCATCCTCTTAATAGAAGACAACGCTCCCCTCGCGCAGGGCCTCAAGAGCAACCTGGAGTTCGAGGGCTACGAGGTTGTTGTGGCGGCTACCGCGCGCGACGCCCTCACCTCGTTGATCCGATCAGACGTGGCAAACGGTAACGCGGCGCCGTTCGATCTCGTCGTGCTCGATCTTATGCTGCCGGACGGCGACGGCTACAAGGTGCTTCGTACGTTGCGCGAGGGCGGCGACGTCACGCCAGTCCTCATCCTCACCGCGTTAGGCGAGGAGGCGGACAAAGTCCGCGGCTTCCGCTTCGGTGCCGATGACTACGTCACCAAGCCGTTCGGTCTCCTGGAGCTTCTCGCGCGAGTAGACGCACTGTTGCGACGCAGCCGTCGCGCGACGCTCGGTGAGCCGGAGGACGTCATCGTCTTCGGTGAGGCGCGCGTCGACTTGCGTGCGCGCCAGGCGACGCGACGCGGGCGCCCCGTCGCCCTCCGTCCAAAAGAGTTTGACCTCCTCGCGGCTCTCGTCAGGCGTGGCGGCAAAGTCGCTACGCGCCATGAGCTGCTGCGCGAAGTCTGGGGGTACGACCCTGAAGTGGTGAGCCGTACCGTCGATACACACATCGCTGAGCTGCGGCGCAAGCTCGAGCGCGACGCGGCGCATCCGGTACATATCGTGACGGTCCTTAAGACCGGCTACCGCTTTACACGCCGCCCGGAGCCAAGCGCAGCGCCTCCCTCTGTGTCAGAAGAGGTCTGACACCAGCCACACAGCCCTCGAACATCCGTCGGGAGTGGGGCGTGTAGGGTCGAGCGTGTGTGCCGGAGCAAAGAAGGTGCGCACTCCGCAACCTCTGACCTCTGACCTCTGCTCTCCGATTCGTGTCACTCTTCGCGACGAAGTCTCTGGCCGAGCTGCACGTCGAGTCCGAACGTGGCGTGTTACGCCGCTCCCTCGGCCCTTGGAACCTAACGGCGTTAGGCATCGGCTCGATCATCGGTACCGGCATTTTCGTCTTTACCGGTGTCGCTGCATCGCAACACGCTGGCCCGGGTCTCATCATTTCTATGATGATTGCGGCAACTGCGTGCGCCTTTGCGGGGCTCTGCTACGCCGAGTTGGCGGCGATGATTCCGGTTTCAGGGAGCGCGTATACGTATGCCTACGCCACGTTTGGCGAGTTGATCGCATGGATCATCGGGTGGGACCTGATCCTGGAGTACGCGTTGAGCGGCGCCACTGTCGCGATCGGATGGTCCGGCTACTTCGTGTCGTTCCTCCGCACGGTCGGCGTCGAATTCCCGGCAGCACTCGCGACTGCGCCGGGGACCGTCACAATGGATGGAACGGCGGGGATATTCAACCTTCCAGCCGCTCTCATCATCCTGCTCGTTTCAGGATTGCTCACCCTCGGCATCCGTGAGTCAGCGAATACGAACACGGTGCTCGTGATGATCAAGTCCATGGTGCTCGTGCTCTTTGTCGTCGCCGGCGTGTCATTTATCAACCGCGACAACCTCACGCCACTCATTCCGCCTAACACCGGCGAGTTCGGCTCGTTCGGCTGGTCGGGCGTCCTGCGTGGCGCAGCGATCATGTTCTTCGCGTACATCGGATTCGACGCCGTGTCGACTGCTGCGCAGGAGGCCAAACGACCGCAACGCGATCTTCCACTAGGGATCCTTCTTTCGCTGGCTATCTGCACCGTGCTGTACATCGCGGTCGCGATCGTACTGATGGGCATCGTTCCCCACAGCCGACTCAACGTGCCCGACCCGTTGGCTGTCGGCATCGACGCGACGGGCCTAACGTGGCTTAGCCCCGTGATCAAGACCGCTGCACTCTTCGGTCTCTTCAGTACGATGCTCGTCCAGCTCCTTGGCCAGTCGCGCATCTTTTTCTCGATGAGCCGTGACGGCCTGCTGCCTAAGGCTTTCAGTCGCGTGCACCCCAAATTCCGCACCCCGCATCTAAGTACGATGATTACCGGCAGCGTGATGGCTGTCGCGGCTGGTCTACTCCCGCTCACGACGTTGGGCCAGCTCGTCAGCATGGGGACGCTGCTCGCCTTCGTGCTGGTCTGTATCGGCATCATCATTTTGCGGCGGACGGCGCCAGATCTGCCACGTCCGTTCAGAACGCCGTGGGTCCCGATCGTGCCGCTCCTCGGCGCGCTCGCCTGTTTCGTCCAAATGCTAGCGCTGCCACTCTCCACGTGGGCCCGTCTTCTCCTGTGGCTCGCGTTAGGCATGCTGGTCTACTTCGGATATAGCGCTCGACGCTCCGCGCTGCGCCGTCCGCCAGAGCAGAGGGAGCGAGCGGCGTAAGGCTCAGGTCGCCACCGTCCACACACGCTCCGGTCCGCCAGATTCTGATTGCACAGTGGATCGTCTTCTGCGGTATTACAGCAGGCGACGGCGCCGATCCTGCCGTCGGGGAGGCTCAATGAGCGGATTCGCCAGTAAGCCTAACGAGAAATCCGATGGCGAGATGATCATCCTTGCCACGCACGGAATGAAAGAGGCGGACGCGGCCGTACGCGCGGCCGCGCAACTCGCGGAAGCAACGGGCCGCCTCGTGACGGTTATCGCGGTCCTCGAACCGCCACCGATGGTCGCCGGCGAGTACGGCTTCATCATTCCGATGGACGACCTCGTCGAAGGTCGCCGCGACGCGCTACTCGAGCGTGTGCGCAATCAGGTAAACGATGTGCTGGCGCGCGATCCTGGGTGGCCGGTGGAGGTGCGCAGCGGCGATGCGCCAACAAGCGTCGCCAAGGTCGCGCAAGCGGCCGATGCCGAAGTCATCGTCATGGGGCTGGGGCATCACCACTTGATGGATCGTGTGTTCGGAAGTGAAACGACGCTGCACACTCTACGTGCGGCGCATACGCCGGTCTTCGCTGTGCCGCAGTCCTACTCGCAACTCCCGCGACGCGCAGTCGTTGGCGTCGATTTCAGTGGGGCTGGGATGGCCGCGGCCCAGGGGGCACTGGCTGTCCTGCCGACCCTAACGAGTATCACGCTGGTGCACGTGGCGCCACGCTGGGATCTGCAGCCAACCGCATATGCCGAGTGGCGCGCCGAATACGAACGCGGTGTGGGACCAGCGTTCGATCGGGTAATGCGTGAGCTGGACGCTCCATCCGGCGTGCGCGTGACAACGGTCGTCAGAGAAGGGAAGACAACCCAGGAACTGATCGCTGCAGCCGACGAAGAGGGGGCTGATGTGATCGTCGTTGGCAGCAAGGGGCTTGGCTTCCTCGATCGTGTTCTTGTGGGGAGCACAGCGACGGGGGCCATCCGCGGGGCGCACTGCGCGGTGTTTGCATTCCCGGTCGTGGCTGTCGCTGCACATGGCGACCGGCGCATGGCCGGCACGGCGACGCGCGGCGCGCGCGCCTAACGCCGGACCGCAGCGATCAGCGCGACGCCGCCGCCCAGTTTTGGCCGTGCCCAGTCGATGCTGAAGCCTGTCGCCAGCAGCCACTCGGCGAACTCGGCGCAGGACACGAAGTGCGCGATGGAAGCGGCGATATACTCGTACGCAGCCGGCGTTCGGTGCCACCACCAACCGACGGCCGCGCCGGCCGCGCGCAGATACGACAGATACAGCGCGCGCCAGAGCGGTGCGGGGGGGCGAAAAAAGTCCAGCACATACAGGTGCCCCCCGGGACGCAGAACACGCGCAACCTCACCTAACGCCTGACGCGGATCTGGTGCATTGCGGATCGCATACCCCGCCGTGACGACGTCGATGCTCGCATCGCGTGCCGGGAGCTGTCCCAAGTCGCCGACTTCGAACGTTAGGCGATGGTGCAACGTCGCGGGGAGCCGAGTGCGCGCGAGCTCCAGCATCCGCTCGGAGAGATCCACTCCGCGCACGTTGGCGTTTGGAAGTGCCTGCGCGGTTTGGATAGCGAGATCGCCGGTACCGCAGGCGACGTCCAGTACGGTCACCGCCGCGTTAGTTCCGTGGTGACGCAACAGCCAGGCGACTAGCTCCCGCTTCCAGCGCGCGTCCATCCCGTATGAGAAGACACGGGTAAAGCGATCGTAGTGTGGCGCGATAAGGTCGAACAGCGGCGTGACTAGCTGCTGCTTGCGCGTCGAATCGGCGAGATAGGGGTCCAAATTGGCTCGCGTCACGACGCCTGATGGCCGTTGCGTGCTGTGCTCAGTCACGAGCTATAGTTTAGGCTCGCGCCACGTGTCACGCGCCGAATGCCGAATCCTCCTCTGCCGTTCCGGTCTCGTCCCCCCGACGCTCCGCGGCCGCCATCTCTCACTCTGAGTGGCGGGGGTGGTCTCGGCACGTTGCCGGAACAGGAGGTACATCAGGAAGTGCGTTTGGAGGCGGACGCCGCGCTGTGGGCGGTGGTTCTTGCGGGGGGTATCGGCTCCCGCTTCTGGCCGCTCTCGTCGTCTCGCCGTCCGAAGCAGGTGCTGTCGCTGGTGGGAGAGCGGCCGCTCATCGCGGACACGGTGCTACGCCTGCAGCCGCTCATTCCGGTTGAGCGCGTGCTGGTCGTCACGAGCGCGGACATCGCCGCCGCGATCGAAGCCGCCATACCGGAAGTGCCGCGCGAGAACCTACTCATAGAACCGAACCCGTTAGGCACCGCGGCGGCGCTTGCCTGGGCGGCCAAGGTGATCGCTCGCCGGGCCGGGCCGGAGACGATGTTTTGCACCCTGCATGCGGATCTCGCGGTGGGGTTTCCGGAGCTATTCCGTCATACGCTCAAAGCAGCGGCTCGCGCCGCGAGCACCGAGGACACGCTGGTCACGATCGGCGCGCGCGCCACACGTCCGGAGCCGAGTTTTGGATATATCGTCGCAGCAGCGGCAGAGCGCGCGTTAGGTGGCGGGCAGCGCGTGAAGCGCTTTGTCGAGAAGCCGTCGCCGGAGGACGCGGCCGAGCTCATCGCGGCTGGGGCTCTCTGGAACACGGGGATCTGCATCTGGCGCGCGCAGGTGGTGCTGCAATCGCTGGAGCGACACACACCGGAGCTGTCGGCTGGAGCGATGCTGGCGCTGGAGATGGGGGATCATGCCACGTTCGCTGGGCTCGTTGAGAGCGTGTCGATCGAGCATGGGCTCCTCACGCGCGCCAACAATTTGATTGTTCTGCTGGGGGAGTTCGGCTGGGACGACGTGGGAACGTGGGGGTCGCTGCGTCGCGCGCGCGATCTCGATGACGACGGGAATGGCGGCGTCGGTCACGCGGTATTCGTCGACGCCGAAAGCAATATCGCGCACGCTGCGGGAAGCGATATCTGTACGGTGCTTTACGGCGTGGATGGGCTACTCGTCGTCGCGCTACCGGGCCTAACGTTTGTTACGACGCTTGAACATGCGACAGACCTACGGCCGCTCCTCGAGCAGCTACCTGAGTCGGTGAGGGTCAGGGAGCAAACGACATGATCCTGGGCACTCGGGCAGAAAAAAGCGGCAGCGCAGATGAACGCAGTAACGTACGCGAATCAACGCAGATTGATCCTCGAATGAACGGCGTTGTTGATGCGCAGTTGTTTAAGTTTCCATCCGTTTGCATCTGCGTCTGTTTCGGCGTGCATCTGCGCTGCTGCTTTTGATCATTGCGCTCCGTTTGCAACGTTAGGCGGTGGAGCGCCCAGTCGCTTCCACTCAGCTTCCGCCGCGATAAACCCGAACGCTGCCCATTGATTCTTCACACCTAACACGCGCCGCAGCACCGCGTCCGCCTCCGCGCGCCGGCCGTTGTACAGATGCCAGTTAGCCACGCCATACCCCAGCGACACGAGATCGAGATCAGTGGCGCCGTCTCGCTTGAGCAGGTCATCACTAGTCAGCTCGCCTTTGTACAGGAGCAGCAGCCGGTGGTACGACTGATTCTCGATGACATCCATATCGCGCGTGATCGCCGTCAACACTTGTGCCGCTTCGTCTCCTCGATTCAGTCGCCGCAACGTCATGTACAGCCAGTGCGACACAGCGACGAGCATATCGGGATTCTTCGAGACCTTGATGTCTTCCCTGTACGACCGCAATGCGTTCTCAAAGTCCCCTTTCAAGTAATAGGCCAGCCCGAGATGGTACCAAATGTTTGACTGTAGCGTACTCGTTGGGATATTGCGCGCGTTCGGCTGACCATCCGGCTCAACCTCGTCCGGCTTGCCGCGGATAAATGTCACCGCGCGCTCGAAGTCCGCGATCGCATCATCGAAGCGACGTGTGGTGACATTACGGTGACCGCGATGACGATACATGCGCGCATCGTTCGGGTGTTTCTCGATGCCGTCGCTGTAGATCCGGATAGCGTCGTTGAAGCGCCCAAGATACGCCGTGCGTCTGCCTAACCAGATAATGGAATCGGCATTGTCAGGCGCCCGGTCGTAAGCACCTCGTGCACTTGCGAGGTTACGCTCGAGTGTCGCGCGTGCCGTCGCTGAGGGCGCGGGCGGAACCAACGAGTCGCCGAAGAGAGAGATCGCTTCGACGCGGCCGCGCGGCCCATCGCTCTTGAGATACTTGTCATACCACTGCAGCATCCGATCATAGAAGTCGGTAAACTCGGCCGCCGAAGTAAGCGGCGTTCCGTGGCCACCGTTCATGTAGTTGACCCACACGACCTCCTTGGCAAGCCGACGCAGCGCGTAATACATCTCGCGTGTGTTTCCGGCCGGCACGTTCGAATCCAGCTCGCCGGTCATGAGCAGCAAGGGCGTCGTTATGCGGTCCGCGTACATGATCGCCGAGTGCGCGACGTATTTTTGCGGCTGCTGCCACAATGTCGCGCCGAGTCGATCCTGACTTTTTTCGGCAGCGTGAATATTGCGCACGCCTAACCGCGGCGAATCCGTGTAGAACGAGATGATGTCGACCTTCCCGGAAATGTTGATCGCTGCTTTGAAACGCTGCGTTTGCGTGATGAGCAGGTTGGTCGCATAACCGCCGTAACTCGTGCCGTGGACGCCCAACTTCGCCGAGTCGGCAACGCCCATCTCGATCAACTTGTTGGCGGCAGCGGTGACGCCTTTGAGCCACGCCTCGCCAGGAAATCCGATGTCGAAGCCGACTGACGGTTTGACCACAACGTAGCCAGCGCCAGCCAGCACGTTCGCGGCGGCATCGAACGCATCATCGAAGAAGTCCTCGTACACGTTGAAGACTGTTGGATACTTCCTCCCCGCTACGTAATCGGCCGGATAGTGGACGACGGCGTAGCGCGTCTTGCCATCGATGTCGTGATACGACACGAGCTCGGTCTTCCCGAAGGCCTTGGCGGCGAGCTGTGGATTCGAGTTCGTTAGGCGCCGCACATCACTGCGCGACGTGGCAGTGTATATGTCCCCTGGTCGGTTGCCATCGGCGATAGTCAACACAGGAGCGGTGCCATTGCGCGCGAAGCGCAAGCCAGAGTATAGCCGGCCGTCCTTCACCATATCCTCCAGCTGGCGCGATTGGCGATCGTAGCGCACATAGCCGCGCTCCCATTTCTGCCGCGAGCCGTAGCTGAGATACAGCGAGCGGCCGTCCGGGGACCACGTGGCGACGCTATAGCGCGGAGCAGTGAGCACAGAATCACTCGTCTCCACGATCCGCTCACGCGTGCCGCTCGGCAGCGGCTGCAACCAGAGTCCTTGGCGGTTGCTCAGCACGATGGCGTCCGCATTAGGCGAGAAGCGCACTGGGGTGAAGCGCTCCTCGGCGCGCGCGGAGTCAGCGCCGGCTACTAACGTGGGGCTACCGCTGCTTAACGCGGTATGCATGTACAACTTCCCATCCTTCGCGTAGGCGAAGCGACGACCATCGTGGGCCCATACAATGGTTGTTCCTTTGGCGGAGCCGAGCACCGTCCGGGGCGGCGTTGTCGCGCCATCCGTGGGCCGCGCCATGACGCGGTTCTCAGTGCCGAAGATGATGTCGTAGTCGGTCTTGGGTGTCACATCTTGCTGGTAGACGACGACGGAGTCGTCTTCGCTGATGTGATACGAGCTGATTCCCATTTCAGGGACGAGCTCAATGAGCTTGCCGCTCGTTATGTCGACACGTGCAATGGCGCGCACATTTCCCAGGCGGCGCATGTTATCCCACGCGAGGAACGGGTCGCTGCCGTCTTGGACGAAGACCGGCCCGCTGGTTAAGCGTGCGAACTCGGATCGCAGTTTGCCGGTCTGGGCCGCCGATCGCAGCAGCACATAGACCGCGCGCCCGTCGCGGTTGAACCGCACGTCGCTATTCTCAGCGACCACTTGACCCGCAGGTAGTGGCAGCGCGCTGCGCCTGCCGGATGCGCGATCCCATACGGACAATTCCAGGGCCCCGGCGCGCTCCGTGAGCAAGGCAACCTTGGATCCGTCGCGCGAGAGCGCAGTGGTACGAACGTTCGCCGGGGCCGCAAGGACAGCGCGCGCCGTTCCTGACGCGATCTCGATCAGCTGCACCTTCGCTCGCCCCGGCCGGATGTACGTCGGATCGCCGTCGCGCCGATGATCGACGCCTAACGCGTCACCGCGAAGCGCTGCCGTCACCAAGAGCCAGCGTCCGTCATCCGACACGTCCACGACGGATGTCGTGGTGACCGCGAGCGCGTCGCGCGCGGTAAACGCGCTGGTGGACTGCGCACTCACGCTCGACACAGCAGCGGCGAGTGTGCAGATGCTGGCGCCACAAAGACGCCGGAGAGTAAGGTGAGTCATGATTCAGTCCAAGGACAGAAGCGAGCTCCAACAGCAGACAGTTGTGATCACAAAAACGCGCTCAGCCCCCAGCGCGAATTGTCCCGTTCTTTAGATGCTGATCAAAGTACGCAACGATGTCCGCGTACATCTGTATGAAGTTCTCTCGCCGCCGCACATAGTAGTTCTCGTTCGGGTACGTCTTGTACACGAACGGCTTGTAGTTCATCTCGAGCCGGTCGGCGAATATTTTCGACGCCTCGGAGCGTGGGAATTGTGCACCGGAACCGTGCAGCAGCATGAGTGGCGTGCGGATCTCGGCGATCGAGAAGATGGGCGACGATGCGCGGTACTTGGCTTCGTTCTTCGGCAGGGTGCCGAATTCGTACTCGACAAGTTTCAGATGCCTCAGCTCTTGCTCCTGGATCATGTGAAACCAGTCGCCGTATCCTGAAACCGCCACGCCGGCCTGAAAAACACCGGGGGCAAAGGCAGCTGCCGCCAGCGTCATGCAACCGCCGTAGCTCGTCCCAGTAATCCCCATGTGTGTGTCGTCCACAAATGGCAGCGTTCGGAGGTATTCGACGCCGGCGGTTACGTCGACGAGATCGCAGCGTCCCCAGCAGCCGTTGTTCGCGTCTTCGAATGTTTTCCCGTAGCCGGAGCTGCCGCGAATGTTAGGCAGCAAGACCGCGTAACCGCGCATGGCGAGGAACTGCACCTGGGACTGATAGTTGTCATTGAACGACGAGGTCGGACCGCCATGGATGTACAGGATGCCCGGAGCGCTCTCCCCGGCCTTGAGCACCGGTTCGTACAGATACGCGTGGACTGTGAAGCCGTCCGGTGTCTTGTACGAGACCTTCTTCGGGCGGATGAGCGCATTCGTGATGTAGGCGGGGCCGGCGGAAGTCGTTAGGCGCCGTGCCGTACCGCCGCTGCTGGGAATGACATACAAGTCGGAAGGATCGACGGGCGTCTCCAGGGTGTACGAGATGGATGCCCCGTTAGGCGACCATTCGGCGTTCGACACCATACCCATCCCCGATGGCGCTACGAGCGTGCGCGGGGCACCGCCACTCGCGTGCACCACGCGCAGATCCTGCATGCCATTCCACAGCGCCGTGTACAGGATCGACTTTCCGTCCGGCGACCAGCGTGCCCCGCTCTGATTCGCCGCTTCCGGCGCGAGCTGCCGTGGCGTTCCACCACGCATCGGTACGATCCAGTAATTGATCCAGCCACTCCGGTGCGACCGGAACAGGAGCGAGTTCCCGTCTGGCGAGACCAATGGATACCCGAAGGTGCTCCCGGCCCCGTAATCAAAAAAGTCTGTGTCGCTCACGATAAGCCGCGGTGTCCCCGCAGCGCTCGCATCGAGCTCGAGCACTTCGTGATCTAACCAGCGCTCATCGAGGCGCACGTAAACCACGTGCCGGGCCTCGGGGGTCCACGACGGGAATACCTCGTAACGGCCGTCACTAGTTAGGCGCTGCACCTCGCCGCTCACGACATTGGCGATCCAAATGTCGTAACTCCCGTACTTGTCGGACGCGAGCGCGATCCGGCGGCCATCCGGCGACCACGAATACGAGTTAATGCGCGCACCGAGACGCGTTATTTGACGCTTCGAGCCATCCACCAGGGAGTGCAAATGCAGCTCCGCCGAGCCGTCAACGTTTCCGAGATACGAGATGGATTTCCCGTCCGGAGAGTACCTCGGCGCGTTGGACGCCTGAAACGCAACTTCACCCATCCGGATATTGAGCGACTGCGGGAATCCACCTTCGGCCGGAATGGTCCACAGATCCGATCCGCCGAGGGCACCGCCGATGAGGAGCCGAGACCCATCCGGCGCCCATTGCGCCCCTCCACCCACGACAGAACGCACGGAAGTGACGTCCTCGGCGCTCAGAAGGGCTGGTTTGGGTGCGGATTGCGCGCCGGCGAGCGTTCCAACGACCAAGAAATGCGCGGCGCAAAGCTGGGGACAGACGCGTGACATGCGAGCCTCCGGAAAAGGCCAGGTCACTCTCGAAGTTCGTACGCAGAACATATCTGTCGCCACACGAGTGTGCGAGCGCGTCAAGAGGGGCTGAAGCGACATCTTTGCGATAGGCCTAACTGACCCGGCGGCACTGATCGCAGTGCTCTGACTTGCGGTCCATTACCCTCGCACGCAGAATGGACCGTTCTAGCGAGGTCCGTAACCCACGTTAGGTATCACGAACGGAGGATTCCTATGAGAGAGACAGTAGTGCGATTCAGACTGCTCGTCGCCGCGTTCCTGCTCGTGCCAGCGGCGCTCCTTGCGCAAGACCGGCGCGTCACCGGCGTGGTGACGAGACAGGGCGCCGGGGCACCACTCCAGGACGCGGAAGTTTCCGTGCTGAGCCCCGCGCGCGGCCTAACGGCACGTACGGGAGCGGACGGGCGCTACACCATCAACGTGCCGGCTGGCGCGGTCCGTCTGCAGGTACGCATGCTCGGCTTCCGACGTGTGGAATTCACGCTCCCGGCTGATCAAAACACGGCCGACTTTGCCCTCGCCCAAGATGTTTTCAAGCTGAGCGAGGTGGTCGTCTCTGGACAGACGACGACAATCGAACGGCGCAGCGCCACCACCTCCGTCGCGCTCGTTACCAGCGAGGAGCTCAAGCGCGTCCCGGTTCCCACTGTTGAGGCCTCGCTCACCGGCAAGATCACTGGAGTGAATCTGCAATCGAACTCCGGCGCCCCCGGCGGCGGCGTTCAGCTGCAGGTTCGCGGCAACAACACGATCCTTGGGGGATTTGACCCGCTCTTCGTGGTCGACGGCGTGATCTACTCGAACGCTGTGATCCCGAGTGGCCGCGGATTTACGAACAACGCCGCAAGCGTCACCCTCGAGGCCGATGCTGTCAATCGAGTCGCGGACCTTAATCCTAACGACATCGCCAGCATCGAGGTGCTCAAGGGAGCTTCGGCCTCGTCGATCTACGGCTCCAAAGCGGCAAACGGCGTCGTGGTAATCACGACGACTCGCGGGCAGAGTGGCGCGCCGCGTTTCGGTCTCACGCAGCGTGTTGGCGTGTTCTCGCCGCTTCGACTCATGAAACATCGACATTGGACACAGGACTCAGCGGTTGCTCGGTTTGGCGCACCGGCACTGCCGTTCTTCGCGAACAACTCGTCCCCGTTCTTCGACAACGCCGCGGCGACCTACGACAACCGCGACCTGTCTTACGAAACCGTCATGGACGTGACCGGCGGGACAGGCAACACCAAATACTACGTTTCCGCCAACTTCAAGCGCGACGAAGGGACAGAGCGCGCTACAGGCGCCGGGAAGGCCGGGCTCCGCGTGAACCTCGACTACACGCTCAGCCCCACCGTCGACATGCGCATCTCCAGCGTGTACGCGCGCAACGAAAACGATCGCGGCTGGAGCAACAACTGCAACAACTATGGATGCCACGGCTACGCGCTAGCGTACATCCCGAGCTTCATCGATCTGACGAAGCGCAATCCCGACGGCACGTTCCCCGTTCCCACAGTGAGCGTGCAGTCGAATCCGATTCAGCTCACCGAGCTCGGCGTGAACCACGAGGAGACCAACAGGTTCACGGGCGGAGTTACGATGGGCTGGACGCCCAACATCGGGACTGGCCAGTCGTTGCGCTTAATCGCAGCCGGTGGCCTCGATGTTTTTGACCAGGGCAACGATGTCTGGACGCCTAACGACTTGTTTTTCGAGCGTGTCGTCGCCCTGCCTGGCGAGTCAGTGGAAAGCGGCGGGCGCAGCCAGTTCTACAACTACAATCTGAACGCCGTGCACGGCTGGAACCTCAGCGGAATAAGCGCGACAACATCCGCAGGTTTCCAGTATGAAGACAGGCAACTCCACACGTTCCTTATCCGGACGCAGAACCTGTTACCGGGCCAGCGCAACGTGAACCAAGGAACGAACATCACGGCGAACGAAGTCCTCACGCAGGAGCGCACGATCGCGTTGTATGCAAGCGAAGAGATCGCGCTGCTCTCAGATCGTCTCCGTTTGCGCGGAGGTTTGCGCGCCGAGCGCAGCAGCGTGATGGGCGATATCGATAAGTACTACATCTTCCCGCAACTTTCGGGATCGTATCGCTTCGAGAACCTCTTCGGGCCGCGCAACGACCTGAAGCTACGCGCCGCGTATGGCGAGACCGGCAACCAGCCTCTGTTCGGGCAGAAGTTCACGAACTTGCTCACGCCAACGCTCGGCGGTCTACAGGGCGTCGCCGTTTCCCAAGCCGCCGGTTTCGCCGACGTGGAGCCTGAGCGACTCAAGGAACTCGAAGGCGGAGTCGAAGGCTCCCTGCTCGAGGAACGCCTGACCTGGGAATTGACGGCGTTCAACAGGAACACCACCAATCTATTGCTGCAGCGCGTTCCCGAACCGTCTTCGGGCTTTTCCAGTCAGGTGTTTAACGGCGGGAAGATCCGCAATTGGGGATACGAGGTCGCGTTAGGCTATGCATTCCTTCAGAGGGCGCGGACGTCATGGGTCAGCCGCGTCACGTTCACGTCGTATGATAGCGAAGTAGTGGATCTCGCCGGCCTCCCGCCGTTTTTCCCGGTCGGCTCAGGTTTCGGTAACCTCGGGCGCACGCGCGTCGAGAAAGGGAAGCCGATCACACAGATCGTCGGCTTCGCCTTCGATGCCAGCGGCAACCGCGCCGCGGCGATATCACAGCTCGGCAACTCGGCGCCTGATTTCCGAATGGGTTTTGCGACGGATATCTCACACCGCGCGCTCAGTTTGAACGCGGTGCTCGATTGGCAGGAGGGCGGTAGCGTTATCAACCTGAGTGACTATCTGCAAGATGACGGTCGAACCTCTGAGGACTGGGGCTCGCCCGCATGGGCAAAGCGCTACAACGGCTACCTCAAGGGAGTCATCGCTCCTTACATCGAGGACGCGACCTTCGTGAAGCTGCGAGAAGTGTCACTCAACTACGCCGTGCCCCAGGGTTGGCTGGAACCTCTGGGTGGCGTGAAAACGGCGAACATCGGGATATCCGCTCGCAACCTGTTCATGTGGGCGCCCTACCGCGGATTGGACCCAGAAGTCGCGAACTTCGGTTCGGCAGCGATTCGAAATAATCTGGACATCGGTCCCTACCCGCCGTCGCGCAGTTTCTTCCTCAACCTTTCCCTGGGTTTCTGATGCGTACCCAACATCTCTTGTCCAGCTGGATGCGCTCGCGCCGAGCTACGGTCTCGGTGCCGGTCGCGCTCGTCGGGGCATTGCTTTTCGGTGCCTGCCGCGACCTCGACATCCTGAACACCAACGCGCCGACGGTGGAAACGCTGACCGGCGCGCCGACGCGAACGATTCTGGCGCGCGCCGCCACGGGCATCTTCGCGCAAGCCTACAACGATGTTGCCACAGAGATAGCAGTCTGGGCGCTCTACGGACGCGAAGGCTACAACCTGCTTGGAAACGACCCGCGCGAAAC
The DNA here is from genome assembly GCA_052388395.1 of Gemmatimonadaceae bacterium. Classification (GTDB taxonomy): domain Bacteria; phylum Gemmatimonadota; class Gemmatimonadetes; order Gemmatimonadales; family Gemmatimonadaceae; genus DASYRX01. Next base: position 8,706 of record JBQTIF010000013.1, on the reverse strand, counting down.
GCAAGAGCAGTTTCGCGGGCCACCGGATCCTACGGGCCGCCACAGCGCGAATTGGATCGGCCCGTACCAGACCATCCGAACGATCAACACGTACCTAGCGGCGCTCGATGGCGCGGCCGGCATGACGCCGGCTGAGGTGAAAGCGTCGTCGGGCTTCGCGAAAACAGTCAAGGCGTGGATGATCCACCGGGTCGCCGTGCGCACCGGCGTGATGGGGATTCCACTGGCCGTGGATCAACCGTTAGGCAGTCCGCCGGCCCCCTTCGTGACCTTTGACGTGGCGCTCAAGGCCGCGGCGGATCTCATGGATGAAGCCTACGCGGACCTGCAAGCCGGGGGAACGGCCTTTCCGTTCACGGTTGCGCCAGGCTACACGGGCTTCACGACGCCTTCGACGTACGCGCAGTTCAATCGGGCGCTTGCCGCCAAGATTCAGGTGCGCCGCGCGACGTTCGTGAACTGCACGGCGTGCTGGGCGGCTGCATCCACTGCGATGAATGCATCGTTTGTAACCACGACCGGCTTGCCGGGCTCACTGTCCAGCGGTGTGAACTACTTCTACTCCCTGACGGCCGGCGAGCCTGCCAATCCGATTTCGGAGCCGCTCAGCTCCAACCGATACTGGATTCACCCTTCTATCGTGAACGGTGCGCAGTCGCAGCCGAACGGGCAGCCGGATCGCCGCCTAACGAGCAAAGTCCTCGCGGCCGGCCGCAGTGTGAACCTCAACGACCTGATCGGCACGCATAAGCCGATCATGTACAACTCCACCACGGCGCCGGCCACCGCGAATCTCGCTGCCCCCATCCCCTGGATCAACAACGAGGAGCTGCTGTTGCTTCGCGCCGAGATCCGCTGGAACACGGGCAACGCGCAGGGTGCCATCGATGACCTCAACCTCGTTAGGCAGCACGCTGGCGGGCTCGGACCGTCCGCGCTGTCGACGGCGAGTCCCGGCAGCGCGTTTGTCACCGAGCTGTTGTACAACCGAACCTATTCGTTGATGTGGACGCAAGGAACGCGCTGGGTCGATGCGCGGCGCTACGGTCGTACGGCGACGCTGCCGCTCGATCGATCGGGCGACATCATTTACCCCAACATGATCATCCCGGCGGCGGAGTGCGACGCGCGACGCTTGCCGGTCCCTTGCACACCGCTTTCGCAGTAGTTCCCGCGCGCGCACCGCGCGTAGCAGGAGAGGGGTCGACGCGAGCATACGCTCGCGTTCGGCCCCTCGCGGCATCATGGCGCGCCGAAACTGAGCGATGCCGTTGACGTATTTTGTCACATACGTTTCCATGCTCAAGTGACCGCCGTAGCCGACAGCGCACGCGCCGTTTCCAAGACATCGTCGTACTGGGCGCTCAGCCGATCGCCGCGGTACAGCCTAACGTTTGCGCTCCCGCTGCTCGCCCTCTACGAGATCTCGGCGCAGCTCCTCGCTGGCGACAGCGGCATCCGCAACGGCGCCGAAGTCATGCTCAAGCAGGGAGCCCAGTCGCTCGTCGGATCCAGCGGCCCTGTGATTCTCCTGGTGCTGATCGTCGTCGCCATGCTGATTGCGATCGGTCGCGACGCGAAGAAGCACGGTGCGCCGCGTGGCGCTGTCTTCCTGGGCATGACGCTCGAGTCCGCGCTCCTCGCCGCGGTGTTTGGATTGGTAATTGGCCTGGCAACCGCGAAAGTGATCACATCGTTCGGCCTCATGGTGCCGGCGATGGATCAACTCGGGCTCTCCACAGCGCTCATGGTGTCACTCGGCGCAGGCTTCTACGAGGAGTTGCTGTTCAGAGTGCTGCTCGTCTCCACGCTGCTGCTTCTGGCACGGCACGCGTTAGGCTGGGGTCCTGTCGCTTCGGGCATCTTCGCCACGCTCGGCGGGGCGATCGCGTTTTCTGCGGTCCACTACATCGGGCCGTTAGGCGATCAGGTATCGTCGCAATCGTTCGTCTTCCGCACGCTCGCCGGACTGGCATTCAGCGGACTGTACGTGACGCGCGGCTTCGGCGTCACGGCGTGGACGCACGCGTTGTACGACGTATTCCTCGTGTTTGCGCGCGCGGCTTAGCGCCGAGGAAAGAGGGAAGGGGGCTTCTCTATCCGGCTCCCGCGCAAGGCCGCGCAGAGAACGGGCGCAGTTGCGGGCAAGAAAGGCTGCAGCCAGTAGCCGATCGCATCCAGTCGCGCTGCGTAGCGCGACAGTTTTTCGCGAGCAGCCTGCAGCCGTCCAGCACGCAAAGCAGCCCACGGTGCCTCGCGTGTCACAGTGCCGTTGAGCTCTCGTATCGACTCCCACAAGCCGCCAAGCGCTAGGTCGTAGCGAAACGCGGCGACGTGCTCGTGGAAACCGGCCGGTGCCTGCGGTGGCGCCGTCGCGTCGACGCCAGGGACGTTGGCTGCATCACAAAGCGCCGTGACACGCGACACAAGATTCCCGAGCCCGTTCGCCAGATCCGCCTGGTAGACGGCCGCCAGGCGCTCACCGGAGAAATCTGTGTCGTCGAAAGGCCGCACGTATCGCAGCAGGAAATAGCGCACGGCGTCTACGCCGAGTTGCCTGATGTACTCGTTAGGATCGGTGCTCTTCCCGCCTGATTTGCTGATCTTCTTCCCCTCGCTAGTCAGGAAGCCGTGCACGACGATCTGGTTAGGCACCGGAAGGCCCGCCGACAATAAAAGTGCCGGCCAGTACACAGCGTGGAACTTCCACACGTTTTTCCCGATCACGTGCACGCGACTCGAATTGCTGTCCCAGTACTGCGCGACGTCGCTGCCATAGGGGAAGTCGAGGCCAGAGAGGTAGTTCAGCAGGGCGTCGATCCAGACATAGACGACCTGTGTCGCGTCGTTAGGGTAGGGGATGCCCCAGCCGCCGGCGCGCGCGGCATCACGTGAGAGGGATATATCCCTGAGTCCCTGATCGATGAACTGCAACACCTCGGCTTCGCGAGCTTCAGGGAGTACGCGGATGCGTCGTTGCGCAATGAGCTCGCGCACGGCGGGTCCGTATTTGCTTAGTCGGAAGAAGTAGTTGCGTTCGGCAACTTCCACGAGTGTAGCGCCATGGTCGGGGCAGCGGCCGTTGTCGAGATCACGCGCGAGATAAAAGTCCTCGCACCCTGTGCAGTACGATCCGCGGTAGAACTCAGTATACACGTCTTCCTGTTGCACGCGTGCAAGGAATGCATACACGCTCTGTCGATGGCCTTCCTCTGATGTTCGAAGAAAGCGATCGGTGGAGCAGCGCAACGCAGCGCTCAATGCTCGAAAACGATTCGCGTTCGCATCGACGAACTGCGCGACCGGAACGCCTAACGCGCGCGCGCTGAGCACGTTCTTGAACGCGTTCTCGTCCGTGCCTGTTTGAAAACGCACGGCGTGACCTAGCAGCCGGTGGTAGCGAGCGACGGCGTCGGCCTGCGTCAATTCGAGCGCGAAGCCGATGTGTGGCGCTGCGTTCACGTACGGTATCGTCGTGGTGACGTAGATGGATTCGCTCATGGAAGCACCCAAATGAAAAAGGCCCCGGAGTCGATCGACTCTGGGGCCTGTAAGGTCTCGGGATGGAACTAACTACACGGCGCTACCAACTCCCCCTCGAACCGAACCGGCCCGATGGAGTCGCATGCTTTGCACGATGGCGCGCGTGAATCTGGTCATGTGATGTCTCGACGCTTCGGAAGCTATTGCGAGCCGGCTGATGGTGCAACCTGACGCCGATCGCGGACCTGGATCTCGCGACTTGTTTGCGCCGTCGTCTGCGACGCGGACACGCGAAGTGTTAGGCGGTAGCGCCCCTGAGGGATGTGCGATACGTCGACAAGTAGCGACCGCGATGAGGCTGGACGTCCATCGTCGAACGTCAACTGGACGGATCGCATTGGCTGCGTCAGCCGAACACGCTCCGCCAGGCGGCGTAGAAGACCAGGACGCATCGGTTCTACGTTCAGCGAATACGATACATCGCGCGCCTGGGCGAGTGCACCATACAGCTCCCAGTATACTCCGAATGGCACCTCTCGGCTGACAGTCAACGTGCCTAACGCGCTCCGAGCAACGCCCTCGAACGTCTCCGGCAGCCCGCCGGCGCCATCGAAAAGCAGCAGGTCCGAGAGCGTCGAGTCGGCAGGAGGCCGCACGGCCATACGCCCGCGCGCGACGGCACGGGCAGCGCTGTCGCTCACCTCTACGCTCACGAGGAGTGGCGCGCGCGTCGATGGAATGATCACGGCGTCGCCACGCAAACCACTAAGGGCACGCGCCAGCGATAAGTCGTTGGCGCCGCGCGAGAGCACGACGGCCGCATCGACGCTGTCTTGCGTAAAGACCGTGTCGCGCTCGCGGCGCACGTCATAGCCGACCACGAGAGCCGCCGAGTCGCCGCGCGCGAACCAGGCTACCTGCGGCGACAGCTCGCGAAAATGTTTGGCATAGGGTGGCGCATAGCGCGTTGTGGGCAGCGGCGCCAATGGCGTCCAGTCGGTCAGCTCAGCGCGCAGCGGATCGTGCAGCGCGCGAGCCGACGGCAGAAAATCGAATGACGGCGATGGCTCATGCCCCACGACCGCAACACGCGTCGGGTCGTAGCTGGACGGCGGCGAGCGCGACCACGAAGTCGGCCAGCCATAGCGCAGCATCAGTTCCGCCATGTCGTCGCCCCAGGCCATGTCGTGCGCCGACCGAGCCTGCTGTACCAGCTGCGCCATCGTTAGGCGCGAATAGAACTCGCTGCGCAGATCGTTCCCTCCACTGGACCAGCGCGGGTCAGCGAGCCACCACACCTGCGCATTGACGCTGTCGCGTTGCTCGCACGGAAGCGCGCGATACGCTTTATGAAAACCGCCCGGAAGAAGATCGCTGAGGTCCGTCCAGGCACAGCGCCGTGTGGCAGGCATCTCCGCGATGCTTCGCTCAAAGGCGCTGTCGGCTGCCGCGTACGCGCCTAATGCGTGCTGCGCGAATCCGAACAGCGCTCCGCACCACCACGGGTCTCCGGAGCACGCTGTGGCTGCGCGCACTGCCTCGATCGGGCGCCCCGCTTCCACCAGATAGCGCACGCGCTGCCCTGCGACCCAACCGTCGTCAGGAGCCCGGATCGCCATGGAATCGAGCGCGCGTAAGAGTGCGTCGCGTGCCGCAGCGATGCGCCCTGGCTCGGCCGGTGCGGAGTCGGCATCGTGCCAGTAGCAGAAGCGACCGATCCGGAGATCGCAATCGCTTGCGGCGCTTCGACCGTATGTGACGGGGAGCTGCCTGCGACGATACGTCTCGAATTGTTGCTGGGCGCGAATCGCACGCGCGCGCACGCTTCTTAGCTCATCACGTTCCTGCGCGAGCACACCCCCGCCGTAAAACGGGGAGCCGATGGCCACAACCGCCATGAGCAGAACACGGAGCGGCGTCATGATCAAAGGGGGTCAGACTCGATTGAAATCTCGCGTCAGAATCGCCGCAAGGTGCGGGCGTTTGATTCAATCGACTCTGACCCCTTTGATCCAGCCGTTGCGAGCGACGGCTCAGCGCGCCAAGCTACACGCCCCGGCATTCCATGGTCGTTATGCGCGCTTTTTCCCTGATTCCGTTTCTCGTCGCAGCCGGTGCTGCGGATCTCACGGCGCAACAGAACACGCAGCCGCGCCCGCAGCCAATCGCCGACGTCTCAGCGACGCTCGTCGATACATCGCTGTGGAGCGGTCTGGAGTGGCGCAATATCGGTCCGGTCAACATGAGCGGCCGCGTGGCGGACGTCGAAGGCATCCCCGGCAATCCGAACGTTGTCTATGTCGGATCGGCGTCAGGCGGCGTCTGGAAGACCGTGAACGGCGGCATTACGTGGAAACCGATCTTTGATTCGCAGCCAATAGCATCGATCGGCGACATCGCGCTGGAGCCGGGCAATCCAGATGTCATCTACGTCGGCACCGGCGAGTCCAAGCCGCGCAACTCGGCGTCATACGGTAACGGTGTCTACAAGTCGACCGACGGCGGGGCGACATGGAAGCACATCGGCCTAGCGAATAGCGAACGGATCGCGCGCATTATTGTGAGCCCCAACGACCCGCGCATCGTGTTCGTGGGTGTCCTCGGTCATGTCTATGGACCTAACGCCGAACGAGGCGTCTATCGCTCCACCAATGGCGGCGAGACGTGGGAGCGCGTGCTGTACATCGACGACCGCCATGGCGTCGCGGAGATGGCGATGGATCCGCAAAACCCCAACATTCTGTTCGCGGGCATGTGGCGCTTCGAGCGCAAGCCGTGGACACACCTGAGCGGGAGTGAGCAGGGGGGAGTGTTCAAATCCGTGGACGGGGGGCGCACGTGGACGAAGGTTACAAAAGGCCTCCCTAGGTTGTTAGGCAGAATTTCGGTGCAGGCGGCGCCAAGTAATCCGAACGTTGTGTATGTCCTCGCCGAGAGCAACGAGGGGACGCTCTTCCGCTCCGATGATCGCGGAGAGTCGTTCACTGCCGTGTACCGCAACGTCGACATCGTGAACCGCGGCTTCTACTTCACTCGCATGCGCATCGATCCCAGCGATGAGAATCGTGTCTACGCGATCTCGGGCACCCTCATGCTCTCGATCGATGGGGGCAAAGCATTCCGGCGCATCTCGAACTCGACGCACGTCGACTTCCACTCGCTATGGATCGATCCGCTGAATGCGCATCGCGTCTGGCAAAGCCAGGACGGTGGTGTCGCCGTGTCGTACGACCGTGGAGGGACGTGGGAACCTCAACTCAACATCCCGCTCGCGCAGTTCTACGCGATCTACTACGACAACCGCGCGCCGTTCTACAGTGTCGGTGGTGGCCTGCAAGACAATGGAACGTGGACCGGCCCCGTGCGCTCGCGTGAGCCGGGGGGGATCGCGAATGACGACTGGCGCATGATCTCATTCGGTGACGGCTTCCAGCTTGTCGTGCACCCTAACGACACTGATGTCTTTCTATCGGAGTATCAGGGCGGCGGGATCCAGTGGACCAACATGCGCACCCGCGAGCAAGTCGACGTGTCGCCACAGCCGCGTCGCAACGACGGCGGTCCTGTCAAAGATTTGAGCTACCGCTTCAACTGGAACTCACCCATCGTGGCGTCGCCACACGATGGCACGGTTGTCTACTTCAGCGGCAATGTGATCTTCCGGACGAACGACTTCGGCCTGAGCGGCTGGGAGCAGATTTCGCCGGACCTAACGACGAATGACTCGACGAAATACGTCTCTCCGGGAGGGCCGGTCTGGAAGGAGAACACGACCGCCGAGTATTACGGGACGATCATCTCCTTCGCCGAATCGGCAGCACAGGCTGGTGTGCTGTGGGCCGGAACCGACGACGGCAACCTGCAGCTGTCGCGTGATGCAGGAAAGACGTGGAAAAACCTTACGCCGTCCGTGCAAACAATACCGCGGTTTTCGCCCGTGTCGCACGTCGAGCCGTCGCGCGCAGCAGCGGGTACGGTGTACGTGTCGTACGACCGCCATATGTTCGACGACCTGCGGCCCTACGTCTTCAAGACGACCGATTTCGGCGCGACCTGGACGGAGGTCAGCGGCAATCTGCCTAACGGCGCCTACGTGCACGTCGTGCGCGAGGACCCGAAGAACCGCAACCTGGTGTACGCCGGCACGGAGCTGGGGCTCTTTGCGTCGTATACAGGCGGCGCGACCTGGCAAAAGATGCACCTCAAGAACTTGCCGGTTGTCGCCGTGCACGATCTGCTCGTGCATCCGGTCATGAACGACCTCTTGTTAGGCACGCACGGGCGCGCCTTCTGGGTTCTGGATGATGCGACGCCGCTGCAGCAAATGACGTCGGCGATAAAGGCAAAGGGACTGCACCTCTTTACGCCAATGGCGGCGTATCGTTACTCGATCAAGCCCACGCGCTACGGGGAAGGGGACAAGCTCTTTCACGGTCCCAATCCCCCCTACGGCGCAATCATTACCTACTATCTCAAGGAGAAATACGACAGTACCGCAGCGCTTAAGCTCGAGGTGCTCGATGCGACCGGCGCGGTTGTGCGCGAGATCAAGCGCCCGCCGCGCAACGCCGGCGTGAACCGCATTGCCTGGGATCTCGCCTACGATCCGCCGCGCCCGCGTCGTGACGGCCCGCAACCGACCGATGAGTTCTTTGGTGGCCCGCGCGGGCCACAAGCCCTTCCCGGCCGCTACACGATTCGCCTAACGACGCCAGCCGGACGTGAAGAGACGGCGGTCGAAGCGCGCCTCGATCCCGCCATCGAAACGCCCGTTGCTGCATTGCGCGAGCAATTCGATGCTGCGTTGCGATTGCGTGACATGCAATCCGCGCTCAACGACACGCTGCGAGCGCTGGACGTCATGCGTTCTCAACTCGACGGCCGCAAGAAAACGTTAGAGACGCAAGGCGCCGAGCAGCGCGCCGAGCAGATCAAGCAGGTGGATCGAGAGATTGCGCAATTGGACTCGGTCCTCGCGACGATCACGCGGCCGGCTGGACGGCCGTTCTGGAGTGAAGGCCCCAGAGTCAGCGAACGTCTGGGGGCCCTGCAGGCCGGTATTGACGGGGCAAACCGCGCACCAACCAGACATCAGGTTAGTATCTGTTTCGGGGATGGTGGAAACCCCTCGCCTTTAGGCGAAGAGAAGGTGCGTGTAACGTGGTCGCGTGCGACACTACCGGTTGGGAGCGCACACGAAGACGGACCTCAAGGTACACGTCA
>JBQTIF010000012.1:0-119362 GCA_052388395.1 Gemmatimonadaceae bacterium | reverse complement strand
TGCGGCCGTCTTGGAGAGCAGCGCTCAAGTGCTCGAACGCCTGCCGCTGCCAGAGATAGAAGAGGCTCGGTTGGATGCGGTACTCGTCGCAGAGGTCCGACAGTGGGACCTTGTCGACGAGATGCCGCCGCAGGATCGTAGCTTTTTCTTCAGCCGTGAACGATCGCCGTCGTGTTCCGTTTGATGGGCTCATGGACTCCTCGGTTCTCCATAGTGTGGAGAGGCTGGGAGTCACATTTCAACTGAGGCAACACAAATGGGTATAGTTGATAGTTTGATAGTTGATAGTTGATAGGGGATCGAGGATAGCGTTGACGCGTGTCTATTCCCAGATCCGCTATCAATCAATCGCGCCACGCGGCAAGCTCGGCCGCCGTATCATTGAAGTGACGATAACGCGCGATCTGGCCGTTCTCGTTGAATGTCCGGTAGCGCACCACATCGCTCTTGATCGAGCGACCGTTCTTGCGAATCGTGCTCTCGACGCGAAGATCGACAGCGACGATAGGCCCCGACGCCGCAATGGACCGGACGTCGAAAACTGAGATGTCGAGTTGCTCACCAGCGACGTGATCGCAGCTACATCGCCGCGCTGAAATGCCGCGTACACATCTTTGACGGTCTGTTCGTTCTGCATTTGTCCCTCGCTCTGATGATTGCGGGACAAACGCTGCGCGACCAGTCGGATTCAGTTGCTAAGCATGCGCGCCACGATTTCTTTCACGAGCTTCGACGCAACCCGCGCCGTGAGGCCGGTTGGATCGACCTCGGGATTGCACTCGACTACGTCCGCCGCAACGAGCGGCCCAGTGAGATCCTGAATCAGCGCAATCACTTCTCTGACGCTCAGTCCCCCCGGCTCTGGATGCGACACGCCAGGCGCAAACGCCGGATCGATCCCATCGATATCGATGGACAGATACACCGGCCCCCCGATCGACGGCCGCGTTCCCGCATACCACGCGCGCATGTCGATGACGTCGACGCCAAAACGCTTCGCTTGATCGCGCTGATGCCCGGTCATCGTGCGAATACCGACCTGGACGAGCCTGTCGGCGAGCCCTGCCTCCATAATTCGCGCGAACGGACACGCGTGGGAGAAACGATCGCCTTCGAACTCGTCGTATAGATCGGGATGCGCGTCGATATGCAGAATAGACAAAGTTGCGTGATGGCGCCTAACGGCGCGTACGACTGGATATGTGACGGCATGGTCGCCGCCAAGTACAATGGGGTGATCGCCGTCGGCAAGCACGCGCTCTACAGCAGCGTCTATCGCCCTTAGGGCATCTCCAGGTGCGGGGATTGCGACGTCACCGGCATCACGCATCGCGCCTGGTGTGGACAAGTCGACAAGCGTCTCGGTCCATGCGTTGCCTCCCGGCGAATGCAGGGCTTCGCGGATCTTTGGGGGAGCACCGGCACAGCCGCGTCGGAATGACGACGCCGCGTCATACGGTGCGCCAAGCAGAGTCGGGGTTCGCATCAGTCGAAATCAAAAGCCCGATCTCACAGCGTCAACGCGAACTATCCCGTCAAGTTGATGCTGCGCAGATTCTCTGCTTCATTCATTATTGATGATGCGCTACGTTGCCTTGCTTCGCGGCATCAACAGCGGCCGCAATCCCGTCACGAAGATGGCGGATCTCAAGGCCGCGTTCAAGCGCGCTGGCTTTCAGAACGTCACGACGGTGATCGCGAGCGGCAACGTGATATTCGACGCTGCGCGCACGACGGAGAAAGCGCTGGTGAAGAAACTCGAGCCCATTCTTTCGAACGCGCTCAAGTTCAACGTTTCTGTCGTCGTTATGACGCTGACTGACCTCGAGCACCTCGTGGAGACGCAGCCGTTCAAAGGGATGACGCTCGGAGCACATGATCGGCCGCACGTGACCTTTCTCAAGAAAGCGCCAGAAGCCGCGGCCGTGCACGCAGTAGCGAAGGGCGCTAAGGGATGCGTGATCACCGCCGTCGTGGATCGAGCGGTCTGTACGGTCGTCGACTTCTCCGCTACCACACCGGACCTCATGCGCGTGCTGGACAAGAGCTTGGGCAAAGATGTGACAACTCGCTCGTGGAAAACGGTGGAACGGGTGGTCAAAGCGGCTAAAGCCTAACGCGCAGCGTTCAATCCGTGGCGGCCGCTACTGCACGGATCCCTTGCCGCGCACTCGGTGAACGGTATAGAGTAGCGCTGACCGTTTTGCACTCGGAGTGATCATGCTACTGATCCGCGACATCATGTATTGTAAGCCGGGGCAAGTTCGTCCCATGGTCGAGAAGTTTCAGGCGATTGCAAAGCTGAGCGAGAAGAACAATCTCGGAAAGATGCGTGTCCTCACCGATGTTTGCGGGGAGCGGTTCTGGACTATTGTGATAGAGGTCGAAGCGGAAAGCTTGGAGGCGTTCATGAACATGGGCGACGCCGACACGATGAAGGAGTTCGAGACCGTCATGAAAGGGTACCACGATTTCGTGGACTCCGGCCGGCGCGAGATCTATACGATCGAAGGCTAGCTTAGTCTGCTCGTTAAGATTCCGAAAGATGAAAAGCTTCGCCGCGGATGCCCGCGGCGAAGCTTTCGGAGCCGGGATGCCTAACGGGCGCTGGCCTCCTTGCTCGGCGGACCTACTGGAGCGGGTACGGCTGCCGCAATGCAACAGCATGGGCGCGAGCCCACTCGGCGATGCGGCGACCGAGCGTCAGACCGGCGGTGCCGTCGAACCGGTAATGAATGCCGCCGAACACTCGCGAGAGCGCGGCTTGGTCCGCCAGCCGGGCAAGGCGCAATTTCTCTGCTGGAAAATCGCCGCCTAGGATCGCTGCCATCCCCGCTGAAATCGCCGCGTGATTCGAGGGATACGCTGGGAAGTTAGGCAAACCGATCGAGAGCGTAATCGCCGGGTCCGCCATCGTCGGACGCAGCAGCCAATACGTGTACTTCGCCTCGTGCGACGCCACGATGCCGTCGTAGCTCACCGCATTCATCAGCGCGAACAGCTGCGCAGCTCTCCGCGCGTTCACGCGATACTTGATCACTAAACGAGCTCCCTCTTCGTTCCAGTAGCCAGGCGGCTGATGCGTCCCGGCAGGTAAGTTCCAGAACTTGGCGATGGAATCCTGCTCAGGCGTTCGTGTGTCAGAGAAATGCCTAACTTCAGCCAGCGCGTCCTGGAACGCGACGGAGCCGAACGCCGGATGCGGTGGCGGACGAAACTGATTGCCGGCAAGCAAGTACAGTGTCTTCGCTTGGCCGAACATAGGTCCGACCGGTGGCGTGCTGCTGAACCAGATCCCCGGACCGGTTGGAACTGTGCCGGTCCATGGCGCGAAAAAGCGGTCTGTCTGTGCGTACGCGACGACGCGCGCGCCTTCGTTGCGCCCAATCGATTCGCCTTCGTTAGGATCGTCGTTGGGACTCGTGCTCGTAAGATACTGCTGCAGCTGCAACTCGAGCGCTGACTGCTCGGTCGGGTAGAGCGACGAAAGTGTGACGACCGAGGCGGCGCTGATCGCCGCATGTACTCCACGGTCCGCAACGGCAGCGGCCGCGTTGTGCTGTGCGATCGATACCAGTGCGTATCCGCGGATAGCGGCGGGAGCTCCCGAAGAAAACTTGATAACGAGACCCCGAGCCACCGCGTTCCAGTAGACAACAGCGTTGTTCTGTGCCGAATTTTCGGCGTTCGCAGCAGCCGACTGCGAAGTTTCCGTCGGCACGGTCGTGTCGCCGCATGCAACCAAGGCGACAGCAAAGACCGCCCGTAGAAGGGTAGACGCGTGCATTGAAGGTTCTCCTCTAGACGTGTGTGAGAACTGCCGCCGCGCGGAACTGCGACATCGCTTTGTCGAAGAAGCCGTCAAGGGTGACAACGCCCTGCGCGATGAAGTGCTGGCACTGCTTCGGGCCGACGAGGCAGCGCATCCATTGTTCGATCTGACACCGGATGCTTTAGCCGAGGCGCTGCGCCCCCCGGCGACGGAGTCATTCGTGGGGCGTCGCATCGGCGTTTACACGCTCGTGCGCGAGATCGGCCGTGGTGGAATGGCGACGGTCTTTCACGGCGAAGACACGAAGCACAACCGCGCTGTCGCTCTCAAGCTGTTGGCGGCGAGTGCCTCTTCCGCGTTAGGTGGTGCGCGCTTCCGGCGCGAGATCGACGTCGTGGCGCGCTTGCAGCATCCCAACGTCCTTCCGCTGTACGACTCCGGTGAGTCAGAGGGGCTGCTGTATTACGTGATGCCGCTCGTTCCTGGCGGGACCCTACGCGATCGTATAACGCGCGAGGGTCCCTTGCCGCTTGCCGACGTGCGACGGATTACCAGCCAGATAGCCGCCGGACTCGACTACGCGCACCGGCACGGCGTCGTGCACCGCGACGTCAAGCCAGCGAACGTACTGCTCGACGAAGAACATGTCGCGATCGGCGATTTCGGGATCGCGCAGGCATCGAGTGTCGATGCGGGCGATCGCCTAACGACGGCTGGTGTCGTCGTGGGAACGCCGGCGTACATGAGTCCCGAACATGCCGCCGGCGCTGGTGAGCTCGACGCCCGTAGCGACACATACTCCTTGGCATGTGTGGTCTTCGAGATGCTCACGGGCGCTCCACCATTCCACGGGCCTACGTCAGCAGCACTGTTCACTCAGCATCTGCGCGACCCCGTGCCATCTGTCCGCGCGGCGCGGCCGGAGCTGGGGCCGGCAGTGGACGACGTCTTGCGACGCGCATTGGCCAAGGCACCGGAAGATCGCTTTGCCTCGGCACGCGACTTCAGCAACGCCTTCGAAGCGGCGCTGGACGCGCCGCACCTGACGACGTCGCAATCACTAAGCGCGTTAGGCAGACACCGCTGGCGCGTAGCAGCGGCCGCCGCCGGGCTCCTTGCCGCCGCGGCGGCGCTCGTCACAGTTCTGCGGCCGGGGAGCGAGCGCGAAATACCTTCGATTGCCGTGCTCCCGTTCGTGAACATGAGCGGAGACGCGGCCAACGAATACTTCAGTGACGGCGTTACCGAAGAGATCACGGGCGCTCTGGCGCAGCTCGGACGCCTACGTGTTACGCCTCGAACGACGGCGTTCGCGTACAAAGGGCGTACCGGCGATATTCGCCGCATCGGCGACGAGTTGGGAGTCTCGCGCATTCTCGAGGGGAGCGTTAGGCGCGACGGTGAGCGTGTGCTGTTTGTCACCAGCTTGTACAACGCGAACAGCGGCGACAGACTCTGGACCAATCGCTACGAACGCGACTGGGGGACTGTACTCGAGCTGCAGGCAGAGATCGCGGGAACAATCGCCGAACAGTTGCGTCTGCGACTCCGTCCGGCAGAGCGCACCAGGATTGCCGAACGCCACACGGTGAATGCGGACGCGTACGGCAGCTACTTGCGGGGTCGTCATTTTTTCGAGATACGGACTGCCGCGTCGTTGCAGCAAGCACTGCCGCACTTTCAACGGGCGGTGGAGATCGATTCGCTGTATGCCCGCGCGTTCGCTGGGCTGGCCGATACCTACAGTATTCTCGCGTGGACCGGGGCTGCGGCACCGCGCGACCTGTTCCCGCTGGCTGAGCGCGCCGCGCAGCGCGCCCTAGCTCTCGATTCGACGATTGCCGAGACGTTCGTATCGTTAGGCATCATCCGCACCTTTCACACGTGGGACTGGGCAGCCGGCGAACGCCACTTGAAGCGTGCCCTGGCACTCGACTCGACCCTAACGCTTGGCTGGTTCTTCGATACGTGGCATTACGCGGCGCGCGGACGCCTGGCGGAGGCATTGGCCGCGCTGCGCCGCGCGCGCGAGCTCGATCCGCTATCTCTCATAACAAACGCGCGCATCGGGACCGTACTCGTCTGGATGCGTCGCTACCCTGAAGCCGAAGCCGCGCTGCGCGAGACGCTCGAGCTGGATCCACAGTATTCCGTTGCGCAGCTGCAACTGGCGCGTGTGTTATCGCTGCTTGGCAGGCATACAGAGGCTATCGCTGCCTTACCGCCGGACAGCCTTCGCTTCGGAAGTTTCGAATCCGGGATTAGCGGCTGGGTACTCGCACGGGCAGGGAAGCGAAATAGCGCTCTTGCGGCGCTGCGCCAGCTCGAAGCGCGACCGTATGTCCCAGCCGAAGGTGTGGCGGTGATACACACAGCGCTCGGTGACCATGATACGGCACTCACATGGCTGGAACGTGCCGTCGCGGCGCGAGGAGTTGGTCTCATGTTCATGGCGGCAGAGCCGATGTACGAGCCCTTGCATAACGAGCCGCGCTACCGCCAGGTCATAGAGCAGGTCAAAGTCATACCGCCTGCCTAGGGACAAAGCGCAGTGCGGATTACGTAATAAAGGCCTGATACCTATGGGCGACTGGCCGCGTTACATAAGCGACGATGTAGCCTTTCCTGCGCCGCGAGCCACTCAAATTGAAGTCCACGAATCCTCCCTGCCCGCCGTGCCCGATCATCGCCTGGGTCGTTTGGGTGCTCGTGATCATCATTGTCATCCTTGTGATCCTCCTGTGGAGAGCCTACGCGACGCGGCCGAAGGCTCATCGTTGACGGCGATGGTTTGATCTGCTACACTGCGTCGCACAACCGAACTACGAGCTGAGGCCACGGAAACCGGTGTGAAGCCGGTGCGGCCCCGCCACTGTAACGGGCGTTGAACGCGTCCTCGACATCCACTGACCTAACGGTTGGGAAGGTGAGCGACGCGGCCCGGAGCCAGGAGACGACCTCGACTCGTGCCACACTCAGAGTGCCTCGGGGGAGGGCTCGTGGTTATGCGAAAGCCTAAGCGCATTTCGCGACCGCACGGGTATTCTCCGAGGGAGGAGATGACCCGTGTTTCGTTTTTGCGCCATCACCGCCCTCGCGGTTACCGCATCCACACGTCTCGTCGCGCAAGCAACAGACTCCACCAGACTCCCGCGCGTTGTCGTCACGGCGACGCGCGTGGAGAGCCGCATCGCGAGTGACGTCGCGAGCGTCACCATACTCGATGGAGACTCGCTTCGAGCTCGCGGCATCCGTGACGTCGCCGACGCGCTACGTGAAGTCCCCGGCGCTGCCATCGTTCGTAGCGGGAGTCTCGGAGCGCAAACGTCACTCTTTTTGCGCGGCGGCGAGAGTGACTATGTGCGTGTCCTGATTGACGGCGTTCCGATGAATGACCCAGGTGGTTCGATCGACCTCGGCTCATATTCGCTCGACAACGTGGAGCGCATCGAAGTGGTGCGCGGTCCCGCTAGCGTGCTGTATGGCTCCGATGCCGTTGCTGGGGTGATTCAGATCTTCACGCGGCGGAATACGTCGCCAACTCTCGTTGAAGGGGGTGTGAAAGCAGGAACCTACGCCACGCGGGAAGTAGATATGTCGTTAGGCGCCGCCTCACAGACGCTGAGCGTGTCGTTGGGTGCAGGCCGGCGCACAACGGATGGCTTCCTTGACTTCAATAACGATTACCAGAATGAGGTGCTGAGCGCTCGCCTTGCAGCCTCCCCTGGTGCTGGCTTTCGCGGGTCGCTCAGCGCGCGGCAACATGCCGACGAGTATCACTATCCGACAGACGGCGCCGGCCGAATCGTCGACAGGAACTCTTTCCGTAAGGATCGTCGCAGCGCGCTTGCGCTCGAAGCACGGCAGCAGTTAGGGTCGCGCGTCGACGTGACCGCCGCATTCACCGCGATGGAGGGAAGACCTCGCACCGACGATGCTGCTGACACTCCAGTCGATACGTCTGGGTTCTATGCATACCGCAGTGCTGGTTCGCTGCGGCGACGCGTCGTTGACGGTCGCGTGAACGTGGGTCTTACGACCAAAGTGATTGCCACCCTTGGTTACGAGTGGCAGCGCGAGGCGCAGCGTGGACGCGACAGCTCCAACTTCGATAGGGCGCCTAACACGTTCAGCGCTGAGCGTTCAACGCGGGCGACGTACGCGCAGATCGTAGGTGAGGCCGGGGCGTTGAGTTTCACGGCGGGGGGTCGTTATGACGACAACGATGTCTTTGGCAGCTTCCGCACCGCGCGCGGCGGCGTGGCATGGCGGCTGGGGCAGGCGACGACTCTGCGCGCCAGCGCGGGCTCGGCATTCAAGGCGCCAACATTCCTTGAAGAGTTCAATACGGCGTTCACCGTGGGCAATCCATCGCTCAAGCCGGAGCGCTCCCGCAGCATCGAAGCAGGTGTTACTCAGCTCGTTGCGACTGGCCGTGGCGCGCTGAGCGCCACGTGGTTCAGCCAGCGCTTCCGCGACATGATCCAGTACTCCTTCGTCGAAGTTGGGACGCCTAACTACTTCAACGTGGCGGCGGCGTCAGCGTACGGTGTGGAGTTCGAGAGCCGAGCGCGAGTCGCGCACGATACGCACGTGGGAATGACCATCACCTTTTTGCGGACGCGCGTCGATGACGCCGGCTTGGACGAGGGGCAGAACGCGACATTCGTCAAGGGGAATCGGCTGTTGCGGCGGCCTTCCGTGACGGCTGCGCTCACAGGTCGCTCAAACCTCACAACGCGCCTAACGGCCGATGCGCGCCTGCTACATGTCGGCTCACGAGATGACAGGGACTTTTCCGGGTTTCCCGCAAAGCCAGTGCTACTCGAATCATACCGGCGGCTCGATGCCGGCCTGGCGTATCGCCTCACGAGCAACGTCCCATCACTCTCGCTCTTCGTTCGCGTGGAGAATCTGCTTGGCGGCGACTACCAAGAGGTCATGAACTTCAGAGCGCCAGGGCGCACGATCTTGCTTGGAGGGCGTGCGGTATCAAAGCGTTAGGCGCCATGCGGCGAACGCTCGTTGCGTGGAGCGGCGGCAAGGATAGCGCGCTTGCCCTCGCCGCTCTGCAGCACGACCGCTCGGTCACAATAGTTGGGTTGGTGACCGCGGTTACACCGGAATACGACCGAGTCAGCATTCATGGGACGCGCCGTTCGATTCTGCGGTCGCAGGCAGAACGCCTGCGCCTGCCGCTCTTCGAGGCTCTAATACGCGTCGGCGCCGGCAATGCTGCGTATGAAGAGGCATGGGCCTCGGCCATCGCAGACGCGCGCGACGAGCACGGCGACATCACTGCAATCGCGTACGGAGATCTCTTTCTGGAGGACGTGCGTGCCTATCGCGAGCGACAGTGTACCGCGCTCGGCATCGAACCGTTATTCCCACTTTGGGGCACGCCAACGGAGCATTTGGCGCGACGTGCGATCCGCGACGGGTACCGCGCGTACCTAACGTGTGTAGATACCACGCAGCTCGACGCATCCTTCGCGGGACGCCTATTCGACAGCAAGCTGCTGAGCGATCTCCCAGCATCGGTTGATCCATGCGGCGAGCGTGGGGAATTCCATAGCTGCGTCGTCAGCGCTCCCACGTTTTCGGGGCCCATCGACGTCACGCTTGGCACTCGCGTTCTACGAGACTGGCGATTCAGCTACTGCGACCTGGTTCATAACGCGAGTTCGGCCGTGAGCGCGTCCCAGACTTGACTTAGGGCGGCAAAAATATCAATTTCGTACGTCCTAAATTTTGCGCGAGGGACCGCTCCCCTGGGACATCGCTGCGAAGCGCAACCCTTTGCCGTTGTTCAGGAAATGCCCCTTCGTCTAGGCAAGTACTTGAGGCTTACCGCAGCCGCCACCTTGTTCGGCGGGGTGCTCGTGGCACCCATGGCGTGCGACGACCTGCTCACTGCTGCGCCTGATGACGGCGACGTCTTCGACGCCCCCGTCGAGGGGCTGTCGGCTGAAGATCTTGCAGCGTTCGTCCGCGGTGACGAGGAGTTCGGTCGCCGCTTCGCCCCGGCAACCGGCCTCGGTCCGATCTTCAACAACGTGTCCTGCGCCGCCTGTCACAGCGGTGATGGCCGCGGCCGACTGGAAAACGCACTGCACCGAATAGGCTCCGCCAGCGACAACTTCCTCGGCTCGTTAGGCGGTCCGCAAATCCAGGACAGAGCAATACCGGGTGCGTTCGCTGAAGTCGTGCCTAACGGAACTGCCGTCTCGGTGCGGCTGCCACCTCCGGTCTTTGGCGTTGGACTGATCGAGGCCATACCCGAGAGTGCGATCCTCGCGAACGCAGATTCGGCCGACGTGAATCGAGATGGGATCTCGGGACGGCCAAACTGGGTGTACGCCGCCGACTACGTGCCAGGGAATACACCTGGCGGTGGCACTGAGCTTCGCCTTGGCCGCTTTGGTCGTAAGGCGCAAACGTCGAACCTCGTCGAGCAAACGGTCGGCGCCTACTCCCAGGACATGGGCATAACGAGTGACTTTCTGACTGAAGAAGTCACCAACCCCGCATCCATCGCACAGACACTTGCCGCCGATCGCGTTCCCGATCCGGAAGTGCCGCTGTCGACGGTGCAGGCTGTCGTTCACTATATCCGCACACTCGCGCCGCCACGTCCGTCCGCCGAGACTGGCGCTGTCGCCGAAGGGCGCACGCACTTCGGCCGCATCGGGTGCGCCTCGTGTCACGTTCCGTCATTCACCACAGGGCAGAGCGTCGTGGCCGCGCTCACCGGTCGCCGGGTCGAGCTGTACTCCGACCTGCTGTTGCATGATATGGGCGATGCGCTCGCCGATGGCCGGCCGGACGGTCAGGCGACCGGTCGTGAATGGAAGACGCCTCCACTCTGGGGACTACGCCTGATGCGCGCGTTTCTAAACGGTGACGCGTTCCTCATGCACGACGGCCGAGCGCGTAACGTCGATGAGGCGATCCGCATGCACGGAGGCGAAGGACGTGCCGCGCGCGACGCCTACGTGGCGCTCCCCGACGCGCAACGATCCGCGCTGCTCAAGTTCGTCGAGTCGCGATGAGCGTTAGGCGCGCACCTAGCGGCGAGTTGCGGCGCCGCGACTTCCTCGGCCTGTGCGCGTCCTTGGCAGCGGCTCCGGTGTTCGCGGCATGTGCCAGCGTCCTCGTTCGGCAAGTGCCCTTAACGCATGGGCGCGTCGAGCTACCACTCTCGCAATACCCTGAGCTGAGCGAGGCGGGTGCCACGCTCAAGATCCTGCCCGATGGTGAAACACAACCCCTCATCGTTCTTGTCGGCGACAATGGCGCGTACACAGTTCTGTCATCCGAATGCACGCACCGCGGCTGCACTGTCGAAGCCCAGAGCGATCGCATCGTGTGCCCGTGTCACGGTTCGACATATGATCGCAAAGGAGAAGTTCTGCGCGGTCCCGCGCAGCGCGCCTTGCGACCATATCGAACGCAACTAACGAGCGAACGTGTGCTCGTCATCCACCTCGACACATGAGTCGACTCGTTAGGATATTCGCCCCGCTGGTCGTCATTGCAATACTGGTCGGCGAGGCGGCTGCGCAGCGCGATACCACGCGGGCGCGGCGAGATACAGTCGTTGCCGATACCGGTCGACCCTTCGTGCGCGGCGGTGCCTACGACAAGCCGTTCCAGACGCGTCTCCTGGGCCGCACCGCGATTGGCGGATACGCCGAAGCACACGTGCGATATCAGCGAGTGGACGGTGCCAATGATGATTCGGGGATCGAGGCGAAGCGCTTCAACATCTTCGCCGCGACGCGCGTGAGCGATTTCGTGCGCATGGCAGCGGAGCTGGAGTTCGAGGAGGGGGCGGAGGAGATCAAGCTGGAATTCGCGGCGATCGACGTGCGCATTCATCCCTCCTTCGCCATCCGCGGTGGCATGATCCTGTCGCCGTTAGGCAAGTTCAACCTCTCGCACGACTCGCCCCTCAATGAGTTCACCGACAGGCCTGTCGTCTCGACTGACCTGCTCGGCGTCGCGTTGTCGGAGCCAGGCCTGGGTGTGCTCGGCCAGTTTTCGTTAGGCCGCACGGGACGTGTCACATATGAGGCGTATGCCACAAACGGTTTCCACGATGGCGTCATCCGCGATGCGGAGGACGGGACGCGCATTCCGCTGGGGCGCGGCAACTTCGAGGACAACAATAGCTCGCCAGCTTTCGTCGGACGTGTAGCCTGGAGCCCCTCGATCGCGCACGAGATCGGTTTATCGGCGCACCGTGGCGCCTACAACGTGTTTTCTGAAGACGGTGTGGAGGTGGATGAACGACGCGAGGTGAGTATTGCGGTACTTGATGCGGAGACCGAGCTGTTAGGCGTGCAGTTCCGCGGCGAAGCAGCGAACGTGCGAGTCGACGTCCCGTTCGCGTTGCGAGGGATTTTCGCCGAGAAGCAGCGTGGGTTCTATGCTGAGGTGGTTCGCGAGTTTGGTCGCCGGCTAATTCGCACGATGCCCGAATCGTTTTTCGCCATCAAGGCGCGCGTGGACTACGCAGACTTCGACATCGATCGCGAGGGAAGCGATCGCAGGCAGCTCTCGATCGGCTTCAATTTCAGGCCGACCCGCGATACGGCGATCAAGTTCGATTATGTGCGCGGGAACTCGCGCGACGAGTTCAACAACCGCTCAGAGCACGCGTTCCTGCTCGCGAGCCTCGCCACGTATTTCTAGCATTTTGACGCGCACCGTGGTGCGGTCCAAGTCACATGTGCCACCGGGCCGCATATCCAGCACAGAGTCGGCTCAGCATGCGCTTGTATTCCGCGTCCACGTCAATGCCTAGCGAGTTGGGGCGTGGTAACGTAGGCCGATTCACGTTGTCAATCATCAGCTGCACGAGCAGCACATAGTCGAATCCCTCTTTGTGCGTGTGACCAGGCTCTCGCGTCGGTAGCGTGCGAAAAAGCTCCACGGTCTTTGCCGGATCAATCGCGCTGTTTGCACTTACGGCCCATGAGAACTCCGACCATAGAGTCTGGTCTCCCGAAGAAAGGCGAGGCAGCACCTTATCGAGAAACTGTTGCTCTCTGTCTTCTCGATAAAACTTGTAAACCTGGTCTGGGATATTGAGCACGCGCAGCGCCAGACCGACGAGTACGGTAGCAACCAAAAGTGCTTCGGGACGTGCGGAGTGAATAGCAGCCAAGACCTTGCGCAAGTCATCAAAGCGGTTCGTTCGATTGCGATGGGCAGTGAGTACGGACTTGTTCTCTATGGCAATCCGCACCTTTGAACCTTTGATACGTCGGGTGCTCGGCCTGGATCAGGCTCACCGACGAAAAGATCGACCTTGCGAAGTCGATCACCGGGTGAACTCACGTTGCACCAGACTTTAACCCTCCCCCGCGCGAGGTCATCTCTGAGCGGGCGCACGTGGCAACGAGATCGTGAAAAAGACCGCTGCTCACTGAGGCCGAATGGTCATCTTGCCGATGGTTATGAAAGCGGGCGCGCGTGATATCGTCCACCACCTTGTCGAAGGGCGTCGTCATACCCAACGCGGTTGTGCAACCTCGGCGTTAGGTTCAAGCTCGCCCGAAATCGGCATCAAGCTTTTCGGGATCGGCAACCGCTTGAGCACGTGGCTCTGAAGCCGCAGAAAGTTGTTGGCCGCCCGCTGGCAGTGCGCGCGAAGCCATTGGCGTGCGTAGCGTGAATTCAAGTACTCCGCGATTTCGTCAATGCGAGAGGCCTCGTTAGGAACGATGTAGTAGACCGAGTGACGTGGTATGAGATTGCCAGCGCGATCCACAACAAAAAACGGCGCCGCGCCGATGTCTTTGCAGAGAATCTTCTGCTGGTGCAGGATCGCCATGGGCGGGTTCTCATGGAACGCGTACCATGGTTTTCGGCGAACACAGGTACGAGCCATGAGCTTCGCATGGCGCTGGGGGTCCCTCAGGTAGGTTCCAAGAGGCCCAAGTAGATGCTGGGCAAGCAGCGCACCAGTCGCATCGTACGGAACCAACATCGAGTGCTCCGGACGTGGAGCAACGTCGCGAAGCAACTGGCGACCTGCGATGGTCGGATACGCGAACTCGCGAAGCTCCGGACCAACAACGCTATCCCTAACAACAAAAACGGAGTCCGCACCCGTCGCGACGCCGCAGCTTACTCGTCCGCAGATGTCCGCCAAAGTGCTCGCCGTGCGCCTCGGCTTGGATCCCATGATGGCCGGAAGCCACGACGACCCATCGCTCGTCGGTGGAACCGAGATAATAGAACCATCGCGCCGAATGACCTGCGTGCGCAAACCAGGTGGACGACGTGATACAACGGATATGAGCGGGTATGTCACTCGCGACTCAAACGTGTCTTCGTTCAAGAAGTGGAGTTCTTCGACGCGCATACGCGCAAGACGCTTCCGCAGTGGTGACGCCGTGCGGACGTACAGAAACTTCTCCGGCGTTACAAACACCAGCCAGCCGTCGGGCTTGAGGAGACTCAGCGCTTGCTCGTAAAACAGCAGGTAGAGGTCAAACCGCCCATTTGCTGATTCGTAGTCGCGGCGATACGCATCTCTCTCTTCCGACGACAGACCGGTAATCGGAACGTACGGCGGATTGCCGATGATATAGTCGAATCGGTCTGGCGTGGGCTTGAGAAAGTCACCGCGCCGAATCTCGACCTGCGGTGTTGTCGAAAAGCGCGCCTTGGCGACAGCAACGTGGGCGGGATTCGATTCGACACCGACAATCTTTGGCAGGGGCACATGGTGCCCTCTGCACCAACGCAGGACACCATCAACAAAGACGCCCGTTCCGCAGCCGGGATCGAGAACCGAGGCGGTACGCGAAGGCGCTCGTTCCGCAAACAGCTTGTCGACCATCAGGTCGACAACGTGATCAGGCGTTAGGACGAAGCCTTTCACTGTAGGGGCACGCTCGCTCTCGCGGCATTTAGTTACGGCGACAGGATACGTAAATCGCTGAACAGGAGAGAACTCAAGGCAGAATTGCGACGCGATGCTTGCTTAGCACTCTGCGCGCCGAGCAGCTTGTTTGTCCTCCAAATACTCGGGGCGCAATATGAATGATCACCGTCTTGAGAATTGAATCCCGGACCCCAGGGATTTGACCTGAGAGCCTGGCTTTGCCAGCTGCCGCGGTTCGGCTGGACAGCCGATATGGTTAGGCAGCTCCCAGATTTCATTCAGGTTCGAAGTTATTGATGGTGAGCTGCTGATGCCTGACGAGGTTTGGCAAT
This sequence comes from Gemmatimonadaceae bacterium, assembly GCA_052388395.1. Taxonomy (GTDB): domain Bacteria; phylum Gemmatimonadota; class Gemmatimonadetes; order Gemmatimonadales; family Gemmatimonadaceae; genus DASYRX01. The sequence goes on along the minus strand of JBQTIF010000012.1, from coordinate 104,358 downwards.
TCCAGCAGAAGTCCAACTGATCCGGCAGACGCTCTTCCTCGCACCGCGCCGCTGTCTGGGATCAGTCGATGCGATTGCGTATACAGCGACCTGGCGTCCCGAGTCGCCGAACGTTCCGTTGACGCGCGCTCTCCCCCCGCGATAAGTTCTCCCTGCAAGCAAGTGAAATAATTCACAAACCGTCGGCGCCCGCTACTAAGCGTCGACCACGAGACGACATAGACCGTTCGCGATGGATCGCACCTATCTCCCGGTCCTGCTCCTCATCGGATTCGTCGCCGTCAACGCCGTCGGCATGGTCGCGCTATCGCACCTCACCATGCGCCTGCGCCCCACGCCGGTCAAAGACGCGCCGTACGAATCGGGAATTCCGCCGCTCGGCGACGCTCGCGAGCGCTTCTCGGTGAAGTTCTATATGGTCGCGATGCTCTTCATCATTTTCGACATCGAGACCGTGTTCATGATTCCTTGGGGCGTCTACTATAGACAGTTGTCCTGCGCCGTACCGCTCGTAAACGGCGTCTGCCCCACTGGTCAGATCTCATTCTTCGGACTCGGCGAGATGCTTGTGTTCATGGCGATTCTCGTCATTGGCTTCATTTACATCTGGAAACGAGGAGCGCTGCAATGGGATTGAGTGCGCGCCCCGAACACCTAGTCGTCTCGTACGCACCTGAGTCACAGGAAGGCTGGATCGCCACGCGCCTCGACTTGCTCGTGAACTGGGCGCGCGCCGGCTCGTTATGGCCGATGCCTTTCGGTACAGCGTGTTGCGCGATCGAGTTCATGGCCACCGCCGCGTCACGCTTTGATCTCTCGCGCTTCGGCATGGAGCGGATGTCGTTCTCCCCGCGTCAGGCAGACGTGCTGATCTGCGCCGGCCGCGTACCGTTCAAGCTGGCGCCCGTGATTCGGCGCATCTGGCAGCAGATGCCGCAGCCCAAATGGTGCATCTCGATGGGAGCGTGCGCATCGTCAGGCGGGATGTTCGACAACTACGCCGTGGTGCAGGGGATCGACACGATCATTCCGGTGGATGTCTATGTCCCTGGTTGCCCACCGCGCCCCGAAGGCCTCATCTACGGCATCATGATGTTGCAGAGGAAGGTCATGGATGAACGGATGTCGGATCAGACGATCCGTGCAGAGATGGAGCCAGACCCGAACAGCAAGCTATATATCCCGCCGCCGGTGATCGACGAGCTGTCTGAGCCGTTCGGCAACTCGGTGCATCAAACACGATCAGGGCTGTGAGCGCACCGGGCGAGATCGTCCACGCTGGCTGGGCGGCGCCTAACGCGCCGGCGCCACAGTCGCCCAAGAACGTCCCGCATCGCGGCGGCGCCATGAACGCGTCGGCCGATCGCATCAAGGCGACGTTCCCGGCGGCGTTCGTTAGGGCTGACGTCGTCTGGGGCGAAACGACGGTCTACGTGCGACCGGACCACGTCTTCGATGTGATTCAGTATCTGCACGACGATCCGGCCGAGCTGTATGACTACTTGTCGGACGTGACAGCGGTGGAGTACCGAGACCTCGAACAGCCTTTAGAGGTTGTCTGGCATTTGCGCTCGATACCATACCGCGCGTTCCTGCGCATCAAAGCCCAGCTGGCGAAAGAGAGCGCGCTGCGAGTCAAGAGCGTCTGGCCGATCTATAAAGGGGCTGATTGGCTCGAGCGCGAGTGTTACGACATGTTCGGCATCGAGTTCGAGGGACATCCCGACCTGCGGCGCATCTTGATGTGGGAGCAGTACAAGGAAGGGTTCCCACTGCGAAAAGACTTTCCGCTGCGCGGCCGCTTCTCGCGCGCGGAGCAGTTGCGTCAGGCGCTCGCCGCGAATCCCGAGGCGCGATACTCGATGGAGGAGCTACAGATCGCCGACGCGTTCGAGGATCTCCCGGCCGACATGCGCAAGCGCTTGTTAGGCGGCGAGGAGACCGGAGAGTAACGTGGCGACCAAGCGTACCGTCGACGTCGCGCTCTCGACGACAGGTCTCGACGCTCAGGGACGTCCGCAGCGTGTCCCTCTGGTTGTGGACGAGAGCGGTAACGTGACGACGATGGAGGCGCTGCCGGCGCTGGAGCCAGAGCTTGAAGGCGAGCATATGCTCATCAACCTCGGGCCACAGCATCCCGCGACGCATGGCGTCTTACGCCTGGTGCTGGAGCTCGATGGCGAGACCGTCGTGCGCTGTATTCCGCACATCGGTTATCTGCACTGCGGCTTCGAGAAGATCGGCGAGTATCGCCAGTACAATCAGATCATCCCTTGGACCGATCGCGAGGACTATCTCAACTCGCCCGGCAACAACGTCGCCTTCTCGCTTGGCGCCGAACGGTTGTTCGGTATCGAGGTCCCCGAGCGTGCCAAGGTCTTGCGCGTGATCGCTCTGGAGATGTCGCGCATCATCTCGCACCTCGTCTGGCTCGGCACCACGTGCATCGATATCGGGGCGTTCACGCCGTTCCTGTGGTCGTTCCAGGAACGCGAGCGCGTGTACAACCTGCTGGAGAAGTGGTGCGGCGCACGCCTAACGACTAGTCTCACACGCGTCGGGGGGATGATCGCGGATATTCCCGACGGCTGGACCGAGGAGCTCAAGACCTTCATCCAGACATTCCCCAAGACGATCGCGGAAGTCGACCGCATGGTCACGCGCCACGGGATCTGGGTCGGACGCACGATCGGCATCGGCATCATGAGCGCGAGCGAGGCGATCAACTACGGGCTCTCGGGACCGATGCTGCGCGCTTCCGGTGTCGCGTATGACGTGCGCAAAGACTTCCCGTATCTCGACTACGAGACCTACGACTTCGAGGTGCCGGTCGGAACTACGGGAGATGTGTACGACCGATTCCTCGTGAGGATGGAAGAGCTGCGTCAATCGGTGCGCATCCTCGAGCAGGCAGTCGCGCGGCTTCCCGATGGGCCAGTGAACATCGACGACCCACGCATCATCCTCCCGTCAAAAACAAAGGCGACGACGGAGATGGAGTCGATGATCCATCACTTCAAAGTCGTTATGGAGGGGCCGCGCCCGCCCATCGGCGAATCATACGTGGTCGTCGAGAGCCCCAAAGGGGAGAAAGGCTACTATATGGTATCAGACGGGACGTCCAAGCCCGTGCGTTGGCGCATCCGTCCGCCGTCGTACGTGAACCTCTCCGCCATTTCCAAAATGGTCGAGGGCCACTTGCTCTCGGACGTCATCGCGATCAACGCATCTATTGATATCGTCATGGGAGAAATCGATCGATGAGTCACGGCCCATCCGCGAGTGGTCCGGCGGCGCTGAGAGGGTCGCCTCATGATCATGCGGCGGAGCCTTACAAGCCCGTCTTCGTCGGCGAGACTCGGCAGCGCCTTGAGGAGATGATCAAACGCTATCCCACTCGTCAGGCAGTCCTTCTGCCGGCACTGTGGATGGTGCAGGACGCGAACGGATGGGTGAGCGAACAAGGGATGGTGGAGACGGCGGACGTACTCGGCCTAACGCCAGCTTATGTGAAGGGCGTTGTGACGTTTTACACCATGTATCACCAGCATCCTGTGGGTCGCTACTTCGTTCAGATATGCACGACGACGCCGTGTAACGTTTGCGGAGCCGAGGACGTGGTGCAGGCCTTCCTGAAACACACGAAGTGCGGCGAATTGGGCGTCACATCTGAAGATGGCCAGTACACCGTGATCGAGGTTGAATGCCTCGGTGCGTGCGGTTTTGCAACGCCTGTGATGATCAACAGCGAGTTCCTTGAGAGCGTGACACCGGAGAAAGTGCCGGCGATTCTTGCGGAGCTGAAGTAGTGGATTGCTCAGACCTCAGACCTCAGACCTCAGACCTGTAGTTCATGGGCTTCCCCCACAAGCCACACGTACGCGAGGCCTTCGTGCTCTCCAGGCACTTTGGAGATCAGGAGGGTATTGGACTGGAAGGCTGGAAGAAGCGCGGCGGCTACACGGCCCTCAACACCGCGTTAGGCATGGACCCAGTCGCCATCACGAACGTCGTGAAGGAATCGGGACTGCGAGGCCGCGGCGGCGCAGGCTTTCCAACGGGCCTCAAGTGGTCTTTCATGAAGCTCGGTGACGGCAAGCCGCACTATCTCTGCTGCAATGCCGACGAGTCCGAGCCGGGGACGTTCAAGGACCGCGAGATCATGCGCTGGACACCGCACGCCCTCATCGAGGGGTGCGCCATCGCCTCGTACGCCATCGGCGCCGAGACATGCTACATCTATATAAGAGGGGAGTTCACCGAGCCGCTCGTACGCATGGAAGCGGCCGTCCGGGAAGCCTACGCCGCAGGAATAATAGGGCCTAACGCGATGGGCTCGGGTAAGACGGTGAACGTGTGGGTGCACAAAGGCGCGGGAGCGTACATCTGCGGCGAAGAGACCGCGATGATGAACTCCATCGAGGGAAAACGTGGCAATCCCCGCATCAAGCCACCGTTCCCCGCGGTGTCAGGCGTCTTCGGCATGCCGACGACAATCAACAACGTCGAGACGCTTGCTGCAGTGCCGCACATCATTAATAACGGTGCCGAGTGGTACCAGAAGATGGCGCGTGCGGATAACCCCAAGAGCACAGGGACGAAGCTCTGGAGCGTCTGCGGCAATATCGCGCGGCCCGGCAACTACGAAGTCGAGATGGGTTTCCCGTTCAAAGAATTCTTGTACGATCTCTGCGGTGGTCCACCACCCGGTCGCAAGTTCAAAGCCGTGATACCGGGCGGTTCGTCGGTTCCGTTCATGAACATGGCCGAAGCCGACGCGGCGCTGATGGATTACGAAGGGATGGTGGCGCAGGGGACGATGTTAGGCTCGGCGGGGTGCATCGTGTTCGACGACGCGCAATCGATCCCAAAGCAAGTCGCGCGACTCGCGCGCTTTTACGCGCATGAGAGCTGCGCGCAGTGCACCCAGTGTCGCGAAGGCACCGCGTGGACGACAAAGATCGTCGAGCGCATCGTCGCCGGAAACGGAACGAGCGAAGATCTCGATACGCTCCTCGACATCGCCGAGCAGATGACGGGGAAGACGATTTGCGTGCTCAGCGATTCCTGCGCGGCACCAGTCGTGAGCGCGTTGCAGCGTTTCCGCGGCGAGTTCGAAGCGTTGATTAAGCGGAAATCCGTAGCCGCAGTTCCGGTAATCGCGTGATGGCCGGTACTCCACTCGTCAACCTAACGATTGAGGGGCGCCAGACGAGCGTACCGGCGGGGACGACGATCCTCGAGGCCGCAAAAACGGTCGGCGTGCTGATTCCGCACTACTGCTACCATCCAGGTCTGCCGATCGCCGGCGTCTGCCGCATGTGTCTGGTGGATGTCGAGAAGGCACCAAAGCTGCAACCAGCCTGCGCCACATTCGTCGCCGAAGGGCAGGTGGTCACCGTGCATAACGAGAAAGCCCAGGAAGCACGTACCGGCGTTCTCGAAATGTTGCTCATCAATCACCCTCTGGATTGCCCCATTTGCGATCAGTCCGGTGAGTGTGAATTGCAGGACTATACGTTCGCCGAAGGGCGCGCCGACTCACGCTATCGCGAGCCCAAGCGCTTCAACCCGGTCGAAGATTTTGGCGGCGACGTACTGTACGTGCCTAACCGGTGCATCCTGTGCACGCGCTGTGTCCGTTTCATGGAAGATGTCGCCAAGGAACCGACGCTCAACGTCAGCGAGCGCGGTGACCGCGCCTACATCGGCTGCTTCGAAGGAAAGGACCTCACACATCCGTGGTCGGGGAACGTCGTCGATCTGTGCCCCGTGGGAGCGCTCCTCTCGAAGGACTTTCTGAACAAGGCGCGTGCGTGGGAGTTGGACAGGACCGCTTCGGTATGTCCTGGTTGCACGCAAGGATGCAACACGATTGTCGAGACGCGCGATAACGTCGTGATGCGCCTCAAGCCGCGCTCCAACGAGGAGGTGAACCGCTACTTCATGTGCGACTACGGTCGCATGACGTACCGGGGACTGAATCGGCGCGATCGCCTCGATACGCCGATGGTGATGCGCAACGGAAGCCTAACGAGCGCCGGCTGGGAGACGGCTATACGCGCTGCCGCTGATGCGCTGCGCGGCAAGCGCGCGTTCGTTCTGGCCTCGCCGGGCTTGTCGAACGAAGCGCTACATTTACTCTCGCGCCTTGTGAAGAAGCAGGGAGGAGCTGGTGCGTATCGAGTAGAACGCGGCGATGCAGCGCCACTCCTCGGCGTCGAGGACCTCGCATTGCGCGCCGAGCGTGCAGCGAATGTGCGCGGTGCCGAGTTGTTCGGCTTTAGCGAGAGCGACTCACCGCTGACGGCGCTGACGCGTGCAGACGTCCTCATCGTGGCAGATCATGCGTTGACCGCTAGCGATCTCACGCACGCGACGCGGGCATCGGCGGTAATCGTTATCGGCACGGCATTCAGCGAGGCCCTTGGTAATGTCGCCGCGCTGTTGCCGATCGCGAACATGGCGGAGGAAGAGGGGACGTTCACCAACCTCCGCGGACGCGTGCAACGATTCCTTCAGGCCACGGTAGCGCCAGGGGAAGCTCGACCGAGTTGGTCGGTGCTTGGCGATTTATTAGGCGCCCTGGGTGAAACGTCGGAGTACTACACGGCCGGTGCGGTGTTCGCCTCCCTCGCATCTTCGCACGGCGATTTCGGCGGACTTTCCTATGATCGGCTAGGCCTTCGCGGGCTTCCCGTGTTGAGCTCGCAGCCGGCGGGTGCCGCGTGATCGCGGCGCTTCTCGTCGCGGCACAAGCGGCAGATCCTCGCCAGCAACCGGCACCGTTCTGGCCCTGGTTCTGGTTGACGCTGATCAAACTGATCCTCGTTTTTACGGTCTACATGTTGGGCGTCGCATACCTAACGCTGGCCGAACGAAAGATCTCAGCGTGGATCCAGCGTCGACTCGGCCCCAACCGCGTGGGGCCGCGCGGACTCTTTCAGCCGCTCGCCGACGGGCTCAAAAACATCATGAAGGAAGAGACGATGCCGGCGCATGTGAACAAGGCGATTTTCGTGATCGCGCCGATGTTGTCTTTCATCGTTGCGCTCTCGGTTTGGGCGGTGATTCCATTCGGCGCGCCATGGGCGTCGCCGTGGGGCCGCATCGAGATGGTCCTGGCCGATCTGCCGGTCGGATTCCTCTACATCCTCGCGATCTCATCACTCGGCGTATACGGCATCGTGCTCGCTGGGTGGGCGTCGAACAATAAGTACGCATTGTTAGGCGGGCTCCGTTCGAGCGCGCAGATGGTGTCGTACGAGATCTCGCTTGGGATGTCGATCGTCCCGGTGTTGTTGCTCGCGGGGAACGTCACGCTCAGTACGATCGTGAACCAGCAGGCGCAGATGCATTTGTGGAACGTGCTTCTCCTATCGGTCTCATTCGTCGTCTTCCTGATCGCGTCGTTTGCGGAAACGAACCGGCTGCCATTCGACCTTCCCGAAGCAGAGTCAGAGCTGATCACCGGCTATCACACCGAATACAGCGCGATGAAGTTCTCACTCTTCTTCATCGCCGAATACGCCAACATGGTGACGGCGAGCGCGCTGATTGCGACGCTGTTCTTCGGCGGATGGGATATCCCCTTCATGTCCGCGGATAACACGGGCGCCGTGTCCGCGCTGCTGGTCATGCTTTCGGCGGTGATCTTCTTGGCGAAGGTCCTCTTCTTCCTCTTCTTCTTCATCTGGGTTCGTTGGACGCTCCCGCGCTTTCGCTACGATCAGCTCATGTCGTTAGGCTGGAAGGTGCTCCTTCCCATCGTCATCGCGTACATCACGCTCATTGCAACGCTCATTCTCGTGCTGGACGCCGCCGGTTGGCGGCGCGGCTTCACGTACGGACTCATTCTCTTCGCCGTGAATGCCGTGCTCATGTTCGTTCTCTTCTTCATTTTCGACCGCGGCCGCATTGTGAGCCCAGCGTACGGCCGCGCGGACGCGGCCGCGCTTGCACGACTTCGCGGCATAACTGCGGCCCGCTCGCACCTGACGTCTCAGAGTAGAGGAGTGCACTGATGCCGATCGCTGTGAAAGTCCTGGAGCGGCCCATAGCGCAAACGAGTTACTTGCGCGCGACGCTCAGCGGTCTGGCGAACACGTTCCGCAACCTCGTTGGCGAGCACAAAGTCACGTGGCAGTACCCTGAGCAGAAGTGGGACTTGTCGCCGCGCTGGCGCGGGACGCATCGCATGCTGACAACTGAGGACGGTAAGGCGAAGTGCGTCGCTTGCGGGTTATGTCCAACAGTGTGTCCAGCCAACTGCATCAAGCTCGTGCCGGGCGAAGACGAAGACGGGAATCGTTATCCGCTGGTGTTCGAGATCGACGAATTCCGCTGCATCTTTTGCGGGTATTGTCAGGAAGTCTGCCCAGAGGAAGCGATTCACCTCGGACGACACTACGAGAATTCGGAGTATTCGCGTCAGGGGTTTGTGTATGATCTCGAGCGCCTAACAGCGCAGACGCACCCAGTGACGGAGTTGTGGGACCCGTCCGATCCGAAAGGGGAGTGATGTCGAACTTCTTCTATTCGTTTCACTTCTACCTGTTCGGCATTCTGGCGTTGGCGTCCGCCATCGTCTTTGTCACGCGTAAGAGCCCCGTCGCCGCGGTGTTATGGCTCGTGCAGACGATGTTCTGTCTCGCGGCGCTGTACGTGATGCTCGAGGCGCACTTCATCGGCATCATTCAGATCCTGGTGTACGCCGGTGCCATCATGGTCGTGTTCTTATTCGTCGTTATGCTCCTCAATCTGGGGCATCCCAACGAGTTATCCGACGCGCGCGGCAAGCGCGCGCGTATTGTGGCTGGAGCGTTAGGCCTCGTCCTCCTGGCGCTTGTCGGCAGCACACTGCGCATCAGAGTCGCCGCGGCGCCTGAGGCGATGGAGCGAGCGATGCGCGCTCGGCTCGAGGAAGTGGGCGCTGTTGGTGCGATCGCTGAGCCGCTGTTCCGGGAGTATCTGCTCGCGTTCGAAGTGACAAGCCTTGTTCTGTTGGTCGCCATGATCGGCGCCGTGGTGTTAGGCAAGCGGCGGACCGTATGATCTCTGAAGCACTGGCCCTCTCCGCCGCGCTCTTTGTGATCGGCGCCGTTGGTGTGCTTACGCGACGGAATGCGATCATCATCTTCATGTGTGTTGAGCTGATGCTCAACGCGGTAAACCTGTCATTCATCGCGTTCTCCAAGCTCTACGGCTTTTCGGGACAGGCCATCGTCTTCTTCGTTATGACGGTTGCAGCTGCTGAAGCAGCGGTTGGTCTTGCGATCATTATCGGAATCTTTCGTCACGCGCAGACTGTGAACCTCCAGAACATCAACTTGTTGAAAGGGTGACGTTCCTCGCCGCGCTTCAGGCCGCGCAGGAAGTGGCGGCCGAGATTCACGCACTCTCGGGTACGGCAGCGGAGTGGATCTGGCTCGTGCCAGTGCTTCCGCTCTTGGGGTTCTTGATCAACGGCATCCTCGCCCTAACGAGCGTTGCCAAGGTCGGCCCGCCGGATCCGCACGCATTTCACGAAGCGCATCACGGCCACGATGGACATCACGCTGCGCATGGAGATGACCATCACGCGCCGGCGCAGCATCGCTATGCGCGCGTCGTAAGCATCGTTGGTCCCGCCGTTCTCTGGATGGCCTTTGCGCTGTCGGCGGGCATTTTCGGCGCCCTCGCCGGCGCGCACGCTGAAGAACCATTCGTCAGGAGTTTCTTCACGTGGATGATCACGGGCGACCTGGCTGTGAATGCCGCACTCCAGCTGGATCAGCTATCGATGACAATGACGCTCGTTGTCACCGGCGTCGGCGCGCTGATTCACACGTTCAGCGTCGGGTACATGCGGGACGATCCGGGCTACCCGCGCTACTTCGCGTATCTCAATCTCTTCGTCTTCTTCATGTTGGTGCTCGTGTTAGGCGCCAACATGCCAGTCGTGTTTGTCGGCTGGGAAGGAGTAGGCCTGTGCTCGTACCTCCTCATCGGCTTCTGGTTCGAGGATAAAGTGAACGCCGATGCGGGGAAGAAGGCTTTCATCGTGAACCGCATCGGTGACTTTGGATTTCTTATCGCGATGCTGCTGCTCTTTGCGAACCTCGGTACGCTGGACTTCGTCGGCTTACGTGAAGGCTCGAGCCAGCTCATTGAAGGCGGAGCGCTTGTTACAGCTGTCTGCCTCTTTCTCTTTCTCGGCTGCACAGGGAAGAGCGCACAGATCCCGCTCTACACGTGGCTGCCCGACGCCATGGCCGGCCCGACACCCGTGTCCGCGCTAATCCATGCAGCAACGATGGTCACGGCGGGCGTCTTTCTCATCGCGCGCACATCCTTTCTGTTTGCGTTGGCACCGGTCGCCAGCCTAACGGTTGCAGTCATCGGCGGACTAACCGCGCTGTTTGCTGCGACTATCGGTCTCAAACAGTGGGACATCAAGAAGGTCCTCGCCTACTCAACGGTCTCCCAGCTCGGCTACATGTTCGTCGGTGTCGGCGTCGGGGCGTATGCCGCCGGTCTCTTTCACCTGGTCACGCACGCCTTCTTCAAGGCCTTGCTCTTTCTCGGATCGGGCTCGGTGATCTTCGCGATGCACAGAGCCTATCATGCGACGCACAAGCATGACGACGCGCAGGATATGCGCAACATGGGTGGGCTGCGCCAGTTCATGCCGTACACGTTCGTGCTGATGTGGATCGCGACGCTCGCGCTCGCCGGAATCTTTCCACTGTCCGGCTTCTTCTCGAAGGACGAAATCCTGACGTCCGTCTTCGCCAGAAGACACGAGAGTACACTCGCCGAGGCATCCTGGTTAGGCATTCCGGGGTCTGCCGTACTCACAATCGTGTACGCATTCGGTCTGATCGCCGCGCTACTGACAGCGATCTACATGACACGCATGATGCTGTACACGTTCCATGGACCGAACCGCACTGGGGAGCAGGAGCGGAAGTATCTCAGCGAGGCACCGTGGATCATGACGGCTCCGCTGATCGTGTTAGGCGTGCTCAGCGCATTCGGCGGCTGGCTCAACCTGCCGCAGATATTGCCGCTCGGACCCGTACAGAAGCTGCACCGCTGGCTCGAACCGGTCGTAGGGGAGCCAACGCTGCACATAACGAAAGGCGTCGAGGCGCACGTCTCGCACGCGACCGAATACGCTCTCATTGGAGTTGCGCTTGCGATTGCCGTCAGCGGCATCGCGTTCGCGTGGCTGAAGCTCAAGCCGGAGGCGCTCGTTCCAAAATCCCAGGCGCCCGAGCCCGAAGGGATCGAACGTGTGCTGGAGCAGAAGTACTATGTGGACGAAATCTACGACGCGGCGATTGTACGGCCTACGGTCGCAATCTCCCGGAATGTGCTGTGGAAAGGGATGGACTCCGGGATCATCGATTGGTTTTTCGTGAATGGCAGCGCGCGTCTCGCGCGTGGCGTTGGCTGGATCGGCGCGCGTTTACAGTCGGGGCAGGTCGGGACGTACGCGTGGGTCTTGTTCATCGGTGTCCTGTTCGTGCTCGGCGCCGTCGCCTTTCGATAGAGCGCCATGGCTACCTTCCTCCAATCCATCGGCTATAACAGCTGGATTCTGGCAGCGCTTCTGGCACTGCCGACGTTGGGTGCGTTCATCGTCTTGGCGCATGGCCGCGCCAGCAACACAGCGACCGGTGAAGCGGCCGACGCCGCAGCCAATACGGCACGTCGCCTAACGCTGTGGATATTCCTCGCCGAGTTCGTCCTTTCGCTTGGCCTCTGGTGGTCCATCGATCCCGCCATCGCCGGTTTCCAGGCTGGCCTGGACGTGAAGTGGATCGACGCCTGGGGCGCGAGATTCGCGCTTGGAATCGACGGCATCTCGCAGATGCTGGTCTTGCTGACGACGTTCCTGATGCCGATCAGTGTGTTAGGCGGCTGGACCAGCGTACGCCAGAAGGTTCATGCGTATCACGCCCTGCTGCTCATCCTCACGACGGGGATGCTTGGCGTGTTCGTCGCCCGCGATCTGTTTCTCTTTTACGTCATGTGGGAAGTGATGCTCGTGCCGATGTACTTCATCATCGGCATTTGGGGCGGGGAACGCCGGCTCTATGCGAGCATCAAGTTCTTTATCTATACGATGGCCGGCTCGCTGCTGATGCTCGTCGCCATCGTGTATCTCGGTTATCAGGCGGGGCTTCTCGAAGGACGGCCGAACTTCAGCTACGACGCCGTCCTTGCGATTCCCGAGCTCGCGCCGCGAGCGGCGTTCTGGCTATTCGTCGCATTTGCTCTGGCCTTCGCGGTGAAAGTCCCGATGTTCCCGTTCCATACGTGGCTCCCTGACGCGCACGTGGAAGCACCGACCGCGGGATCCGTGATCCTCGCGTCGATCATGCTGAAATTTGGAACGTACGGCTTTCTGCGCTTTGCACTGCCGTTCTTCCCGGCGGTCTCCCTCAGTCCGAGCGTGCGCACAGTGATCATCGCGCTCGCTGTGATCGGTATCATTTACGGATCGCTCGTCGCACTGGTGCAACCCGACATCAAGAAACTCGTCGCGTACTCGTCGGTCGCGCATCTGGGCATGGTGATGTTAGGCATCTTCGCCCTAACGACCGAAAGCGTGCAGGGCGCGCTCATGGTGATGATCGGCCATGGGCTCTCGACCGGCGCGCTCTTCCTTTTGGTCGGCATCATTTACGAGAGGCGGCACACGCGCCGCATCGACGCCTATGGAGGACTCGCCAAAGTCGTCCCGATGTTCGCCACAATCCTAACGATCGTCACGCTTTCAAGCATCGGGCTCCCAGGGACCAACGGGTTCGTGGCGGAGTTTCTCGTACTCGTGGGATCCTTCAAGACCGCGCCATGGGCGACGACAATCGCGGCGATCGGCGTGATTCTTGGCGCGGCGTACATGCTCTGGGCGATCCAGCGGATCCTCTACCACAAGTTGGACAAGCCGGAGAACGCCAGCCTCACGGATCTCAACCGCCGCGAGTTGGCGCTGCTCGTCCCAATTCTCGCCTGCATTCTCTGGTTAGGCGTCTATCCCAAGCCCGTGCTGACCCGCATGGAGGCTGCCACACAAAACCTTGTGCGCCAGGTGGAGACGAAGGCCGCTCGGCAGAATCCGACGCTCATCGGTGGAGGGCGTTAGGTGATGCAGCTCGATCTATCGCTCCCCGCGCACCTTTCGCTCGCCATGGCGCCGGACCTTCTGCTGTTCGCCGGCGCCATGGTGCTGACGCTCTACACGGCCTGGCAGCCGGATTCGGCGCAACATCAGCGACGCGTCGGCATGGTGGGGCTGGTGCTGGTCGGCCTCACTATTGTTGCCGTCATTACGTTTGCGACGCGCGGAATAGTCGCTGGCGGGCCAGGGGTCGTGGCTGTCGACTCCTTCCGTTGGGCGTCCGACATTCTTTTCCTGCTGGCCGCAGCCATCGCGATCGCGACATCACTCGACTATAACGCGCGCGAGGGGATTCTCGCCGGTGAGAGCCACGTGCTCGTGCTGTTCGCAACGGGCGGGATGATGCTATTGGCGGCCGCACGCGATCTCATGATCGTGTTCCTCGGCATCGAGCTCATGTCGATCGCCGTATACGTTCTCGCCGGCATGAACCGTCGCAGTGCGAAGTCGGCTGAAGGAGCGATCAAATATTTCTTGTTAGGCGCGTTCTCGACGGCGTTTCTGCTCTACGGGATCGCGCTGGTATACGGTGCGACGGGCACGACGAACCTCGTGCAGATCGGCGAACGCGTTGTAGCGCTGCAGCTCAACACAAACGCGCTCTTCCTCGCCGGGGTCGGCCTCATGCTGGTGGGATTCGCCTTCAAGGTTGCGGCGGCGCCATTTCACATGTGGACGCCTGACGTGTACGAAGGCGCGCCGATGCCAATCACCGGTTTTATGGCGGCGGCGGTGAAGGCTGGTGCATTCGCCGTGTTGTTGCGCGTCTGGTTGGAAGCGTTTCCGACCGTGTACGTGAAGTGGCACGCCGCCGTGTGGTGGCTCGCTGCCCTAACGATGGTTGTTGGCAACGTGGTGGCCCTGCGGCAGCGCAACCTCAAACGCATGCTCGCCTACTCGAGCATTGCGCACACGGGCTTCTTACTCGTGGCGCTCGCGGCCGGCACAGCCCAAGCGTCGACTGCGTTTCTGTTCTATTTGTTTGCCTATACACTGGCGACGATGGGCGCGTTTACGGTCCTCATTGTTCTGTCGGATCGGGGCGACACGCGGGTGACCTTGGACGACGTCGCGGGACTGTGGTACGCTCGTCCAGCGCTGGCTGTGGCGCTAACGATTTACATGCTCGCCCTGTTAGGCTTTCCGGTTTTCGGCGGCATGGGCTTCCTCGGGAAATGGTACGTGTTGCAAGCCGCGCTTCAGGCCCCCGCACCACAAACGCGGCTCGCGATCCTGCTGGTGATCATGACGGCGGTTTCGGCAGGGTATTACCTCGAAGTGGTGCGCGTCATGTTCATGCGACAGCGACCCGAAGGAGCCGCGGCGCCGCCGAATCCACGAGGCGCAACGCGAATTGTTATCTACGCGACTGCGATCGTACTGCTCATCTTTGGCGTGTATCCGGACCCGATCGCTCGATTGGTGCGTGCCGGGACGCACGTCGCTCCGCCACCACCCGTCGCGATCCGGGTCGATAGCACTACTGCTCGTTAGGAATCATGACTTCGAGAGCTTTACCACAGGGGCCACAGGGGCCACAGGGGACACAGAAGACACGGAGGGTCTCAAGTATTGAGTGGCTCGTGTCCATGAATGTTCTGATGTGAGGGCGGCCCGCGGCCCAGCCGCGAGCCGAGACGCGCCGGGTGAAACTGGCATAACTCCCTGTGTCCTCCGTGTCCTCCGTGGTAAGGTTTGGTTGAGAATCAAATGGCAATAGCTCCTGGCATTTTCCGCCAGTACGACATCCGCGGCGTCACCACCAAAGACCTCACGCCTGACACGGCGTATGAGATTGGTCGCGCATACGCGCAGTACCTCACGACACACGGTATTCGCGGGGCGGTCGCCGCCGGCCGCGACAACAGGCCGAGCGGTTCTGCGCTGCGAGATGCGCTCGTGCGCGGGCTCACTGAATGCGGCGTCGATGTTGTCGATGTAGGCGTGGTACCTACACCGCTCGTGTACTGGAGCCTACACAACCTCGGCGTGGTCGGCGGCATTCAGATCACGGGGTCACACAACCCACCTGAGTACAACGGCTTCAAGCTTTGTGTCGGACACGAGTCGCTCCATGGCGAGGAGATCCAGCGGCTCTACGACTTCATAAAGGCCGGCACCTTTCCGACCGGGAAAGGGAGCGTTAGGCAGGAAGACATTATCGATCGCTATGTGGACGATATCGTGGCACGCACTGGAACGCTGTCACGTCGTCTCAGAGTCGTTATCGATTGTGGGAATGGCGCTGGAGCGCTCGTCGCTGGAAAACTCGTCAGCCGGCTGGGTATCGACGCCACGTATCTCTTCTGCGAGTCCGACGGAACATTCCCGAACCACCACCCCGATCCAACAGTCGTAGAGAATCTGCACGATCTGATCGAGACCGTCGCATCTAAAAAGGCCGACGTAGGCGTAGCCTTCGACGGAGACGCCGACAGGCTCGGCATCATCGACGAGCAAGGTGGCATCGTCTGGGGAGATCACATCCTCATCATCTACGCGCGCGATGTGCTGCAGCGGTTAGGCAAGGGGCAGCCAATCATCTTCGACGTGAAGTGCTCGCAAGCTCTGCCGATGGCGATCACAGCGGCCGAAGGGGTTCCCGTGATGTGGCGTACCGGTCACTCGCTCATCAAGGACAAGATGCGCGAGATGCAAGCACCAATCGCCGGCGAGATGTCGGGACACATGTTCTTTGCCGAAGGCTTTTACGGCCACGATGACGCGATGTACGGTGCAGCGCGCTTTCTGCGCATCGTCGCCGACAGCGGCACAAGCGTGAGCGGCCTTCTCGCCGATGTCCCGAAGTTTGTCTCGACACCGGAGCTGCGGATCGATTGTCCGGATGAGATCAAATTCTCACTAGTGGACAAGGCCGTTAAGTATTTCCGGTCCAAGTACGACGTCGTCGACGTAGACGGCGTGCGCGTCCTCTTCGGAGACGGATGGGGTCTGATCCGCGCGTCCAATACGCAACCGGTTATCGTGTGCCGCTACGAGGCTCGCACGACCGAACGACTTTCCGTGATCCGCGGAGAAATGGAAGCCTGGCTGCGCGAGCAAGGAGTGCGCCCCTAACGTGACGCGCCGGCGCTGGGTGATTGTCAGTATTGCCAGCGTGGCGCTCGTGCTGTTGGTCGGACGGGAATTCGCCGGCTGGTACGTTGAATACAGCTGGTTCGACGCCCTCGGTGCGTCCGGAATCTGGAAGGCGCGCGCCATGAACCTCACGCTAATGCGTGGCGTGACGTTCGTGGTTGGCTTCCTTTTCGTTTTCGCCAACCTCTTCGCAGTACGCAGTTCGATCAAAGCGCTAGTCCTACCGCAGCGCGTCGCGAATCTCGAGATCGGTGAGGCGGTCCCGAGCCGACGCCTCACGTGGACGGCTGTCATCATGGCAGCGGCGATTGCGGCGCTGCTCGCGGTGATGCAGGACGACTGGGTCGCGCTGGAGCTCGTGCGCCATGGCGAGCCGTTCCTCGAAAGCGATCCCTACTTCCAATACGATCTGGCATTCTTCGTCTATTGGTTGCCGTTGGAAGTTTCGTTGCACATCGGAGCGCTGAGCACCCTCGTCGTCGTCGCGCTGCTGGTGCTCGTGCTCTATGCGCTGACGCCAAGTCTGCGCTGGGAGCGTGGCCGCGTCGCGGTGACGGGGCATGTGCGCCGCCACTTTTTTGCGTTAGGCGCGGTGCTCCTCGTTCTCCTCGGCTGGCGCTATCGGCTGGATGCGTACACACTGCTCGTCGACGGGCACGGCGAGCTTGGCGCGTTCACAGCGCTAGACAAGGAATTTCGGCAGCCGGCGAATCTGGTGCTGGCGCTCATCACCGTCTCGGCGGCGGCGCTCGTGCTCTGGTCCGGCTGGATGGGCCAGGCACGCATCGCATTTGCGGCCGTCACGCTTGTGCTTGCCGGGGCCTTCACAGTTAGGCAAGTCATCCCGCCGATCCTCCAGCGTACGAGCCTGAGCGCCGACGTGAGTGATCGCGAGCGCCCGTATGTCGAGACGCGCGCGGCGTACTCGCGCCGCGGATTCGATACGGAGCGCGTCGCGTACGATAGCGTTTTCAACGGCTTCGCTTCGCTCGATACTGGAGTGCAAGGCGTCTCGGCGCTGGACGAGGCACCGATCATACGCGATGCCGAACGGCTGCGTCGTCGTGGGCGAGTGAGTGGTACGGTAGGATGGGACTTCCAGGACGGGCACCTAACGGCGCTTGTCGCAGAGCAGCCGGCGGGCCCGGATGCAATCGACGCTCTCGCGCCGTGGTCACTGGCGCGCAGCAACGCGACGGTGCTGGATGATCGTGGTCTTCCGATCTTCACCGACGTGGTGGCGCTCGATGGGGCGACCACAACGGCGCCGGCCGTGGTGCACGATTCGATCGGCGGCTACCTAACGATTGCAGATAGCCTCGGAACAATCTCCGCGCCGGAACTGACGAGCTTTGGAACGCGGCTCGCGCATGCGTGGCATCTGCAGAATCCACAGCTCCTCTTTGGCGATCTTCCACAACCGCGCCCACGCATCGTCTTACGGCGTGACGTGCGCGAACGCGTGCGGGCGCTCTACGCACCCTTCCTCGTGGGCAGCGCCATCCGACCCATCGTGCATAACGACACGCTCTACTGGGCGCTGCACATCTACTCGGCATCCGAGTGGTACCCGCTGAGTGAGCCAGTCATGGTCGCGCAACAAGAACTGCACTATTTGCGGCCGGCAGGGGTGGCGATCGTGAATGCCACCACAGGGCGGGTGTGGGCAGTTCGCGATGACATCGCCGATCCCATCGCCGAGTCGTGGTCGCGCCGCTTCCCGCAGCTCTTTGTTAGCCGCAGTTCGATCGCACCGGAGTTCCTGCGCAAGCTTGCTCCACCGCTCGAAGTGAGCTACGTGCAGGCGCGAGCGTTCGCGCGCTTTGGGCGCCGTGGCGATGTCGCGCCGCCGTCGCGCGTGCCACCTACAACGGGAGGCGACGAGTCCTTCGGTGAATACGCGGCAACGCCGGGTTTCGATGTTCGCCGCGGCGCAATGTACTGGAGTGTTCCCATCCTGGACGCCGCGAATTCACTGCGCGGCATCTACATCGCGACTGGCGGCGGAACACACGACCCCATGTTCATCACAACCACGACGAACTCACTGCGCTGGCCTGTGCTGCTCGAGCGCATGCAACGTGCCGGCGATGCCACGGTGCCGTTGGCGAGTCGCGAGTCACGGCCAATTCGCGGCCCCGTACGCAGCATCTCGCACGCGGACGGAATTGCGTTTGTACAAACCACCTACGTCTCGCGCGGTGACGGTACGCTCGCCGTCGCGCGAGTTGTCGTCGCTGACAACGATTCCGTGCGCTCCGGGCCAAGCGTGATGGGCGCGATCGGTGTGACGCCAGCAAGCATCACACTTCCGCCGTCTACCCCCGAAGAGTTTCGCTCGCGCGTGGAATCGCACTACCGGCAGATGCGTGAAGCGCTGGCCCGATCCGATTGGCGCGCGTTCGGCGAAGCGTATGAAGCGCTCGGCCGCTTGCTGCGCGCGGCGCAGCGTTAAGCGCTTGCCCGCGGCCGCACGCGTCAGATAGCTTGCCGCCGCCGCCGCCGCCGCCGCCCGCGCTTATGCCTCAGGACGAACAACAGATTGCCGTGATTGCGCTTGGCGGCAATGCGCTAGCGCCGGCCGGCGAGAAGGCGACTATCCACGATCAATTCCGTCATACACGTGAAAGTCTCGATCCGATTGTCGATCTTGTGCTCGACGGCTGGAATGTCTGCGTTGTGCACGGCAACGGGCCACAGGTGGGCGACGAGCTGTTACGCAACGAGCTCGCGCGTGCCGAAGCAGTACCGCTTCCATTGGGTGTGCTTGTCGCGGCGACAGCCGGTTGGATCGGCTACATGATGCAGCAATCGCTGGAGAATGCGCTGCGACGCCGTGGGAGCTCGCGCGAAGTCGCGACGGTGATCACACAAACGCACATCGCGCCTGACGATGAAGCGTTGCAGGTTCCGACAAAGTTCATCGGACATGCCATTCCACCCGAACGTGCGAAGGCGCTGGTGGATGAAGGCTATCCGGTGCAACAAGATGGCCACAGGCACTGGCGCCGAGTGGTCGCGAGTCCGCGGCCCCTTGCGGTGCATGAGCTGTCGACAATTCGCCAACTCGTTAGGGGAGGAACTGTCGTTGTGGCATGTGGCGGCGGGGGCGCCCCTGTTTATTACGACAACGATCTACAAGCTTGGGAAGGCATCGACGCTGTCGTGGATAAGGATCTCGTGGCTGCTGTGCTCGCGCGCGACCTCGGCGCCGAGCTGTTTTTGGTGCTCACTGCTGTCGACGGCGTTTATCTCGAGTGGGGGAAGAAGGAACAGCGGTTGATTCGAAGTATGAATATCGAGGAGGCGGAACGACGCGATCGCGAGGGCCAGTTCGGCGAGGGGAGCATGGCGCCCAAAGTACGCGCCGCAGTCGATTTCGTTAGGCAGACCAAGGGACGCGCAGTGATCACCGCGTTGAGTCGCGGACGCGACGCGGTGCGCGGTCATGCAGGTACGACTATTTCCATGGAGATGGCGTGAATATTCACGAATACCAGGCGAAGGAGATA
Source organism: Gemmatimonadaceae bacterium (assembly GCA_052388395.1). Classification (GTDB taxonomy): domain Bacteria; phylum Gemmatimonadota; class Gemmatimonadetes; order Gemmatimonadales; family Gemmatimonadaceae; genus DASYRX01. The sequence goes on along the minus strand of JBQTIF010000012.1, from coordinate 84,576 downwards.
CTGCGCGCGCTTGGCGTTCCGATCCCGCCGGGAATGGTGGCGGAGACGCCTGACGACGCGGAGAAGATCGCCAAGAAGATTGGCAAGTCTGTCGTTGTGAAGGCACAGGTACACGCCGGCGGTCGCGGCAAGGCGGGCGGCGTCAAACTGGCGAAGACTCCTGCAGAAACGAAGGAGAAGGCAGCGGCGATCCTGGGAATGAAGATCAAAGGCCTAACGGTGACGAAGCTGCTTGTCACCGAAGCGACAGACATCGCGAGCGAGGCCTACGTCGGCGTCATTCTCGATCGTGCGAGCAAGAAGCCAGTGTTCATGGTGAGTCCGGCGGGTGGCATCGAGATCGAGGAGGTGGCGGCGCGTACACCGGAAAAGATTCTCAAGTTGCCCGTCGACACGCGCTTTGGGCTCATGCCGTTTCAGGCAATGCGCCTCGGCTTTTTCCTATACGACGATCTGGCCAAGGTTCGTGCGGCAGCGCGCATCGCGCAGCAGTTGTATATCGCGTTCATTCAAAGCGGTTGTTCGCTAGCTGAGATCAATCCGCTGGTCGTGACGCCTAACGGGGACGTCGTGGCGCTCGACGCGAAGATGTCGATCGATGACAACGAGCTGGAACGGCGGCCGGCGCTGGCAGCGTTGCGCGACGAAAGCGCCGAGGAGCCGAGCGAAGTCGCGGCGCGGCGCGCGAACCTCACATTCATCAAGCTCGACGGAAACGTGGGGTGCTGCGTGAACGGCGCGGGTCTGGCGATGGCGACGATGGACCTCGTGAAGTACTACGGCGGCGAGCCGGCCAACTTTCTCGACATCGGCGGGTCCTCCAGCCCCGAGAAGGTGATCAACGCGCTCAAGATTATCACGGCCGATGCAAACGTGAAGGCGATCCTGTTCAACATCTTTGGCGGGATCACGCGCACCGATGACGTGGCCAACGGTATTGTCAAAGCAACCAAGGACACGCCCCTCCAAGTACCCATTGTCATCCGCCTAACGGGAACGAACGAAGAGATCGCGCTGCGCATTCTCAAAGAGCACGGCTATTCGGCATCCAGCGACATGGATGAAGCCGTGCAGCGGGCCGTGGAGTTGGCGACAGGTGGCGAGCGCGGGAGAGCCGCGTGAGCATCTTCGCGGACAGCAACACCAAGCTCCTCGTGCAAGGAATCACCGGGCGCGATGGGTCGTTCCACTCCAGGCAGATGATCGAGTACGGGACGCGCGTCGTCGCCGGCGTAACGCCGGGGAAGGGAGGCCAGCGGTTCGAAGGGAGTGTGCCAGTCTTCGATACTGTGGCAGAGGCTGTCCAGGCGACCGGAGCCGACGCGTCGGTGATCTACGTTCCGCCTATGTTTGCCGCTGACGCGATAATGGAAGCTGCAGACGCTGGCGTTAGGCTGATCGTCGCTATCACAGAGGGTGTGCCGGTGCTGGACATGACGAAAGTTTATCCCTTCGTCACGGAGCGTGGCGCGCGCCTCATTGGACCCAACTGTCCCGGTCTCATCACGCCGAAAGAAACGAAGATCGGCATCATTCCGGGGCGAATCTGCGCGCCAGGCGCTGTTGGCGTCGTGAGCCGTTCTGGTACGCTCACCTATGAAGTGGTTTATCAGCTCACGCGTGCCGGAATTGGACAGTCCACCTGCGTTGGAATCGGCGGCGATCCGATCAACGGCACGAACTTCATCGATTGTTTGTCCGCATTCGAAAAGGATCCGGCGACAAAGGCCGTCTGTCTCATGGGAGAGATTGGCGGTACCGACGAGCAGGATGCAGCCGCCTTCGTTCGGCAGCACATGAAGAAGCCGATCGTTGGATTTATCGCAGGTCAAACCGCGCCGCCCGGTCGTCGGATGGGCCACGCCGGAGCAATCATCTCCGGCTCGTCAGGCACAGCGGCGGAGAAGATCGCGGCGTTCGAGGAGGCAGGGATCACGGTGGCACAAAGGCCAGTGGACTTCGTGACGCTTGTCCAAAAGGCGCTCGCATGATCGATATCGCGCTGCGGATCAACCGCGGGACACGTTAAGCACGAACAGCGTCAAACGGTGCCTATCGCGAGTGCGTTAAACGCGTCAACGGCGTTAAGGCGTCTTGCTCTCCGACTACTTTACGCGGTTGACAGTTTGACGCTTACGCGGAAGGGACTGTTTGACGTGGTTGTTTCTTAACCTGTCCCGCTTTTCTGTCATCAAACATCCCAATCTACATGCCCTCTCGGTTCACCCTAACGATCATCAAACCCGACGCCTTTGGCAGCGCCAAAGCTGGCAAGATCCTCGCCCACCTGGAGGGTGCCGGGTTTCGCATTCGCGCGGCCCGCGTTATGCGCCTCACGACGGCCCAAGCCGAAGAGTTCTATGCCGTGCACCGCGAGCGCCCGTTCTTTCGGCCTCTCGTCGCGTTCATGACGTCGGGACCGTGCATGCCGATGATCCTCCAGCGTGCCGATGCCGTCGCCGAGCTACGACGCGTAATCGGCGCTACCGATCCCGCAGAAGCCGCAGCGGGAACGGTGCGCAAGCTCTACGCCGAATCAAAAGAACGAAACGCGATTCACGCCTCCGACTCGGCCGAGAACGCGACGCGTGAGGCGCGTTTCTTTTTCGCCGAAGCCGACGTCGCCGGGGTCGCCGGGGTGCCCGGGGTCGGATCTTGAAATACGTGCTCTAACGCGTGCAGGAGTGGGCCAAATCCTCGCCGCGCGAATTTGACCCGCTCCTGCGCGCGTTAGAGCACGTATTTCAAGATCCGACCCCGGCGCGTAACTTCGCGTCCCACGATGAGTTGACCCCCGCTCAGGGGGCCTCTAGATTCGGGCGTCATGCTGTCCTTCGACCTCCGTGCACTCGAGGCGAAGGCGGTACAGGTGGCGGGCCAGTTATCGGCTCGCGACCCCGTCTGGGGCGAGGATGATCTACGCCCCGCTGACGCGGTCCACGTCACCGGTCGCCTCTCGACCGCCGGCTCTGGCCGCTTCTATTTCAGCGGTCATATGTCCGGGCATGTCGACGCGCAGTGCCGCCGCTGTTTGGCGCCCACCGCCGTCGATGTGCATGAGGCGTTGCACCTTCTCTTCGCCGAGGAGGGTGTGCCGGAGGCGGACGAACCGGATGTGTATCCGATTCCGGCGCGGGCGAATACGCTGGATTTACGTCTAGCGATTCGCGAGCAGTGGGTGCTTGCCGCACCGGCCTTCGCGCTGTGTCGGGAAGATTGCAAAGGGTTGTGCCCACGGTGCGGGGCCGACCTTAATGCGGGGCCCTGCTCGTGCGAGGGGGCGGTGGACCCGCGATGGAATGCACTGCGTTCACTACGCGGCGACGCCTAACGCTGTCATTAACCTAACGAACTCCAATGGCCGTACCGAAAAGACGAACGTCCAAACGTAAGAAGCGCGCGCGCAATACGCACAAAGCCGCGCCGCTCATGGCGCTGCAGGCCTGCCCACGCTGCGGCGCGATGAAGCGACCGCACCGTGTGTGCGCCGAATGTGGCTATTACGCTGACGAGCAACGAATCGAAGCCAAGGAAGCCTGAGTTGGTGCGCGTTGCGTTGGACGTCATGGGTGGCGACTTCGCCCCGGATGCTCCAATCGCGGGGGCGCTGCTAGCGGCGCTCGAGTCAGACGGCAGCGCCGCGCATACTATTCAATTCGTGGGTCGTCCCGACGTCATCCGCGAGCGGCTGGATGCGCTCCTGGCGGGGGAGTACGCCCACGCACGGGTGCACGCAGATCGATTCGAGGTCGTTCCAGCGACCGACGTCGTGGAAATGTCGGAGAAGCCCACAGCTGCGTTGCGCGGCAAGCCCGACAGCTCCATGGCCGTCGGCCTCAAACTCCAAGCCGAAGGGAAGTCCGACGCGTTCGTCTCCGCCGGCAACACCGGCGCGCAGATGGCGCTGTCTTCAGTCATTCTGAGACTGCATCCGGGGCTCAAGCGGCCGGCCATTAGTACGTTCTTCCCAACGTCTCGCGAACCAGTCGTTGTACTCGACTCGGGTGCGAATGTCGACTGCTCCGCCGAGGAGCTCGTCCAGTTCGCACGGCTCGGTGCTGTGTACGCCGAAGACTTGTTAGGCCGCACGAACCCTGTCATTGGCTTGCTGTCGATCGGCGAGGAGCCGGAGAAGGGAAACGCGGTCGTGAAAGAAGCGCACGCGCTGCTGCGCGAGTCCGGTCTCAATTTCCAGGGGAACATCGAAGGTCGCGATCTTCCCGCCGGGGCGTCTGATCGTGGGCCGTTCGATGTCGTCGTCTGCGACGGCTTTGTCGGCAACGTCCTACTCAAATTCTACGAAGCAGTCGCCCCCATGATACTCGGCGGCGTTAGGCAACGGTTAGGCGTTGATGAGAACGCGTTGCGCGAGGCCTTTCGCCAGCTGGACTACTCGGAGCATGGCGGAGCACCACTGCTCGGCGTCAAAGGTGTGAGCATCATCTCGCACGGGAAGTCCTCACCGCGCGCGATCAAGAATGCGATCGGCGTTGCGATTCGTGCGGTGGAGTCGCGCATGAACGAGCACATCGCTCGACGTCTGGCCCCTGAGACAGCGCGCCAGGAAACGCGCGCATGAAGCGACCAGTCGCTTATCTCGCCGGCATCGGCAAGTACGCGCCGCGCCGCGTCATTCGCAATCAAGAATTTGCGAAGATGGGGCTCGACACAAACGACGAATGGATCGTGCAGCGCACCGGCATCAAGGAACGCCACATCGCCGGGCCTAACGAAACGAACTGCTCGATGTCCGCCACCGCGGCCCGTACGGCGATGGATCGCGCCGGAGTGCACGCCGGTGAGCTGGACGTCATTGTGGTAGGAACAGCGTCGCCTGATCGCCTTCTGCCATCTACCGCTGTCGACCTGCAAGCAGAGCTCGGCGCCACACGCGCCGCCGCATTTGACGTGTCCGCGGCATGTTCGAGCTGGCTCTACGGATTGATCGTCGCCGAAGGGCTGATGATGAACGGAAGCGCCGATACGGCTCTCGTCGTCGGCACTGAAAAGCTCTCCGCAATCACGGATTGGACCGACCGTTCGACAGCGGTGCTGTTTGGCGACGGATCCGGAGCGGCGATTCTCAAGCGATCGAAGCAGCAGAAGGGCATTCTGTCGACCTACTTCCGCAGCGACGGTACCCTCGCCGAGCTCCTCTACCGGCCGTCAGGCGGCGCGACACGTCCGTTCGACAACGCCGTGCTTGGCGACAGATCGCAGTTCATCAAGATGGAAGGACGCGAAGTCTTTAAGCACGCCGTGCGTTCCATGTCCGATGCAGCTGATCGCGCGCTCGACGGCGCCAAGTTGACGGGCGCGGAGATCGACCTGCTGATCCCGCATCAGGCAAACGTCCGCATCATCGAAGCGACAGCAAAGCACGCCAACGTTCCGATGGAAAAGGTCTTCGTGAATGTCGATCGCTACGGCAATACGTCGTCGGCATCGATTCCGATCGCATTGGATGAGGCGCTCGCAGCCGGTCGCATCGGCGACGGTGCGCAGGTTCTGCTGGTCGCGTTCGGGGCAGGATTCACGTGGGCGTCGATGGTCGTACGCTTCTGAGATGGACGTCGTCCTTCTGTTTCCCGGGCAGGGATCGCAAAAGCCAGGCATGGGAAAGGACGTGAATGAAACGCACGAAGCGGCACGCGCTACATTCACCGCGGTCGATCGCGCGTTAGGCGAGCCGCTGTCGCAGCTCTGCTTCGAGGGACCAGCCGACACGTTGACCCTCACGCAAAACGCGCAACCTGCGCTGCTTGCGCATGGAGTTGCGCTGTGGGCGGTCGTACGCGAACAGCTCCGGCCGCACGTACGAGCCGCGGCCGGACATTCGTTAGGCGAATTCACCGCACATGCGGTCGCCGGGACGTTTGGTGTGACGGACGCGGCCCGTATCGTGCGCCGCCGTGGCACCCTGATGAACGAGGCAGGGTCGACACGGCCGGGAACGATGGCGGCGATCCTCGGCGATCTGAATGAACCCATCGACGTCATCTGCGCTCGAGCGAGTGCCGACCCAGAAGGTGGTGTTGTTGTTCCAGCGAACTACAACTCGCCGGGGCAGGTCGTCATTTCCGGCGAGGTAAGCGGTGTCGAGAAGGCGATGGAGCTGTGCAAAGCAGCTGGCGCTAAGCGGGCCATCATGCTCAACGTGAGTGGCGCGTTTCACTCACCGTTGATGGCGCCGGCGCGTGACGGTCTGCACGAGGCGCTTACGCAGGCGTCGATGCATCGGCCTGGCGTTCCGGTGTACGCCAACGTCTCGACAGAGCGTGTCTGCGATCCAGCCACCGCGCGCGCCCTCCTTGTTGAACAGCTCACAGCCCCGGTGCGCTGGATCGAGCTCGTCACACGATTGGCCGCCGACTATCCGAATGCGCTGTATGTAGAGATGGGACCAGGTTCGGTGCTCGTTGGCCTTGTCCGCAAGATCGCGCCTAACGTGCGGACGATGACATGCGGCAGCGCGGCCGACGTTGCGCGGCTGCTGGCGGCTGTCGCATGATCCAGATCGATCTGTCGGGAAGGAATGCACTCGTCACCGGAAGCACGCGTGGAATTGGTCGCGCGATTGCTGGAGCGCTTACAGCGGCCGGAGCCCGCGTCGCCGTCGTCGGCCGAGACCAAACACGCGCCGACGAAGCCGCAACGGCCGTCGGCGGTGGGGCCCAGGGATTTGCCTGTGATGTCGCGGATCCCGCCTCGGTAAACCAACTGGTTGCCGATGTGGAGAGCGCATTCGGCGGCGTCGATGTCCTCGTCAACAACGCCGGCCTAACACGCGATAACCTCCTCGTGCGGCTCAAGGATGAAGACTGGGATGCGGTGCTCAACGCCAACCTTCGCGGCGCATTTGCGGCGATGCGCGCCGCTGCGCGCGGCATGATGAAGCGGCGTTGGGGCCGAGTCATCAACATCGCGAGTGTCGTGGGCCTAACGGGAAACAAGGGGCAGGCGAATTACGCCGCGTCGAAGGCGGGGCTCATTGGATTATCCAAGGCCGTCGCGCGCGAGCTCGCGTCACGCAATGTGCTCGTCAACGTCATCGCCCCTGGATACATCGAAACCGACATGACAGCAGCGCTCAGCGCCGAAGCGCGTCAGGCGCTTTCAGCGCAGATCGCATTGGAGCGCCTCGGCACTCCGAACGACATCGCCGGTGCAGTCACCTTTCTGGCGTCCGACTACGCCTCCTACATCACCGGTCAGGTCCTTGTCGTCGACGGCGGCATGGTAATGTAGCCCCACTTTCTGGGTTATCTTCCTTGGTCCTATCCACTATCCACTATCCACTATCAACTCCCCATGGACTACGCTGAAAAGGTGAAAGACATCATCGAGAAAGAGCTCGGTGTCGAACGCGAGAAGCTCACCGACAACGCGAGCTTCATCGAGGACCTCGGCGCGGACTCGCTCGACATTGTCGAGCTCGTCATGGAATTCGAGAAAGAGTTCAACATCGACATTCCTGACGAAGATGCGGAGAAGCTGCGCACGGTGGGCGACGCGCTGAAGTATCTGAACGAGAAAGTCGCGGCGTAAATGAAGCGTCGGGTCGTCATCACAGGGATCGGTCTGATCTCGCCACTTGGCAATGACGTGGCGAGTTCATGGCGCGCGCTCCTGAATGGTGAATCCGGTGCCGGCCCAATCACGCAGTTCGATGCGTCGCGCTTTCCAGTTCGCTTTGCGTGTGAAGTGAAGCAGTTCGATCCGCTCAAGTACATGGATAAGAAAGAGGCCAAGCGATCGGACGCCTTCACGCAGTACTCTCTCGCCGCCTCAATCGAAGCGATGACCGATGCGTGCCTAACGTCTGGCACGGCTTTCGACAAGAACAATGCGGGCGTCATCCTCGGCAGCGGCATCGGCGGCCTGCAGATTTTCGAGCGTCAGCACGACGTCTACCGTGAGTTGGGCGAGAGTAAGATCTCACCGTTCTTCATCCCGATGTTCATATCCAACATCGCGGCAGGAATTGTTTCCATGCGTTTCGGGCTCAAGGGCCCGAACTACGCAACGGTGTCGGCGTGCTCCACGAGTGCGCACGCCATCGGTGACGCCTATCGCACCATTCAGTATGGCGACGCCGACATCATCCTCGCCGGCGGGACTGAAGCGACCGTGACGCCAATGGCGATCGGTGGCTTCGCGAACATGAAGGCGCTCTCCGAGCGAAATGACGCCCCCAAGGCTGCCTCGCGTCCGTTCGAAAAGAACCGCGACGGTTTTGTCATGGGCGAAGGAGCCGGGATGGTCGTGCTCGAAGAGCTGGCGCACGCGAAACGCCGCGGCGCGAGGATCTACGCCGAAGTCGCGGGCTACGGCGCGACCGGCGATGCATATCACCTAACGGCGCCACCGCCGGACCACGAAGGACTCCAGCGGGCAATGCGTCGTGCAATTGCTGATGCCGGCATGACGCCCTCGGATGTTCAGTACATCAACGCGCACGGCACGTCGACGCCGCATAACGACCTGAACGAAAGCAAGGCGATTCGCGCTGTCTTCGACGCCAATCCACCGAGCGTCAGCTCTACGAAATCGATGACCGGTCATATGCTCGGCGCGGCCGGTGCCGTGGAGATGATCGTCTGCGCGCTGGTTGTTCGCAACGGCGTGATTCCGCCGACTATCAACTACGAGACACCGGATCCCGAGTGCGACCTCGACTACACACCTAACGTCGCTGTGAAGCGCGACGTGCAGTTTGCAATCAGCAACAGCTCGGGTTTTGGCGGCCATAACGTGACACTGGCCGTGAAGCGGCACGAACCGTAGCCGCAGACGCCATCAAGCGGTCGCGCCATGCCACCACGAGTTGAGCCTGTCGCTGTCAGCGTCGAGCGCGGCAAGTTGCGTGACGCCACGCTGCATGCGATCGCCGACAAACTTACCGGCGGCTACCGCCTGGATGAGGCAGACGCACTCAAGCTCTTTCAGTCAGCCGATCTGCTTGGTGTAGGAGCGCTTGCTGACGCGGTGAATCGTGCCCGGCATGGAAACATCGTCACTTTCGCCGCGAATCAGCACATCAACCCGACCAACGTCTGCATCCTGCGCAAGACGTGCGTCTTCTGCGGCTATGCTCGACTCCCCAAAGAAGACGGGGCGTATCGCTATACCTTGGAGCAGGTGCTGGCGGAAGCGGAGCAGGCACGAGGCGGCCTAACGCGGGAGTTCCATATCGTCGGCGGCCTCGATATGCAAGCGGACCTCGAGTATTACACGACGATGTTCCGCGCGCTCAAGCGCGAATTCCCGCAGGTGCACATCAAAGGGCTCACCGCGGTCGAGATTGCGCATCTCGCGCGCATCGAGAAAATGTCCTGGCGCGACGTGCTCATCGCGCTGAAAGAAGCAGGTCTCGATACGATGCCCGGCGGCGGCGCAGAGACGTTCAGCCTCGCCGTCCGCGAGCAGATTGCCGACAAGAAGCTTGGCGGGGCGGAGTACATCGACGTGCACCGTACAGCGCACGAGCTGGACATCCGTACGAATAGCACCATGCTTTATGGGCACGTAGAGTCGTATGCCGATCGCGTTGCGCACATGCGCATGCTGCGCGACCTGCAGGACGAGACGGGCGGCTTTTTGGCATTCATCCCGCTCGCCTATCACCCTGACGACAACGCGTTAGGTGAAACCCTGGGCAGGCAAGGGATCGCGACAACAGGCTTCGACGACCTGCGCAACCTTGCTGTCGCTCGACTCTACCTCGATAACTTCGCACATATCAAGTCGCACTGGATCATGGTGACGCCCTTCCTCACGCAAACGGCGTTGTCGTTCGGTGTGAACGACATTGAAGGGACCGTTGTACGTGAGAAGATCTACCACGCCGTCGGCGCGCAGACGCCGCAGGCGATGTCGCTCGACCAGCTGCTCAAGCTCATCCGGGGGGCGCGCAAGACGCCCGCCGAGCGTGACTCGTTCTACAACATCTTGCGTGTCTTTGACGACCCCAAAGCGCCGCTCCCGGAAGTGTCGTCAGGTGTGGCCGCGTGACCCTCCGAGTCGGCCGCATTCCGTACGTCAACTGCTATCCGGTTTACGGTGCCATCGACCGAAGCATTGTTAGGCTGGATGCGACGCTCGTCAGTGGTGTTCCGACAGAGCTGAATCGGCTCATGAGCGCCGGCGAATTAGACGTAAGCGTGGTTTCAGCCGTCGAGTACGCGCGCGATTCGCGACGTTACTTGCTGCTCCCCGACCTGGCTATCTCGTGCGACGGTCCCGTGCGCAGCGTGATGCTCTTCTCGTCCCGCTCAGCGCAAGAGTTAGGCGGCGAGCGCGTGCTTGTGAGTGCCAGCTCCATGACGAGTGTTGTGCTGCTCGAGTTGCTATTCGAGCATGTGTGGCAGGTGCGCCCCGAATTTGAGCGCGGCGACGCTGAGCATGGTGATGAGAGTGGCGCTGGATGCGTCGCGCGGCTTGTCATTGGCGACGCGGCGCTCGTGCTCGCTGACAAACGGCGGCGCACCGGAAACGGTCGCTATCCGTTCGCGTATGACCTCGGCGCCGAGTGGAAGGCGTGGACCGGACTTCCCTTCGTCTTTGCCGTCTGGGTGGCGCAGCGCAGTACGCCCGTGGCGCAATCGTTAGGTGTGCATGCGTCGCTCATCGAATCGCGCGACTGGGGAATTGCGCACGTGGATACGCTGGCGCTAGCCGCGTCGGAAACGACCGGCGTCCCACTTGCCGACTGCCGCGAGTACTTGAGCGGCCTCGATTACGGGCTATCCTATGAGCACCTGGCTGGCCTGACGGAGTTCTTCCGCCGGCTGGTTCACGCCGGACGAGTGCCTAACGGGACTTTGGCTTTTCTAACAGGGTAGTCGCATACGGCAAGATCAAGAACAAACCTATCCGGCTAACACGGAAACACGAATTTGTCTGATTGTCCCGTGCAACAACAAACGGCGACACCTCAACCAACAAGCAAACAAGACTCAAACTCCCGAGACGCGGTGTCTCCTGAGTGTGAGGAATAGAATTCGTTCGATCCGCCTTTCGTCCGCAAGATCCGTGTTAGGTTTGCTCTTACGGTAGTTGAGTGAGGCTCCGATGCCCCGTGCCGCAAAGAAGGCCCCAGCCAAAAAGAAGAAGACAACAAAGAAAGCAGCCACGCCGCGGCGCTCCGGCAGACGGGTCATCTACTCGGTCGCAATGAGCTTGGACGGATACATCGCGGGTCCCAAGGGAGAGTACGATTGGATCGTCATGGATCCAGACATTGACTTCAACGCAATGGGCTCGCCGTTCGACACGCTGCTCATTGGCCGGCGCACGTTCGCTCCGGTGGCCGCGGCGGGACAAGGCGGGGGCGGTTGGCCAGGAATGAAAAGCATTGTGTTCTCCAGAACGCTCAAGCAGAGCGACTACCCGGATGTGACGATCGTGTCCGACGACGCTGTCTCCGCGGTTAAGGAGCTCAAGGCACAACCCGGAAAGGACATGTGGCTATTCGGCGGCGGCGATCTATTTCGCAGTCTGCTCGACGCGGGCCTTGTCGACGGCGTTGGTGTTGCGGTCATGCCGGTGGTGCTCGGCGGAGGAGTTCCTTTCCTACCTGCACCTGCGAAGCACACGAAGCTCAAGCTGGTCAAACACAAGCTCTATCCCAAAACTGGGACTTTGTCGCTCGAGTACGACGTCGTTTAGATCGCGCGACGCGCCGTGGCGCCGTATTTTCGCCGGCCTATGACCGCGCCGTCCGCTCCGAAGCAGTCAACGAACGGCTCGCCAATCGTTCGCCACTTCCGGTCCATCGTGTTGTGGCCATTGCAACTCGTGCCTCAGCCGGGTACACGCGCCGAGCATTGGGAAGTGCTAGCGCAGCTCACGCCTAACAACTGGCGGCCGGTGCCCTACGGTCGTCCCGGCCCAGACATGCTCGCGGGCGAGCGGCACTACAGCGAGTTCGTCTCGTTTCTTCCGTATGTGCAGCAGTTCCTGTTCGGTGAAGCGGCGGAGCCAGGGCAGGGGCCCGCGTATGGGGCATCACCACTGCGCGCATACCGTCGCAACGATATCCGCTCGGCGCGCCTAACGTTCTATGACGATCCCGACCCCGTCGAGTTCCGTGTCGCGCGCGTTGAGCTGTGTTTCTTCGCGGATGTCGATCTTGCGATTCTCGCCGTGGAGATTCAGGCGGACGATCTCCCGATCGCCCGCGCGCTCGACACGCTCTTTCGTTTCGGGCGCGTATTCCCCGCGTTTTGGACCGCCGACGGACGCGCCGGTCAGTGTCTCGAACGCGTGGAATGGATCTCGACGGATGGAAGCGTGTTGGCGGCCTCGGACTTCGAGCAGAAGGAGCGCTACGTCTCGTTCGTCGCCGAGCATCGGGCCTCGCGCACCGCATCGCACTGGGAGCACCTGCTCCAGCCGATGGTCAGTCACCACAGCGGACGCGCGGGCCCCCTGCGGTATCGGCAGATCGAATACTACCGCATGCCGTGGACGGCATATCTCGCGGTGGATGACCCCACCACGTTAGGCAGGCCAACATTTGCTCGCATCGCCCTCGGCGCGTCGAGTGGTGACCCGACCGCGCTGCCGTTTTCATCGCGATCGCTGGAGAACTTCGAGCGTGACTACTGCTTCGATCGCTACTGGGCGCCCGGCGAGCGCTCCGGTGTCAGCAACACCCGCTACCTCTGTTCAGGACACGGCTTTGCGATGGTCGGTTCATCCAGCGACTCATACTTCACTGACGCCAATAGCGGCCTGCTCGGACAGTTCCGGCACCAATACTTCCGCCTCGCGCTCCTCAGTCACTTTCATCGCGCCGCGCTGCTCATGCTGTCGGATCGTCTCGTCCTCGCGCTGAACATGCTCGACATACGGCGAGTCGACTCGGTCAAGGAGTTCAAGCGTCGCATCCGGCGCACGATGGAGACGTTCCTGCGCTTCACTCACCGCTACTGGTTCCACGAGGTGTCCACACAGGATCAAGCTCGCGCCCTCTTCCGCATGTGGTCCAAGCACCTCGGAACGGAGCAGCTGTTCGCCGAAGTGCGCGAAGAGGTGCACGACATGAGCCAATACCTCGACAGCGACAGTCTGCGACGTCAGGCTGGAACCGTTGTCAGGCTCACTGTCGTTACAGCGCTCGGCCTGATCGGTACGATCGCCACGGGCTTACTGGGGATGAACATCTTCGACTACTCCGCGGCGTCTCCGCTCGTCAAGCTCGCAATCTTCCTTCTGATACTAGTCCCCTCTGTTGGGCTGATCTTCCTCACGATCGCGCGATCTAAAGGACTTGCTGACTTCCTCGAAGGGCTCTCGGACGAGCGACTAAGCATCCGCGCTAAGGCTGGGCTCTTCGCTCGAGCTTGGCGCCGCGATCCGCGTTAGGCCAATCATGGAGAGAGCACTGGAGATCTACGCCGCCGTTCACTTTTTCGTGATTGGACTTTCGCACGCGCTCCAGCCGCGTGTCTGGGTCGCGTTCTTTCTGCAGCTGCGCAAACTCGGCCATGCGGGGGTCTTCGCCAATGCATTCCTGAGTCTTCTGTTCGGTTCCATCATCGTGGCCTTCCACAATATCTGGTCCGGTCTGCCGATGGTGCTGACAATCATGGGTTGGGCACAGGTCACAAAGGCGCTGCTGTACTTTACCGTTCCTCGCATCGGCGAGCGTAGCATGGCGCGCGTGAGCCACGAGCGTGCGTACGAGTTCGTCCCCGCAGGCGTCTTTTTCATCATTCTGGGCCTGCTCATGGTCTATCTCGTGTTGCGTTAGGCCGATGACAGAAAGCGTCGGCTACTACGACACGACATACCGCCAACACATGACCGCTGTGATGGCAAAGGTTCGTCGCGAGACGTACGGCGAAGACATCGGTCAGAATAGTTGGCTCACGGTCGCAGAGTTACGTGGCTTCCTCGAGTGGATGGATGTCACAGCCACGGATCATCTCCTCGAGATCGCGTGCGGCTCCGGCGGACCGGGGTGCTACGTAGCTCAGACCACTGGCTGCCGCCTAACAGGCTTAGACAACAACGCGGAAGGCGTTGCGAATGCGCAAACGCTCGCGCACCAAACAGGTGTCGCTGACCGGACTCGCTGGATCCAGGCCGACGCGAACGAACGCTTGCCGTTTGCCGACGCTGAGTTCGACGCGCTCTTGTGCATCGATGCACTCAACCATCTGCGCGATCGGCAGCTCGTGCTGCGCGAGTGGACGCGCGTGCTTCGTCCAGGAGGCGTCATGACCTTTACTGACCCGGTCGTCGTGACCGGGGCGGTGAATAATTCGGAGCTCGCAGTACGATCGTCGATCGGATTCTTTCTGTTCGTCCCGCCTGGTTACACGGAGCGTCTCATCGAGGAAGCCGGTCTACGTCTCATCCGCGTGAACGACGGAAGTGACAATGCCGCGACGATTTCAGAGCGGAGACGCGCTGCGCGACAGCGGGTTCAGGACGAACTGGCGAGAATCGAAGGTCCATCGACGTTCGAAGGCGTTCAGGCCTTCTTACAGGTTGTGCACGACCTGACCGCCAGTGGCCGGTTATCTCGCTACGTGTATCACGCAACGAAGCCCTAACGAGAGTTAACTCGCTGTGTCCTCTGTGTCCCCTGTGGTAAAGACTGTTGTATTTGCTGCGCTCGCAGCGTCTTGCAGCGCGCCGGTCGATGACGCGGTCAACGTGGAGACCCTGTATTCCGAGTCTCCACCCGTCTGGTTTGAAGCGCATCGCGTGTTGGCCACCATATCGCCTAACGGGCGATCCGCGACGCTTCCGCTGCGCTGGCCACTGTCTGTACGCACGATCGATCTGGAAAAGCATGCCGAAGCCGCGTCGAGCGTCGCCAACATCGTCGACTCAGCGCGAGCTACGACCTTCAACGCCGCAAGTGAGCCGATCGTCCTCGGCTGGCGTAGCGGCGCGTTCGGTTGGTACGCTCGGAACGGCGACAGCGTCCAACGTCTGCCGATACCAGCGAACGCACGACCGCAATGGTCCGCTGATGGACGGCAGGTCGCGTATTTCGAGGCCTACGCTCGGCTCGGTGAGCCAGCGCATGCCGTGTACGCAGGCCACATCGATAGTCTCCGACGATACGATGTCGGCGGTCGCATCACGGGCCTAACGTGGCTGCCGGACGCCAAATCGTTGCTCCTAATGGTCGCCGACTCGCTAGGCACATCCGTACTTGCTGAGTTTGGACTCACCAATGGCGAAGTGGTTGTGCGGGCGCGTGACCTCGATGCCGATCCTTCTTTCTCGCCGGTCGCGCTGACTGCGGACGGCCGAAAGGCCATCATCGCGCTTTCGACGCCGGACGCGCTTCGTCCTAGCGAGCGGCATCGACCTGACGCCGATCGTGACACGGACCTCTACGAGATCGAGCTCGCGACGGGCGCCAAGCGAAGCATCGTCGCTACGCCAGCCGAGGAAGCCGCGCCTCACATCGTGAATGGTCAGCTGTACTGGACGCACACGGCCATCGACATGTCGATCGTGGTCCTCCCGATTGATGGCGGCGAGCCACGCGCGCTCGTTCCCGGGGGCTTTCTTCCGTCGTGGCGACCGGACGGCAAGGCGCTTGGTTTCGCCTATGGAGGATTCCTTGCGGCCGATTGGGTGCTGAACTGGGAAGGCGGGCTCATCGAGCTCGATTCGGCGGTTAACGTCACCGGCGAAATGCGGCCAGTGATCGCAGGATTCCACGAAGACTTCCAGCCCGTCTGGTCACCTAACGCGCGGTGGATCGCCTACCACTCGCACCGCTCGACGCACGCGGTTCCGCTCTACGCCTCTCCTGGCTCGACCGACGACATCTACGTCAGACGCACTGGCGATTCAGCGGAGATTCGCCTAACGGAGTACGGCTGGGAAGTCGGCTCTCCTGATTGGTCCCGCGATGGCCGACGACTCCTTTTCACTGGATGGCTCCGGCCGGACAAAGGCGAAGGGCGCGGCACCTATGCAGGAATAGTCACAATCGATCCCTTGACCGGCCGCCCCCTAACGCACCGCAAGATTCCTTTGGGCCAAATCCCATCGGCGGAGATGGCGTCTTGGTCGCCCGCGTCTGACGACATCGCGATCGAAGGGATTGCTCGGCCAGGAGTGCATCAGATCTGGATCACGCGACCCGATGGGAGCCAGCAGCGCATGCTCGTTGAGTTCGCGGCGCACACGTACGGCGGTGTGGACTGGACGCCTGACGCGAAGTCGATCGTTTACTCCGCGATCGCTGACGGGCGGCCACAGCTATTCTCGATCTCGGCGACAGGCGGTTCGCCGCGGCAGCTCACGCGGGGCGATGCGAGCATCCTGCACCCTCAAATCTCCCCTGACGGCCGCCACATCGCGGCAACTCGGATCGTGCAGACCAAAGAGATCCGCCGTATGCCCATGCCGTAGAGAACGCACTAGCTTTCCCTCAGACCTCAGACCTCCGACCTCTGACCTCTCTTCTGGAGTTCTACCGCGACGCCCCCCTCCTCGAGCTCGGCCTCGAGGCAGACCGCGTTCGCGCCGCCAAGCATCCACATAACACCGTCACGTACATCGTCGACCGCAACATCAACTACACCAACGTCTGTGTAGCTGATTGCGGCTTTTGTGCCTTTTATCGGCGGCCGAAGCACGGCGAAGGGTACACGCTCTCGTTCGAGCAGATCGGCGCCAAGATCGAAGAAACCAAAGCGTTAGGTGGCGTGCAGATTCTCATTCAGGGAGGCCACAATCCGTACATCCCCTTCGAGTGGTACCTCGACCTGCTAAAGTACATTAAGAAGTACCATCCCATTCACATTCACGGCTTCAGCCCCAGCGAAGTCGACTTTTTCTCGACGCTGTTTCGCATGGACGCCGTCGAGGTCATCCGTCAGCTCAAGGCTGCTGGTCTCGACTCGATTCCCGGCGGCGGCGGCGAAATTCTGGTCCAACGCGTTAGGGACATAGTCGCTGCCAAGAAGGCAGGCGCTGATCGCTGGCTCGAAATCATGGAGCTAGCGCATAACGAGGGAATGAAGACCTCGGTGACGATGATGTACGGCATCGGCGAGACGTTGGCCGAGCGGTTGGAGCACCTGGCGCGAGTGCGTGAAGTGCAGGCACGCACAGGAGGCTTCACGGCGTTTATCACATGGCCGCTGCAGCCAGAGAACACGCCGACGATGTCGCACATGCCCAAGACCGACGCGGTCGACTACCTGCGCACAGTCGCCATCGCCCGCATCGCGCTCGACAACGTGCCTAACCTGCAATCGAGTTGGGTCACGATGGGGATGAAGATCGGTCAACTCGCGCTGCGCTTTGGCTGCAATGACTTCGGCTCCCTCATGATCGAGGAAAACGTCGTCTCGGCGGCGAACACGACGCATCGCACAACCACCGCGGAGCTGGAGCACTTGATCCGTGATGCTGGCTTTACACCGGCCCGCCGCAGACAGGACTACTCGATCATTCAGTCCAACGAGGCCGTCGCGGCGTGACCCGCGTCGGCATCGGTTACGATTCACATCGCTTTGCTTCTGGTGGCCCGTGCCTGTTAGGCGGCGTGGCTATTCCTGGTGATCGCCACTTGGCAGGCCACAGCGATGGCGATGCCGTGGCTCATGCCATCACGGATGCCGTGTTAGGCGCGGCGGCGCTTGGCGACATTGGGGCGATGTTCTCAGACCAGGATCCGGCGAACCAAGGCCGCGACTCGATTGAGATGCTCAAAGCGGCGGTCACTCGCGCCGGCGTTGCTGGCTGGCGCGCACAACAGGTCGACGTCGTTGTCATCGCTGAGTGGCCGAAGATCGCACCCTTCCGGAACGCGATGCAGGAGCGCCTGGCCGGCGCCCTGGGCATCGAACAGACGGCGATCAGCATCAAAGGGAAAACAAACGAGGGACTCGGGTGGATTGGCCGGGAAGAAGGTCTTGCATGCGTGGCGGTGGCCACGTTAGTCCCATCTGAAGGTTGAGCGGCCGTGCTGACGTCGCTGTTGGACTGGCTCGGTAGCCTCTCTCCGCTGCTTCTGAACACGGCGTTAGGTATCCTCGCTTTTGTCGAGAATGTCTTTCCGCCGATTCCAGCGGACGTTATCGCCGCGTTAGGATCCTTCGTCGCTGCGCGCGAGGAGCGGTCGCCACTCGCGCCGTTACTCGCCGTTTGGCTGAGCAATGTCGCCGGGGCAATGGTCATGTGGGGCGTCGGCACTCGCATAGGAAAGCGCCGCGTAGAGAAGTGGCTGCGCCTGGCACCGCATGATCCAGCGGAGAAGCGTTTCGAGGCCCTGTACGGCCGCTTTGGGACAGCCGCATTCTTCTTGAGTCGCTTCATTCCCGGCGTGCGCGCAATCGTGCCGCCGTTTGCCGGTGCGCTGCACATCAAGCCGTTCGGGCCAGCGATCGCAATCGCGCTTGCGTCTGGCCTCTGGTACGGGCTCATCACCTTTCTCGCGTTTCGCGCTGGCGCGAACTGGGAAACACTCGTCAGGTTGCTGCAGCGCCTGGGCTGGGGGGCGGCGATCGCCGCATCGGTGCTACTCGCTGCAATGGTCGGATGGCTGTATTGGCGTCGCAAGAATCGAAAGGGCGGGAAGAAATGATCCAGCGCGCCACCCCGGATGTGCCTGACGAGATTGCGCGGCCGTACTTGCTCGAGCGCTTCGATGACTTTCTCTCTCTCGAAGGAGGGGCGAGCACAAACACTCGTGAGGCATACGCGCGGGATGTTGCGCGCTTCGCGACGTTCGCGCGAGTCAAAGGTGCGAAGGAGCCACAGGGAGTAAAGCCGACCACCCTGCGTGACTACGTCTACCACCTGAAGGACCTCGGCCTCTCACCAGCGTCCATTCGGCGCAACGTCTCCGCCATTCGGACCTATTACAAGTTCCTGCTCGGCGAGGGGCACGCGACGGCCGATCCGAGTGAGCGACTGCAGCTGCCAAAACGCTGGCGCACGCTTCCAGATGTGTTGAGCGTGAACGAGATCGAACGCTTGTTAGGCGCGCCGACTGTGGACGAGCCGCTCGCCTTTCGTGATCGCGCCATTCTGGAGCTCGCCTATGGTGCGGGGCTGCGAGTTGGCGAGTGGCTGACGATGGATACCAAGGACGTCCTCTTCGAGCAGGGTTTGGTGCGCGTCATCGGGAAGGGAGCCAAGGAGCGGATGGTCCCGATCGGCCGGTCGGCAATCGCCGCGGTCGCGCTCTATTTGCGCGAGCTGCGTCCGCGTCTCGAAAAAGGAGAGGGAAACGGACGGCTCTTTTTGAACGCCCGGGGCCGCCCGCTGTCCCGCATGGGGGCGTGGGGGATCCTGCAGAAGCATGTGAAACGTGCGGGAATCGGAAAAACAGTGACTCCACATACGTTACGTCACTCGTTCGCGACGCACCTTCTCGAAGGCGGCGCCGATCTTCGCGCCGTGCAGGACATGCTCGGTCACGCCGACATCTCGACGACGCAGATCTACACGCATGTCGATCGTGAGTACCTGCGCACCGTGCACAAGAAGTATCATCCACGAGCCTAACCGGGGTCGGATCTTGAAATACGTGTCCTAAACCGCGCACCCGCGTACCAAATTCACGCCGCGTGAAAATGGTACGCAGGTGCGCGAGTTAGAACACGTATTTCAAGATCCGACCCCCCCCCCTCCTTAACGTGCGGATACTTCTCGTCGATAATTACGACTCGTTCACGTACAACCTGGTGCAGCATCTAGGTTCGTTGGGTGCCGAGCTCGAGGTGCATCGGAATGACGCGGTGACAGTCGACGATGTGGCATCGCGCAACCCGACGGCGATCGTGCTGTCGCCAGGACCGTGCACGCCGAGCGAGGCAGGGATTTGTGTTCCGCTCGTCAGGCACGTAGCAGGGAGGATTCCGCTGTTAGGCGTCTGCCTCGGGCATCAGGCGATTGGAGAAGCGTTTGGTGGGCGCACCATTCGCGCGAAGCGTGTCATGCACGGCAAAACGTCGAACGTGCAGCACGCAGGCAGCGATCTGTTTGAAGGGTTACCGTCGCCGCTCTGCGTGATGCGTTACCACTCGCTCGTGATCGATCCCTTGTCATTGCCTAACGAGCTGGAAGTGACCGCCAAGGCGCAGGACGACCCCGAGGAGATTCACGCGGTGCGGCACCGCCAACACCCAGTCTGGGGCGTTCAGTTCCACCCCGAATCGGTGCTCACTCCACAGGGGATGCACTTGCTCAAGAACTTTATCACCCTCGCTGACGCGTGGAACAAGCGCACGTAGACAGCGGCTATCCAGCGCCGCGTTATGCCTGGTATGTCGTCGTATTACTCCTCCTCGCGAATGTATCGGCGCATATCGACCGGCAGATTCTCACGCTGCTGCTCGACCCCATAAAGCGAGACCTCGCCATCAGTGACACCCGCATGGGGCTTCTGGTCGGTGTCCCATTTGGTCTCTTCTACGCGACGTTAGGCTTGCCCCTTGGACGCCTCGCGGATTCGTGGAATCGGCGCAACCTCATGGCCATCGGTATCGCTGTTTGGAGCGCGATGACGGCGCTTTTCGGCATAGCGAGAGGGTACGCGCAGCTGCTCATCGCGCGTACCGGCGTTGGCATCGGGGAAGCCGCCCTGATTCCGCCAGCTGTCTCACTGCTCGGTGACCTGTTTCCGCCGAAGCGACTGGCCACGGCGCTTTCATTCTTTAGTGCCGCCGTCTTCATCGGTTCTGGCCTGGCGTACTTCATCAGTGGCGTGACCGTTGATGCCGTCGCCGGAATGGCGGCGCCGACGCTGCCGATCGTTGGCGCGATCCGCCCATGGCAGGCTGTCTTCCTCGTGGTCGGCCTTCCAGGGCTGCTGATCGCTCTCCTCGTCGCGGTCACCGTTCGCGAACCGTCGCGTCGCGGAACAGCGGGAGCGACGGTCCGAGAGACGATCGCGCACGTCAACAAGCTGCGCGCGGCGTTCCTGTACCTAACGATTGGATACGCCGTGTACACTCTGGTGAACTACGGGACAGCTGCGTGGTTGCCAAGTTATTTCGGTCGCGTGCACGGCTGGACAGCAAGTGAGATCGGCCTGTACATGGGCGGCGGAACAACAATCTTCGGCACGTTAGGCATCGTCGCTGGCGGCTGGATTGCTGACCGCTGGCGCGAACGCGGCATCCTCGGCAGCCGGTTGCTGATCGGCACGGTGGGAGCGCTCGGCGCACTGGCTGCCGGCGCGGCACTCTACACCACGCGCGACGACACAACCGCCAAGCTTCTGCTCATCCCGCTCAACATCTTCCATGCGCTCCCGTTCGGCGCGGCGCCGGCCGCACTCGTCGACCTCGCACCACCACGCATGCGCGGCCAGATCACCGCGCTCTTCTTCTTCGCGCTCAACGTCATTGGCTTCACGATGGGGCCGGTTGCCGTTGGCCAGTTCACGGATCGCGTGTACGGGGAGCAGGGCGTTGGCTATTCGATCTTGACTGTGGCAGCGATTTTCCTGACACTCGCCGCATGCATCCTGGCGGTCGGTAGCCGCGTGTACGCGGCGGCTATCAGACGTGTCCAACAACCATGAGGCGATTCACGCTACTGGCGCTTGTCGCAACCGCTGCTTGCGGCAACGGTCTTCGGAGTGCACAAACAGCCTCATGGCATACGGTGTTCGACTCGACTGGCGACACAATTGTCGCACGCACCAGCGGCGTCGTACCTAACGAACCCGAACGTCGCTTGGTTCTGGAGCAGCAAATCGGCGAAGCCGATGGGAACGACTCAATCACGTTTGGCCGCATCCAAGAGATCGCCGTCACCAGCGACAGTCGCATCTTCGTATATGACGGCCAAGGTCCATCCCTCAAGCTCTTCGATTCGACTGGCAAGCTCGTGCGGTTTGTTGGGCGGAAAGGCGCCGGCCCTGGTGAATTCGAACAAGTGACTGGCCTTGGCATCTTGCCTAACGAGAAGCTCGCGATGTGGGACGCCTTTCATGGACGCGTGAACATCTACTCGCCGGACGGCGACTACACAGGACAATGGCGCGTCCCGATCTCGGGGTGGTTCACGGAGGACGGATTACACACCGATGCGGCTGGTGCGATCGTCTTGCGACTCCCCGTGCGGCGCGACGCATCGCGCGACATCATCGGCGAAGTGAGTTTTGTGCGATTCGACTCTGCTGGCGTCGTGCGCGACACGGTGATGATCCCTCGCTGGGTCGACTCGACGCCGCAACTGGCCGCGCGCGGTAAGCAAGTCTTTGCCTCGCTGTACCTGCCATTCGCACCGCAGGTGACCTACACATGGAATCGCACCGGCGCTCTCCTCTCGGGCGGGACCGGCACGTACGCGGTCTACGTCACACATAGTGACCGTCCACGTCGCATCGAAATGGATCGGATGCCCGTTCACGTGTTGCCTGAGGAGGCCGACTACGAGCGCGCGCGCCTCACGTGGCACATGCGCACGGCAGTTCCTGATTGGAATTGGTCGGGTCCCAGCATACCTGGATCTAAGCCAGCGTACTCGAGGCTCCTGTCTGGTGAAGACGGTCGAATCTGGGTGAAGCTTCATATGATTGCGGAGCCCGTTGAATCGGAGGACGCGCCGATTCCGGAGCCTGGACAGCCCCGACCACCTGTGCGACGGCTGAGGGAGCCTAACGTGTACGATGTGTTTGAGCCGAGCGGGGTCTATCTTGGCCGCGTTCGCGTAGACCGGCGCCAGGAAATCCATCGCATGGACGGTGATCGCGTCTGGGGCGTGCTCACCGATTCCTTGGGCGTTGCTTACGTGGCCCGTTGGCGCGTCGACCCGCCGTTTTCAGCCCCAACGCCGGGCCGCTAGCGTCCTTTGAAGTAGCGGTCGCCCCATGTAACTTGCGAGGCGTGCTTTTCCCGCCCTCGCACGCGTGCTGTCGGTCCCGATGAGGACCCTCGCCGTCATCCCCGCCCGACTCGGGGCGACGCGCCTGCCCCGAAAACCTCTTCGCCTCCTCGCGGGACAACCGCTCATCGTCCGCGTCTGGGAGCACGTCAGCGCAATGGAAATCGTTGACCAGGTCGTCGTCGCGACTGACAGCGGTGAGATCGCGTCAGTGGTCGCCGCAGCGGGCGCCACAGTCGCGATCACGCGCTCTGACCACGTTTCAGGCACCGATCGGGTCGCAGAGGTCGCGCTAGGCGCTGGCCGCGAGTACGACGCTTTTGATGTCATCGTGAACGTCCAGGGGGACGAGCCGTTCATCCCGCCTGAAGCCGTTCGCGGCGCCCGCGATATGGTGTCCGCGCGTGGGTTTGAACTGGGAACGGCCGCAGTGCGCGCGGCCATAAGCGTATTCGAAGACCGCGACGTAGTGAAAGTCGTCTGCGCCGACGACGGCCGCGCGCTGTACTTCTCGCGCGCCCTAATCCCATTCCTTCAACAGCCAGCCGACAAGGCACTGCGCGACACGCTCGTTAGGCAACACCTCGGCGTATACGCCTACACGCGCCAAGCCTTGCAGCGCTGGATTCAACTACCGCCCCACGCCCTCGAGCAAAGCGAACGTTTAGAACAGCTGCGGCCGCTCGCGGCAGGGATGGCGATGGGCGTCGCCCTCGTTGACGCCCGTGCTCCAATTGCAGTGGACAGCGAGGAAGATCTCATGCGCGCCAATGCGCATTGGGAAACCCGTTTTGCCGGACGATCATAGATGCCGAGCGTGCACCCAAATCCTGTCACTCGCTACATCTTCGTCACTGGAGGCGTCGTATCCTCGTTAGGCAAAGGGATTGCCGCCGCTTCCATTGGGCGGCTCTTGGTGGAACGCGACCTGCGCGTCTCCATCATGAAGTTCGATCCGTACCTCAACGTCGATCCGGGGACGATGTCCCCGTTCCAGCACGGCGAAGTGTACGTCACTGACGACGGCGCTGAGACCGATCTCGATCTCGGACACTACGAGCGCTTCATCGATCGCTCACTCTCTCAGCTCAACAACGTCACAACGGGCCGCATCTATCTCAACGTCATCCACAAAGAGCGCCGTGGCGAATACCTCGGCTCCACCGTTCAGGTGATCCCGCACATCACCGACGAGATCAAGTCCGCGGTCAAACGGCTCGCCCCAGGCAACGACGTCGTGATCGTCGAAATCGGCGGCACTGTCGGTGACATCGAATCGCTGCCGTTCCTCGAGGCGATCCGGCAGTTCCGACAGGAAGTCGGCCGCGAGAACGCGATCTTCATTCACCTAACGCTTGTCCCGTTCATCGCGGCAGTCGGCGAGGTGAAGACCAAACCGACACAGCACTCGGTCCGCGAGCTGATGGAGATCGGAATCCAGCCCGACTTTCTCATCTGTCGTACAGAGCGCCCGCTCTCCGAAGACGTGAAGAGAAAAATCGCGCTCTTCTGCAACGTCGAATTCGGCAACGTGATCGAAAGCCGCGATGTCCCCACGATCTATCAAATCCCGCTGACCTTCCACGATCAGGGGCTCGACGAGCGGATAATTCGGCGGCTCGGACTTGAATCACGCGACCCCGATCTCAGCGCGTGGCGCACGATGGTACAGCGCGTGGTGAATCCGCATGAACGCGTGCGTATCGCCGTCGTTGGCAAGTACACAGAGCTCGTCGACAGTTACAAGAGTGTGCACGAAGCACTGATTCACGGCGGCATCGCCAACGACGTCGGCGTCGACATCTCCTGGCTCTCGAGCGACCTCTTCACGTCCATGGATCGAGCGCGCGAGATCCTGTCGACGTATGACGCGCTCCTCGTCCCTGGCGGATTTGGCGTCCGCGGCATCGACGGCATGGTCGAGGCGATCCACGCGTCGCGTGACACCGGCATGCCATTCTTTGGTATCTGTCTCGGGATGCAAGTCGCGATGATCGAGCTCGCGCGCAACGTCCTGCGTCTCGATGACTCCCACTCAAGCGAGTTTGCACCTGAATGCGGGCATCCGGTTGTATCCCTCATGGAGTCGCAACAGCACGTGACCGATATGGGCGGCACGATGCGGTTAGGCGCCTACCCGTGCCGTCTAGCGCGCGGCTCAAAAGTGGCCGAGATCTATGGCGTCCCGGAAGTGAGCGAGCGCCATCGTCATCGTTATGAAGTCTCCAATGCCTACCGTGATCAGTTCACGGGGGCAGGGCTCCGGCTCTGTGGGCTTTCTCCCGATGGGTCGCTGGTTGAAATGGTGGAGCTGTCCGCGCATCCGTGGTTCATCGGCTGCCAGTTCCATCCCGAGCTGCAGTCGCGGCCCAGCCGTCCACACCCGCTCTTCGCCAGCTTCATTGCGGCGGCTATCCTCGAGAAGCGCCGGCGCGGGACGGCAATTAGCCCGTCGGGCCAGCTCGCCAGCGCTGGCGACTAGCACCTTTCACGCACTTTCATGACGGCGCCACCCCCACCCTTCCCGCCGGATCAGCTATTTCTCATCGCGGGGCCATGCGTCGTCGAGTCAGATGCGCTGAACCTGCGTGTGGCAGAGGCTGTCGCGCGCGTGGCGGGAGATGTTCCCGGTGGTGTGATCTTCAAGGCGAGCTTCGACAAAGCCAACCGCTCCAATCGGGGCGCGGCACGTGGGCCAGGATTCGATGAAGGGTTGCGGGCGCTCGAGCGTGTCCGGGCAGAGACCGGTCTGCGCACGCTGACCGATGTTCATCTCCCGGAGCAATGTGCTGCTGTCGCTGAAGTTGTGGACGTGCTTCAGATACCGGCATTTCTCTGCCGTCAGACAGATCTGCTTGAAGCTGCCGGTGCAACGGGGAAGCCAGTCAACATCAAGAAAGGGCAGTGGATGCATCCAGAGGGGATGAAGGGATCGGCAGCCAAGGTGCGCGGCGCGCGCGCACGCGCGTCATCGCCTAACGACATCGCCATCACTGAGCGCGGTACGTTCTTCGGTTATGGCGACTTGGTCGTCGACATGCGTGCATTCGCAGCATTGCGCGAGGCCGTTGCTGCGCCCGTGATCTTCGATGGCACGCACTCGGTGCAGCAACCGGGGAAGGGGAGTGACGGCTCGAGCGGCGGGACGCGCCAGCACATTCCAGCACTCGTGCTCGCGGCGGTGGCGGCAGGTGCGCAAGGTCTGTTCATCGAGACGCATCCCGATCCCGACTCCGCTCCGAGCGACGGCCCCAACATGCTTCCGCTGAGTCATCTGCCGCAGCTCGTTAGGCGTGCCGTAGCCGTGTGGGAGGCGCGTCGTTCGTGACCGGTGCGCTCTCCGAAGCCCTTGCCAAACGCATCAAGCTCGTCGTGCTCGACGTCGACGGCGTGCTGACCGATGGCGGCGTCGTGCTCGGCGACATGGAAGGAAAGCGGCTCGAGCTCAAGCGCTATGACATTCAGGACGGTCTCGGCATCAAGATGCTCCAGCGCGCGGGGATCCGCGTCGCGATTGTCACCGGCCGTGTCTCCAAGAGCGTCGAGCTGCGGGCGCAGGAGCTAGGCATCCACGACGTGATCCAGGATGAACACGCGCGCAAAGTCGTTGCCGTTCGCCGCCTGGCACAGCGCGCCGGGGTCAGCATGGCCGATATCGCATGCGTCGGCGACGACCTCCCCGATCTCGGCATCATGCGCGAGGTCGCGCTCCCCGTAGCCGTGGCCAACGCCACAGCGGAAGCAGCAACCGTCGCGGTTGTGCGCCTAACGCGGCCAGGAGGCGCGGGAGCGGTTCGCGAGTTCGCCGAGCTGCTCCTTCGCACCCGGGGTGAATGGGATAGTCTGGTTGAGTGGTACGTCGCAAGCCGCGACACCGAGGAGATTCCAGCGTGAAGCGCGACGAGATTCTTGCGCATGGGCGCCGCGTGCTGGAAATGGAGCGTGATGCGCTCGCCGAAACAGCTCAGCGTCTCGGCGACGGGTTCGTGAAGGCCGTGAATCTGATCGCGGCGACGCACGGACGCGTCATCGCGAGCGGCGTCGGCAAGTCCGGTCTCATCGCGCGCAAGATCGCCGCAACGCTCACGTCGACGGGAACGCCGGCGACGTTCATGCACGCCGTGGAAGGGGTACATGGCGATCTCGGAATGGTCGGTGCCGACGATGTCGCCATTCTTATCTCGAAGAGCGGCGAAACCGAGGAGGTCATCACTCTCCTGCAGCATCTCAAACGCTTCGGCGCCAAGCTGGTGGGTATAACCGCTGTCGCCGACTCCACGCTCGCGCGCGAAAGCGACGCCGTGCTCGATGCGTGGGTGCGCGAGGAGGCGTGTCCGCACGACCTCGCTCCCACGACGAGCACGACCATTCAGATCGCGTTAGGCGACGCGCTTGCCGTCGTGATCCTCGAACGCAAAGGCTTCAAACGCGAGGATTTCGCGCGCCTGCATCCGGGGGGCGCGTTGGGACGCAAGCTGCTCACCCGCGTGCGGGACCTCATGGAGACGGATCGCCTGCCCATGCTTCCGCCGTCGGCGACGCTGCGCGAGGCGATGGTTCCCTTGGCAGAGCGCCGAGGCATCGTCGTCGTGGCCAATGGCGACGGGACGATCGAGGGCGTCTTCACAGCCGGGGATCTGACCCGCGTGCTCGAGCGCGAGGATGACTTCCTCCCAATGGCGCTCGGGCAAGTGATGACGCGCACTCCCAAGCTTGCTCGTGCGGAGGAACTCGCAAGCGCAGTGGTGTACCGCATGGAGCAATTTGGGATCATGGCCATGCCTGTACTCGATGACGCAGACCGCGTAGTCGGCGTCGTGCACTTGCACGACCTCATGCGTGCGGGGGTTGTGTGACCTCCCGCGCGCCGCTCGTGCGTGTCCTGGCGATTGTGTGGGCTGTCAGCGCACTAGCGGCGTGTCAGGACCTGCAGGAGCCGCCAAGCGCCCGAGTCGCGCCGCTTCCTGACTCGGCCGACCAAATGATTATCGGCATGTCTACGGTGATCACGGACGCCGGTGTGCGACGTGCTGACCTCAGGAGCGATACGGCGCTCATGTACGACGACAACACACGAACGGAATTGCGTAAAGTCAACGCGGTGTTCTACACGGCTACCGGAGCCAAAGACGCGACGCTGACTTCGCGCGCCGGGACGTACAATATGCGTCTGGGCACGATGGAAGCGCGTGGCGATGTCGTCGTCGTATCGACCGCTGGCCGGCGCCTTACAACGCCGGAGCTGCGCTACGATCCAGGACGCAACGAAGTCTCCAGCGACAGTGCCTTCCGCCTGACGATGCCGGATGGTCGGGTGTTGTCAGGGATCGGTTTCATCTCCGATCCTGACTTGAACACCGTCCGCATCCTCAAGGACCCGAAAGCGACAGGCGCGCGCGTGGCAATTCCAAAGCAATGAGACGCAACGTTAGGCGTGGCCTGCAGTTGATACTTATCGGTGTCGCCGCATGCGTCGGTGGTCGTCGCGCACAGCCTCCGCAGCCAGTAGCGCCACCACCTGTACGCGCCCCCGCCGATACGCTCAAGCAGATCCCCGACACCACGGCAAAACCAGTGCAACCGGTCGCCCGGCCGGACACAGTGCCAAAGGGCGCTCCGCCAAGACCGCCTGGTGAAACGGCCCCAGGGCAGCGCTGCAGGCTCGATGTCATCGGGAATCCGGGGTCCCGTGCGCAAGCGGTGAAAAACCCGAACAGCGACAACTATATCTCGTACATCGGCGGCGGCCTAACGGGACGCTGCGCTCGTCAAGACATAACGATCACGGCAGACAGCGCCGAGACGTACGAAGACAGCCGCATCTACTACCTGATCGGCAACGTCAAGTACCGCGAGAAGCGCATCAACCTCGACGCGGATAAGATGAGCTACTTCGGCAGCGACGAACGGCTGCTGCTCGAAAATGGCGTTAGGGCGACGCTGCCAAATGGTACGACGATGGTCGGGCCTAACGCCGAGTACTGGCGTGCCGTGCGCGGACTCCGCCCCACGCCGCGTCTCATCGGTCGTGGCCGCCCGACAATCACGTTCATCGAGCGCGATTCGTTAGGCAAAGAAGCGGCGCCGGTCACCCTCGTCGCCGATCAGATCGTCGGGGAGGGGGACTCGCTGTTCTACGCCTCGCGCCGTGTTGTGCTGACGCGTACCGATCTTGTCGCGCGCAGCGACTCCGGCTTTGTGGACAACGGCCGTGAATACGCGCGCTTGATGCTGACTCCCATCATCGAGAGCACAGGCTCCGAGCCTTACACCCTGCGTGGCAAAGCCATCGATATCTACGCCCGCAATCGTCAGGCGGAGCGCGTCGTCTCCCAGGATAGCGCCACGGCCGTCAGTAAGGACTTCACCTTGCGCGCCGACACGATCGACTTGCGCGTCAATCAGCAAAAGCTGCAGCAGGCCTTCGCCTTTGGCCGTCGCGCGCACGCGACCACGCCAGAGCGCGACATCTTTGCTGATTCGCTGCACGTCATCATGCCTAACCAGCGCATCCGTGAATTCTTCGGCGTTGGCGCCGCGTACGCAGAATCCGATCCCGACACGACCAAAATCGTCACCGACGAGCGCGACTGGTTGCGCGGCGATACCATTCACGCTGTGTTCGACTCGCTCCCTCCGACCGATACCACGTCTCGCCCCGAGGTTCGCAACCTCGTCGCGTCCGGTAACGCCAGCTCGTATTTCCAGGTGCCGCCAAGCGATTCGGTGGCGCGTGGGTCGCCCGCGATCAACTATGTGCGCGGACGACTCATAGAAGTTGAGTTCGCCAAAGGTGAGGCGGAAATCGTGCGAGTGCTGGACATGGCGACGGGTGTGTACGTAGAGCCTGTTTCGCCCAACGACACCAGCCGCGCGAACCCTCGCAATTCGCGCACGCCACCGCGGCGGCCACCAGCGGGGAGGCCACAGCCAGGGCTTCAAGAGTGAACGGCGAAACGCCGCTTGTTGCGCTCTTCCCGTTGCTCCCGCCGCGCGTTCGCGCGCTGCTGGAGTCAGCCGGTGACAGATCCGTTTTGTTCGCCTTGCACGCCGTGATCAGTGAGGCCGATGACGCCGGCGTCGCCTCTCTCGATCGCGCGACGATGCGTTATCGCGACGACTACCTCAGCGCGCTGCGTGCAGAAGGCCGCGATGCAGATCACGAGGCTGGACGCCTCGGACTCGATGAAGTGCGCGCGCACCTATCAATGTCCGTCCTGCCACGCCTTGCCGCGGAAGGACTCGTCAGGCTCGGCATGGAGCCTGTTTCGAACAACGTCTCGCGGATAAGTGTCGCTCCGCACCTTTGGACAGAAATCGCCCCACGGCGGAGACAGATCGCTGAAGCGTTGCGCGAGACGGGCGAGCATGCGGTGCGCGGCTCGCGCACGAGCGGTGAGTCGCTCACCGTCGCTCAAGGCAGTGTGCTCGAGGCGCAGCACCTCACGAAGGCTTATCGCCGCCGCAAGGTGGTAAACGACGTCGACGTGCGACTACAACAGGGCGAAATCGTCGGCTTGTTAGGTCCTAACGGGGCGGGAAAGACAACGACGTTCTATATGATCGTCGGGCTCATTGAGCCGCTGGAAGGTCGCATCCTTCTCGATGGTACCGACATCACAAAGATGCCCATGTATCGCCGCGCGCGCCGTGGCATCGGGTATCTTTCGCAGGAGCCGTCTGTCTTTCGCAAGCTTTCCGTCGAGGACAACATCCTGGCCATCCTCGAGACGCTCGGTCTGTCGGGAAGTGAGCGGGAGGCGCGGCTCGAACAGCTGCTGGACGAATTGAGCATCAAGCACCTGCGACGCCACAAGGCGTATAGCCTATCCGGTGGCGAGCGACGACGGTTGGAAATCACCCGGGCGCTGGTCACCCATCCCAAATTCATGATGCTGGACGAGCCATTTGCCGGCGTAGACCCCATCGCCGTTCACGATATCCAGACGATCGTGGCGGGGTTGCGGCACCGCGGGATTGGCGTCCTGATAAGTGACCACAACGTCGAGCAAACACTCGACATCGTAGACCGTGCCTACATCATGTTCGATGGGCAGGTCAAGGTCTCGGGCACCGTAAGACAGCTCGTCTACGACGAGACGGTCGCCGAGATTTACCTCGGGCCAACTCTTACCGCACGTTTGCGTGCGCGCTTCGCGGCGGAGGGTCAAGTAGCATGAGGCAAGGGCTGCATCAGAGCACTTCGCTCCGGCAGGAGATGAAGATCAATCCACGCCTGTATCAGGCGATGGATCTGCTCTACATGCCTTTGCTCGACCTGCAACAGCACCTCAAGCAGGAGCTACTCACCAATCCGTTTCTCGAGCTGCTCGAACCCGAAGAAGAAGAAGCCGAGGAGGCGGAGGAGAGCGCAGAATCGTTAGGCGAAACTGAGCCGACGCCCGAAGAGAAGGAGAGCGAGTCCGCCGGCGAGATCGATTGGGAAGAGATTCTGCTCGAGGGCTTCGACACAGGCATTCGGCGAGAGGAATACGAGGAGCGCGAATACTTCGAGCCAGTCAGTGTCGAATCGCGCGACCTCTCCGATCACCTTATCGATCAGGTGCATCTGCTCGAGCTCACCCCGCGCCAAGGGATGCTCGCCGATGAGTTCATCGGCAACATCAACGAAGACGGCTACCTCTCTTGCACGCTCGAAGAGATCGTCACGAGCATCAACGATGAAGTCGCGCGCGCGGCCGACACCGAAGAAAACTTCGACCGCGAGCTGCCGCTCTACACCATGGCCGAAGCGGAGGAGATGCTCCGCATCATTCAGACGTTGGATCCGGCCGGCGTCGGCGCGCGTGATCTGCGTGAGTGTTTGCTCCTACAACTGCGCGAAGAAAAAGCCGAACAGACGCTGCAGTTCCGACTCGTGCACGAAGCCTTCGATGAGTTGATCAACCACCGCTGGAGCGAGATCTCCAAGCGGTTCGGTATCTCACCACACGAAGTGCAGAGCGCTGCCGACGAGATCGCGAAGCTCGACCCCAAACCCGGTCTGCGTTTCAGCGCGGAAAAAGACAATTACGTCACCCCGGACCTTGTGGTCGAGAAGATCGATGGCAACTACCACGTCTTTTTGAACGACACGAACCTCCCGCGTTTGCGTTTGAGTCGCGCGTATCAAGAGATCGCGCGGGACAAGAAGAAGTTCGAGGGCGACAACAAGGAGTTCATCGCCTCCAAGCTGAATTCAGCCAACTGGATGATTCAGGCCATCGAGCAGCGGCGTCAGACGATGCTCAAAGTCATGAACTACATCGTCGAGCGGCAGAAAGACTTCTTCGAGAAGGGGGTACAGCATCTCAAGCCGCTGACCCTTCGCGAAGTCGCTGAAGTTGTGAGCATGCACGAGTCCACTGTCAGCCGCGTTACAAACGAAAAGTTCGTGCAGACGCCGCGCGGCGTGCTTCCGCTGAAGTTCTTCTTCTCGTCAGGCTTGTCTACCACGGGTGGCGAAGATGTGTCGGCCAGAGGCATTAAAGATCAGATCCAGAAGCTCGTCGAGAGCGAAGACCCCAAGAATCCGCTGACCGACCAAGCCATCGTGAATGTGTTGCGCGAGAGTGGCGTGAACATCGCGCGACGCACCGTGGCGAAATACAGAGATCAGTTAGGCGTCCTGTCGGCGCGGATGCGCAAACGCGTCTGAGCGTGGCAACGCAGCCTCCCCCGTCGACGCGCCCTTCTTCTCTCGGTGTCGTCACGCCGACGGAGGTTGTGGCGGTTGTCGGTTCAGCGGATCGTGGTGTGGTCGATGTCTCGGTGCTCGTGCCAGCCAAAGACGAGGCTGAAAACCTCCCGCTCTTCATGGAGCAAGCGGCGCAAGCTTTTTCGACACTCGATCCACAAACGCGGTACGAGGTGATCGTCGTCGACGATGGGTCGACGGACGACACTTGGCGTGTGTTGAAAGACCTGACAGAGCGCTACGATTTCCTGGAACTTGTTAGGCACCGCCGCCAGCGTGGCATCGCCGACGCTCTGCGCACCGGTTACCTACACGCGCGTGGCGGCGTGTTGGTCTTTTGGCCCGCAGACTTGCAGTATAGGCCTATAGACATTCCGCGTCTCGTCGCGCCAATACTTGCCGGCGACGCCGACATGGTCACCGGCTACAAGCAAGGAGTGTATGAGAAGGCGTTTGTGTCGCGCGTGTACAACCGCGTGAGCCGCGCGCTCTTTAAGCTCCCGGTGCGCGATCTCAACTCGGTCAAAGCCTACCGGCGCGAGATCATGGACGCGATCCCGATCCGCCCGGACTGGCACCGGTACATGATCGCGATCGCGGCCGCGGAGGGGTATTCAGTGCAAGAGATCCCTGTGCCGCTGTATCCGCGCCATGCCGGCAAGTCCAAGTTCGGCATCGGACGCATTCCGGTGGGCGTGCTGGACATGCTCTCGGTCTGGTTCGAGCTCCGCTTCGGCCGCAAGCCCCTCTTACTCTTCGGCTCGTTAGGCGCCGGCCTCTTTGCGCTGGGTGTGTTGATTGGGCTCATCGCGGTCGCCGTGCGCCTCTTCGGCGGCGTTGGCTACCGGCCGCTGCTCACGCTGGTGGAGACCTGTCTCCTCCTCGGCTCTGTTTTTCTAGCCACGGGATTGTTGGGTGAGCAGATCGCCGGCCAGCGCGCGCAGATCCGCGAGCTGCAACGGCAACTCGATACGTTGCGTGACCCGCAAGGTCCACTCCCTCCGATGGAGTCGTAGCCGCGCAGCCGACGCTCCGGGTGGTTTTCCTCACCCATTCCTACCCGCGCTTTTCAGGGGACGCGGCTGGTTCGTTCTTGCTCACACTCGCACAGACGCTCGCCACACATGACATCAACGTCGAGGTCGTGGCTCCAGCGTCCAGCGGTCTTGCGGCGCACGAAGTTCTCGACGGCGTCCCGGTGCACCGATTTCGCTATGCGCCGCGTAGCTGGGAAACGTTGGCATATACTGGAACGATGGCCGAGACAGTCACTGGTTCGCTGACCGGCAAGGCAGCGCTCGCCGGTTACCTGTGGGGCCAGGGACGTGCCGCCAGACGCCTAGTTAGGCACCTCGACGCGGCCGTCGTGCACGCGCACTGGTGGTTTCCAGCTGGTCTCGTCGCGAGCGCGCCGCGGCGACGCGACGGCCGTCCGCTGCTTGTCACGATGCACGGCAGCGACGTTAGGCTCGCCGCGCGACGCGGTTGGGCGCATGCAATGTTTCGTCGAGTGCTCCGCAACGCCGGCGCCGTCACCGTCGTCTCCCGCTGGCTCGCCGAGCAGGCACGACAGATGGCCCCGGGGTTTGATCCTATTGTAGCTCCAATGCCGGTGAATACGTCGCTGTTTGCACCTGCTGCACCGGGTCAGCGCGCCCACGACGAGCTGCTCTTCGTGGGACGCCTCAACGAACAGAAGGGGCTGCGCCTCTTGCTCGACGCGTTCGCCGCCATGCGTCACCAGGCTCGGCTCAGTATCGTCGGCGACGGCCCGGACGGCGTGGCCCTGCGCGAACGCGCTGCCACGTTAGGCGTAGCGAATCGCGTCACATGGCATGGACAGCTTTCCAGGGAGTCACTCGCCGCGCTGTATCAACGAGCAACTGCCATCGCCATGCCATCGCTCAACGAGGGACTCGGGCTCGTCGCCGTCGAGGCGCAGCTGTGTGAGACGCCTGTGGTCGCCTTCGCGTCAGGCGGGCTCCCCGATATCATCACGCACGGCGAGACGGGGCTCCTCGTCCCCCAGGGAGATGTCGTGGCTCTGGCCGCGGCCCTAGACCGCGTGCTCGCCGATGCGCAACTGCAGCTCGCGTTAGGGTCCGCAGGGCGCGCCCGTGCGCTCGCGACCTTCTCTCCGGCGAGCGCTGCCGCTCAATACGCACGTCTCTACCGTCAGCTCGCTGGACATGCAGCTCGCTGAGCGATGGCGCTGGCTCCGACCGGTGGCGGCCGTGCTCTTTGTGGGCTTCGCTGTCGCGGTTGTCGTCGGCCAGTGGGACGAAGTGCGACGAGCAACCGCCACAGCACGAATTACGTGGTCCCAGATCGCGCTCGCCAGCGGTACTGTGCTCGCGGCTTACGCGCTCCTGATCGAGACGTGGCGACGCACTGTCGCTGCGTGGGGAGAACGCCTCGGGTGGGGCGATGCCGCCCGCATCTGGTTCATCTCGAACCTTGGCCGCTATGTCCCGGGAAAGATCTGGCAGATCGGAGCAATGGGAGTGCTTGCCCAGGAGAAAGGCGTTTCGCCTGTAGCAGCGACAGGATCCGCCGTCGTCGTAAACATCGTGAGCGTCATCGCCGGATTCGGTGTCGTCGTCGCGACTGGCGGGCGCGTGCTCGCTCGTTATGCAGGTGAAGCGATCGCGTTAGGAGCAGTGCTCGTGCTCGCCCTCCTCGTGCTGCCGCTTGGACTCACCTTCGCGACGCGCATTTCTCGCCGACTGACGGGTCGCGAGCTGAACCTCGGAACCCTCCCGCCGCGCGCTCTGATTGCCGCTCTCATCGGGACGAGCGTGGCCTGGTTGCTCTATGGCGTCGCGTTCCGCTGGTTCGCGCTAGGCGTCGGCGTGGGCGGGGCAGGGGGACTCGCGTCCTATACCGCCGCCTACACGCTCTCATATCTTTTGGGCTACCTTGTGCTGCTTGCGCCCGGAGGTATCGGGGTGCGTGAGGGCGCCTTGGTGGCGTCCATGACGCAGCTCGATCTCGCGTCGGTCGGCGAGGCGACGGTTGTCGCCGTGACTTCTCGCCTGTGGCTGACCGCACTCGAGGTGGCTCCGGGAGTATTACTCGTCGCCTTCGGCGCATCCCGCAGCAAAGCTCAGCATGAAGACTGATACGACCGATACACGCGACTTGAGCGCGCGCCAGCCGCGTTATGCGCGCACGACCGCCGCGCTGATCTACGTGGCGTGCGCGCTGACGCTTGCGTATCCAGCGTTAGCCGGTCAGTTCCTGATCAATCCAAACAGCGATCAATACCTCGCGGGATACGCGTTCAGAGAGTTCGCTGCGCAATCGCTGAAGAGCGGGGAGGGGTTCCCGCTGTGGAATCCCTATCTCTACGGCGGCATGCCGTACGTCGCCGCGATGCACGGCGACATTTTCTACCCGACGTTCCTGTTGCGCATGACCCTGCCGACGGACGTGGCCATGACGTGGGGCTTCATCATCCACGTCGTGTTGGCGGGGTACTTCGCCTTTCTGCTGCTGCGCGCGTTAGGGTTTTCGTATTGGGCGGCGGTGATCGGCGGTCTCGCGTACATGTTAGGCGGCAACGTTGCGGGGCTCGTTTCGCCAGGACACGACGGAAAGCTCTTCATCGCGGCGCTCACTCCGCTTGCGCTGTACCTGGTGACGCGATTTGTGCGGGATGGAGCGCTCTGGGCGTGGGGGCTGCTCGCCCTAGTCGTGGGATTGGCCGTCCTGTCGCCGCACCCGCAGCTGTTGCAATACATGCTCCTGCTTGGCGCCGCCTTCGCGCTCTTTGTCGCCTTCGCCGACCCGCATGCACCACGGCTCGAGCGCAAGCTCGCGCTGCGACGCCTCGCATTCGCGTTAGGCGCGATTGCCCTAGGCGGGATGATCGGTGCGATCCAGTATCTCCCGGTCGCGGAGTACGTCGACTGGTCGCCGCGCGCTGGCGGGAAGAAGGGATGGGAGCACGCAATCTCTTATTCGCTGCCTATCGAGGAATTGATCAATACGTACGTGCCGCAATTCACCGGGATGCTTGACAACTACTGGGGACGCAACGGCATCCACCTCCACAGCGAGTATCTCGGCGCCGCGGTGTTGGTCCTGACGGGACTCGGCTGGACTCGCCGACTGGATCCAGCGAAGCGCAAGATCATGTGGTTTGCGACCGGCGCGCTGATCGTTTCCACGCTCTGGGCGCTCGGCGGCTATACACCATTCTATCGATTGGTTTATGCCGTCGTACCCGGAACGAAATTCTTCCGCGCGCCGAGCATCATGCTCTACATTGTGCAGTTCTGCGTGGCTTTATTGGCGGCGTTAGGTGCGGAGCGGGCACTCCGCGGAGATGTCACACGACGCTATTTGATTGGCTGGGGCGCAGCGGCGCTGGCAATAGCGCTCCTCGCTTCGACCGGTGCCCTAACGAATCTCGCGACCTCAATCGCCATACCCGAGCGCGTAGACGGCGTGGC
Source organism: Gemmatimonadaceae bacterium (assembly GCA_052388395.1). Lineage (GTDB taxonomy): Bacteria > Gemmatimonadota > Gemmatimonadetes > Gemmatimonadales > Gemmatimonadaceae > DASYRX01. The sequence continues at coordinate 47,589 of JBQTIF010000012.1, read as the reverse complement.
CGAAAACAACGCAGCAGTCATTGCGGGCGCCTGGCGCAGCGCGCTGTTTGTCGGTCTCACGCTGGTGGTGCTTCTCCTTGTCCTGCGACAGCGGCTAACGCCGCTCCAGACAGCGATCAGCCTCGCTGCCGTCGTGCTGCTCGATTTATGGAGCATTGAGCGCAAGTACTGGATGTTCATGCCGCCCGCGAACGTGACCTACGCCGCAAACGACATCACTCGGTATTTGAGTACGTTACAGCAACCTGCGCGCGTCATTGGAGCGCCGTTGGGTCAGATGGCGGCATATCGAGACACGTACCTGGGCCCTGACATCCGAGGATCCGATGGACTCATGATACACGACGCTCGTGTGCCGTTAGGCTACCACGGCAACCAATTGGAGCGTTACGACGTGCTGGCGGGACGCGACGCCTCGTACCGACAAGTAGTGAATCCAAACTTCTGGGCGCTCGCGAATGTGCAGTTCTTTCTGACCAACATCGATTCACTCGCGCTTGACGGCGCCACCCGAGTGATGGGGCCCGTTCAATCACCAACAGGGACGCCACTGTATCTGCACCGACTTCCCGGCAATAACCCTTTCGCCTGGGTTGCCCCGGCAATCGTGAAAGCGGACGACGAGGCGGTCCTGGCCACGGTTCTAGATCCGCGATTCGACGTTAGGCGCGCCGCCCTCTTCGCTCCCGACGCCGAGGTCGCGGCAAAACAGATCGACACGCTACCGGAACCGCTGACAATCGAAACAACCACCAGCGGCTATAAGCCCGGGCACTTCGTCGTTGACCTCAGCGCACCAGCGCCGGCAGGTTCCGCGTTGATCGTCTCGGAGAATTTCTATCCCGGCTGGTCCGCCGCCGCAGATGGCAACCCGGTGCGCGTTTGGCGCGCTGATATGGCGTTAATCGGCGTTGAGCTTCCGACCGGTGCGAAGCGACTCGAGTTCAACTTTGCGAGTCAGCCGTATGAGACAGGTAAGCTGCTGACGCTTGTCGCCCTCGTCCTCTCAGTTGGCGCGTGGGCCGCAGGCGCAGTGCTCGCGCGACGGCGTGGAGGCACTGCGAGCTAAGTGAGCGCGCCCCCTCTCCGCGCCCTCGTAATCGTCCCGACGTACAACGAGCGCGAGAACGTCACCAAGATCGTTGACGCCGTGCTGTATCAGGATCCCTGCATTGACGTTCTTGTGATCGACGACGGCTCTCCGGACGGTACAGGTCTAATCGCAGACGAAATCGCTGCGGTGAATCCGCGTGTGCACGTGATCCATCGAGCGAACAAAATGGGGCTCGGCACCGCATACGTCGCAGGATTCAAATGGGCGCTGCAGCACTCGTACGCCTATGTGTTCGAGATGGACGCCGACTTCTCGCACGACCCCGCGCACCTCCCCCAGTTCCTGACGAGTGTACAAGACGCCGACCTTGTGTTAGGCTCGCGCTATCGCGATGGCCGTGTGACCGTGGTCAATTGGCCAGTAGGACGACTGTTGCTGAGCTACTTCGCCAACGTCTACGCTCGCGTCGTGACGGGGCTGCCGTTGTACGATGCGACCGGAGGCTTCAAGTGCTTTCGACGCGCCGTGCTCGAGGCCATCAACCTCGATGACGTCCGGTCCAACGGCTACGCTTTCCAGATCGAAATGAGTTTTCGCGCGTGGAGGCGCGGATTTCGGATCGTCGAGATCCCAATCGTTTTCGTCGACAGAACAGAGGGTGTGAGCAAAATGTCGAAGCGCATCGTGCGTGAGGCGATCTGGATGGTCTGGCGCCTCCGCTGGTGGGCGATCTCGCGTCGCGTATAGCTGTGGGGCAGGGTACAGCCGTGCTGAAAGGCCGCCGCTTCTGGAAGCTCACTGGTTCGGGGAATGACTTCGTCTTCTTCGATGCCCGAGGAGGGGTCGAGGCGGCGCTCCTCACGCCTGCCGTAATCGACGCCGTGTGCGACCGGCGCACGGGAGTCGGCGCCGATGGAATCGTCTTGTTCGAACCGCCGGTAGAGTCCGGGGACCTCTACAGCATCCGCTACTTCAATCGAGATGGCACACTCGCTGAAATGTGCGGCAACGCGGCGCTCTGCAGTGTGCGCGTTGGTGGAATGCTCGGCGTGATCCCGTCGAACGCCAGTGAGCCATTTGCCTTTCACACCTCGTCCGGCAGCTTGCTGGGACGAGCGGGCTCGGCGGAGCAGGATCCGCAAATCCTGATGCCGACGCCGCGGGAGGTCGCGGCAACTTACGACATAGCGAAAGAGCGCGGAGAGCAACGCATTGGCTTTGCAAGAGTTGGGGTCCCGCATCTCGTGCTAGTTGTGGACGATATCGATCGGATTGATGTCGCGCGTCGTGGTAGCATGCTACGGATGGACACGAGCCTGCGTGATGGCGCGAACGTCAATTTCATTGCACCGGCGGGCCCGGGTCGCTGGTCGATGCGCACGTACGAACGGGGCGTGGAGGCGGAAACCCTCGCATGCGGCTCTGGCGCCGTTGCAGTCGCAGCGCTCCTTGCAGCTTGGTCTCTCGAGCCACGCGGTAGCGACGTGAGCGTAGTGACCCGAGGCGGTCGTGTCCTCGCGGTGTCCTGGCGCTCGCACGAAGGGCGCTCAGTGCCGTTCCTCCAGGGCGAGGGACGCCTCGTATTCGCTGGTGAGCTCGCGGACTTGAGCCTCTCCCAGAGCGCCTAAAGGGACTCGTGGGGGCGCACATTGCCTCCAGCCACTGTCGAGATATGCTGTGCGGCACTGCGGCATCGCGTCCCGCTTGGCGAGGGCAACGCTCAGATCGCTATCACGTCGCTGGCTTGCAACAGAGTCGAAGTTGGTATGGCCGCAACAGCGCCACATATGCGGAACAGGATGCCCACCACAGGCTTACGTGACGCAGATCGCGGGAATAGTACACATCGGCTGCGGCTTATCCACACATTTTCCTGTGTGTAGCTTTACATAACACATATTATACGTCCTGCGTTCGGAGGGGACGGAGCCGCCAGCCGAGCATCAGTCTAGCGCCATGAGGAGGCGCTGGGCGGGCTGGATGGAAGTGCTAAGGCTACGACTTAGCTGCGGGCTTAGCGGTAAGCTCCCCGATTCGCAGCTTCGCTTCGCCAGAGACTGGCGACTGCTCGTTGGCACTGAGAGCCCGCCATATCGCCAGGGCCTCTGTAGTGTCGCCGGCGGCGGTGTACGCGCGCGCCGCGTCGGCACGGTACGAGTCCCGCTCGATATCGCCCCGCGCTGCCTCTGCTGCACGCTCGTACTCCGCCGCTGCCTCAGCGTTCTGGGACGACTGCTCCAGCCCGGCCGCTCTGAGCCCGTGCACGGAGGCCGCAAAGGCCCCGCCAGGACCGCCACCGACGCCCTGAAGCGTCTTGAGCCCAGAGTCGACCTTGTTCTGGTCGAAAAGGATCTGGGCGAGCAGCAGACGGGCCTGCGCGCCAGCTGTGGTAGAGCCGTAACGCGCGACGAGCTTCTCAAGGTCAGACTGCGCCAGCGGCAGGTTCCCCGACGCGAACGTGCGGGCCGCCGAAGTCAGCGCTTGCCCCGCCCGCTCCTGCTTGATGGCGTCTGACCGTCGCCACATGTAGGCACCAACTACCACGGCAAGGATCGCAACGCCCACATATGCGGCGAGCCGCGAGTGCGAGCGGATCCACTCGATTAATGCTGAGCCGTCGTCGTCAACGTGACGAGCGGCAGGGCGTGCTGAGGCGGTGTCGGCCATGCCTGTGTTGTACCGAAGAATTGCGAGCCGGGGTCAGGATCGGACGCGACGCGTCGCGCAGCTTGCTTTGCCGAGCCCTCCCAAAAACATGCCCCTGGGGTGACTCGAACACCCGGCCAACGGTTTAGGAAACCGCTGCTCTATCCACCTGAGCTACAGGGGCGATACAGCGAGAAGCCGCTGAATGTAGCGCTCAACTTGTTGAGGGTAAAGCGGATGGAGCACTAGTCGCACACGATCAGGCTCGATACGCGGCGATCGGCCAAGCGGCGCAGCCCGTCGAGAAATCCGAGGCGCAACAGGAACGCGCAACCGACCACGGTCGCGCGCAGCGATTCGATCAGCTCACAGGCAGCCGCCGCCGTTCCACCCGTCGCGAGAACGTCGTCTACGATGAGTACGCGGCTGCGCGCACCGAGCGCATCGCTGTGCACTTCGATCCGGTCCGTGCCGTACTCCAGCGCATACGACACACCCGACGTTTTGTGTGGGAGCTTCCCTGCCTTGCGGAGCGGAACGAGTCCGGCGCCTAACGTGAGAGCGATCGGCGCGCCGAAGAGGAAGCCGCGGCTCTCGATCGCGGCCACGTGCGTGATTTGTGCTTCGGCATACGGCTCGGCCATCAACTGGCAAGCTTGCTGCAAAGCGCCTGGATCCGCGAGCAACGGTGTGATGTCCTTGAACACGATTCCCGGCTTGGGATAGTCGGGTACGTCGCGAATCAGAGGCGCAAGGTCGTGTTGCATCGAGCCTAACGAGTGATTGCAAATGGGACAGACAGCTCGGCGGCGCCGTCTGCCGCATGTCGCGTGATGCGCTCGACCCGTGCACCCGGCGGGCCGGCGCGCAGTGCCGCCGCCAGCCTGTCGAGCGCTCCTGCGGGGCCGCTGGCGTACACCTCAACGCTCCCTGTGGGAAGGTTGCGCACCGACCCTGCGAGCTCGAGTGCGCGCGCCTGCTCGCGCACAAACCAGCGAAAACCGACTCCCTGGACGCGGCCTACAATCTCGAAACGTTCGGTCGGCACACCATTCGTTATCGATTCGCGAGCAACGCCGCAAGCACAGCTGCTAGCGTTGCTTCCTCCGAGACTGCGTTCGACTCGATAGCCTGCGGCAGCTTGATCTCTCCCGCTCGCAGTCGGCGTGCAATTCGTTCCAGGACCTCGGCAGCTCGCGCGTGGTCGCTACCGCTATCGTTTGTCGATGGAAGTCCAGCGCTGATAAACGCCGCGTCAATCTCATCGATCGACGACTCAGCGGCAGGATGACGTGTTGGCGCAACGAAAATCGGCGTCTCAAAGGCCGTGCGAGGCGGCAACTCAACCGGGACTTCGTCCGCGATTTCCGTATCGTATGCCGGTACCTCGACAGTTTCCTCTGGGTCGGGCGACGCCACCGACTCCGGTTCGGGCGATCTCAATCCCGCGTGATCGAAGTCGATCGCGAACTCGGTGAAGATCGGCGGCGGTTCCTCCAGCGCCTCGAACGGCTGTACTTCCACGGGCGCGGAGCTTAGCAACCCCGCTGCATCGTTCTCGAGGATCAGCTCAGGCTCGCTCGCAGAGAGCGCTGGCGTTGCGTCGAGTATTGTCTCCCAAGCTTCCAGCTCGGGGACGTTCTCAGGCGTCTGCGAAGGGGCGATCTCAACCGCCTGGTTTTCCAGCCGTTGACCAGCGAATGGGCGGTAGGGCCGCGCCATGGCTGGACGCGCAGCGTTGCCCGCTGGGGGCGTAGCCGGCTGGCTTCCCTGCCCTGATTGCGCTCCCGCAAACGGCCGGAAGACCCGTGGATTTGAGGGCCGGTTGCCCGGCGGCATTTGTGATTGCGACATCGCGAAGACTCCGGTCGGAGCACCGGGCGACGCGATCCTGCAGTCAGGGGCTCGAGCCCCAGCCATGCGTGCCCAACAGCGGGACGAACCGCACAGGCGTGATGTCACGCTGCTCGAAGCCATCTCCGTGCCGCGTCACAAGCACGAGCATCTGTTCGTCACGCCCACCCAACGGCAAGAGCAATCGACCACCATCTGCGAGCTGGTCTTGGAGCGGCCGAGGAATCTCCGGCGCGGCCGCGCCAACGACGATCGCGTCGTACGGTGCGTATTCCCGCCAGCCGAGCGTTCCGTCGCCTAACAAGAACGACACGTTTTTGACGCCACAGTCGCGGATGATTTCCCTGGCGCGTTCCATCAGCGTTGGCACTCGCTCGACGGAAAACACCTGAGCAGCAAGGTGCGCGAGGAGCACAGTCTGATAGCCAGACCCGGTCCCGATCTCGAGAACGCGCTCGTGGCCAGTCAGCCGCAGCAACTCCAGCGACTTCGCGTGCACCGTGGGTTGCGAAATCGTCTGACCGTTTCCGATAGGAAGCGGAGTGTCGTCGTACGCGTGATCGCGAAAGCCAGTGGGAACGAAGAGGTGCCGCGGGGTTTGATCGAACGCGCGCAACACGGCCAGAGACGAAATGCCGTTCGTCTGCAGCGTTTCGATGAGCCGCCGGCGCTGGCCGCGGTATTTGGGATCTAAGGTGTTTGCCACCACGCCTCCGCCTCGTCGAACCGCACGTGATGCGTTAGGTCCAGATGCAGCGGCGTCACGGAGATGAACCCCTCGCGAATCGCTTGGAAATCGGATCGCGCGTCGCCTTCCCAGGAGATCTCTCCGCCGCCGATCCAGTAAATCGGGCGGCCCCATGGATCCTCCATCGGTTTGATCGAGTTCGAGTAGACTCGGCGGCCCAGCCGCGTGAGCCTAACGCCTTTGATATGGTCCGCTGGAACCGGCGGGAGGTTGACGTTGAGCAAAGTGTCCTTGGGAAACTGTCGCAAGCCGGTAAGGTGCTTCAGCAGCGGCGCGAGCACGGCTACCTGTTCGTCGAGTCGCGTGATATCCGCGCGCAGGTCACCGCCGGCGTACGAGATGGCAATCGAGCGAATACCTAACGTGAGCCCCTCCATCGCTGCTGCCACCGTGCCGGAGTACAGCACGTCTTCACCCATGTTCTGCCCGTGGTTGATGCCGCTCAGCACGAAATCCGGCTTTTCGCTCATCAGCATTTCGATCGCGAGCATCACGCAATCGGTCGGCGTCCCGTCGACCTGAAATCGGTCATCGCCGCGCTTTATCGGCCGTAGCGGGTGGTGCAACGTGAGCGAATGACTCGTCGCGCTCTGTTCGCGATCCGGCGCGACGACGGTGACATCTCCGATCTGTTTCGCCGCGCGCACGAGGCAATCGAGTCCATACGCGAGAATGCCGTCGTCGTTCGTGCAAAGAAAGCGCATCAGCTTCCCGACTCTCCGTCATTGCGACCGGCGCGACCATCCTCCTCGAGCAACTTGAGCACCTGTCCCAACTCGTCTTCGAGACCGCGCAACGTCTCCAACTCCAGCGCCGCCCGCGCCTCGCCGCGCAACTCGCCGTTGCGGCGGTGCTCATCGATTTTCTTGCGCGCGCCGTCGATCGTGTACTTCTCAGTGTAGAGGAGGTGCTTCACGAGCAGGATCAGCTCGATCTCACGGCGCTGATAGACGCGGTTTCCAGAGCGGTTCTTCGCCGGATGGAGAAACCGGAATTGACTCTCCCAATAACGCAGGACGTGCGGCTTGAGGTCCGTGAGTTGGCAGACCTCGCCGATGGAAAAAAACTCTTGCACGGGTTCGGCAGTCATTCGTCTCGCTCCGAGCGAAGATCGCGTGACATGAGGGCAGTGATGGCGGCGCGCGGGTCCCATCCTTCGAAGAGGACGCGCGCGACGGATTGCACGATCGGCATTTCTATTCCTTCCCGGACAGCCAGACCACAGGCGCTCTCGGTTGTGACGACACCTTCCGCGACGGTTTCACGCTCGGCGAGAACTTCGCGCAGCTTGCGGCCGCGTCCGATGTCGATACCTAACGCGCGGTTCCGCGATAGCGCGCCGGTGCACGTGAGGACGAGATCACCGAGACCGGCGAGCCCTGCGAATGTTGCCGAGCGTGCGCCTAACGCGACTCCAAGTCGAGTCATCTCCGCCAAGCCACGCGTAATGAGCGCAGCGCGCGAATTGAGCCCGAGCTCGAGACCGTCGGCGATGCCGGTGGCGATCGCCATGATGTTTTTGAGCGCGCCGCCTAACTCGACCCCGGCAACGTCGTCATTCGTGTACACCCGAAGCGTCGTGCTACTGAACACCTGCTGAATCGCTGCCGCCGCGGAGGCATCGTGCGACGCGGCGACGAGTGCGCTAGGTTGGTCCCGCGCGACTTCAACGGCAAAGCTCGGTCCCGAGATCGCCACGACCGTGCGACCAGGGAGCTCCGCCGCGCCCACGTCGGTCATGAGCGCCAGCGATTCTCGCTCGATCCCCTTTGTTGCGACCACGATAATCGCGTTGGCGGACACGCACGTCGCGCTCGCGCGCATGACCTCGCGCAACACATGCGACGGGGCGGCAAAGACAACAACGTCCCGCTCGCGGACCGCGTCGATGATGTCGTTCGTCGCGCGCACACTTGCGTTCAGTGTGACGTCGGCGAGAAAGCGCGGGTTCTCATGCGCCCGGTTGATGTTCTCCGCGACGTCGGGTTCCCGCGCCCAAACCATAACGTCGCAGACGCGGCGCGCCGCGACGTGAGCGAGCGTCGTCCCCCACGCGCCGGCGCCGACCACGGCGAGCCGGGTCATTATCTGGCACCTCGCACTTCACCGGGGCTGCCTGGTCGACCCAACCGTCGCTCCTCACCACGCCGTAGCCTGCCGATGTTCGAGCGGTGGTTCCAGAAGACGAAGATCGTCACCGCGAGCCCCGCAGCAAACGTGGCCGAGCGCACGCCGTGTGTGATCGCGGAGATGATCGGGAGGATCGCCGCCGCCAGCATTGAGCCTAACGAGACATAGCGCGTCACTGCCACAGTGATGATGAAGCCGGCGAGGCCGGCGAAGAAGGCGACCGGAGCTAGCGCGGCGAAAATCCCGCCGGCCGTTGCCACGCCCTTGCCGCCGCTCTTAAAGCCAAGAAAGACAGGCCGCGCGTGCCCCACCATTGCCACAAGCCCAAACAACAACCCCCACGTCATCGGATCCAGCGCGAACAAGCGCGGCATGAGCAGTGCCGCGATAGCGCCCTTGGCACCGTCCACGAGAAGCACGACCGCGGCGGGCCACGCACCTAACGTACGATAGATGTTCGTCGCCCCCATGTTCCCGGATCCGACCTTGCGCACGTCGATCCCTTTGAGCCGGCCCACGAGATACGCGGTGGGGATCGAGCCGATCAGGTACGCGAGCGCGAGGGCAGCGACGACCATACGTTAGGCGGCTTTCCGGCGCAGCACGATACGCAACGGCGAGCCGCGAAAGCCCCATGCTTCGCGAAAGCCGTTATGCAAGTAACGCACATAGTGTTCTTGCACTAATTCCGGGTGGTTGCCGAACACGGCGATTGTCGGTGGTGCGGTCTCGACTTGCGTCGCATAGAGAAGCTTCACTTCACGTCCCGACGCTTGCGGTGGCTGACGCCGCGACACGAGTTGCCCCAGAACGTCGTTCACCTGAGCCGTTGCGATGCGTTTCTGTCGTTCCGACTCCACTTCGAGAATGGTGTCGAGCACACGCGCCACGCGCATTCCAGTCTTGGCCGAGGTGAACAAAAATGGGACAAAAGCGAGGTACGGCGCCTTCTCGCGCGCATCGCGCTCGAAATGAGCGGCCGACTTGTCGCTCTTCTCGAACAGGTCCCACTTGTTCACGACCATGATCAGTCCGCGTCCCGCCTCCCAGGCGAGGGTCGCAATCTTGAGATCTTGGTTCTGCAGTCCTTCCACGGCGTCGATCAAGAGGCAGCAGATATCGGCGCGCTCGATTGCGCGACGTGTGCGCAACGTCGCGTAGAACTCGACTCCCTCGCTCACCTTGGATTGCCGTCGCAAACCGGCGGTGTCGACGAATATGAGATCGCGGTTGTGGTATCGCAGCAGCGAATCGATCGCGTCGCGCGTCGTGCCTGCCTCCTCGGAGACAACCAGGCGTTCCTCGCCGAGCAGGCGATTCACGAAAGATGACTTTCCCACGTTAGGTCTGCCGATGACAGCAACGCGGAGGGCGCTAGTTTCCTCCGCCTCAGCAGCGGGTATGCGCTGGACGATCACGTCCAGTAGGTCACCCGACTGCTTGCCATTCGCCGCCGAAACGGGCAGCGGATCGCCCGCACCTAACGAGAAGAACTCGAACCAGTCGGCACGTGAGGGATCGTCGACCTTGTTCGCCACGACGAGAAATGGCTTCTGCGATTCGCGCATCGTGGCTGCGAGCCGGGCGTCGAGTGGATGCAGGCCGGCCTGCGCATCAACGACGAGCAGCAGCAGATCGGCCTCAGCGATCGCCTGGTCTACCTGACGCCGAATTTCGACGGCGAGTGGTGTGCGTTGATCGTCGCTCAGACCGCCCGTGTCGACGAGCCAGAACGTGGACCCATTCCATTCGGCGCGTGCGAAATGGCGGTCACGCGTCGTCCCGGCTTCCTCCGAAACGATTGCGGACTGCGTGCCGACAATGCGATTGAAGAGCGCGGATTTTCCGACGTTGGGACGACCCACGATCGCGACGACCGGTACGCGCATGACCCAGTCCCGTTAGGCCGCGCGCGCCCCGACGCGCCACGCGTCGAGGGCGTCACCGGACAAGACATCGACAAAGTCATACGATGGCACGACGGGGATGGGGGAGTCGCGGCGCACCGCCTCCAGCGTGTCATCGTCAAGGAAAACGCCATCTTCGTTGATCGACTCGGCGGGGATCAGAACCGCATCTACGTCGCGGCGTTCAGCCAATGCAGCTCGAATGTCCCGCCCGACGAGCAAGCCAGCTGTCGTCGTGGTTGGACCGAACAGCGAGTTCACGACTGGAATCAGATCGAAGCGCGCACCGGTATGATTCGCGAGTCGGTCGAGAATCGCGGGAAGGATTGGGCCCATGGCGGAGCCGGTCACGACCGCAAGGCGTCGACCATCGAGGCGCGGCAATTCTGCCACGTGCGATGCAACACGCGCCCGCAGATGCGCCACAGCGCCGACGCCATTTTCGATCTGCGCGAACTCGCCGTAGAAATCAGGGGACGGCAGCTCGCGCCCAGCGAGTATGTAGAGCTCGTCGGAGCCGCAGACCCACGCGTCGCCACGTTCAGCGCGGGCGCGTTCCGCCCACCGTTCCGCGGTCGCAAGCAGCGTCCCCGCGTCCGCGGGCGACATCGATTGGCCCGTGTACAAGTGCGAAAACTGCGTAAGCCCAACTGGCACTACCGCCACGGACATCACGGCGCCGCCGAATGCCCACAGGTCCGCTAAAGACTGTTCCAGGACGTCGCCGTCGTTCAGGCCGGGGACGATTACCATCTGGCAGTGAAAGCGGATTCCGCCGATGGCAAGTCGCGTGAGTTGTTCAACGACGTTAGGTACGCGCGGGTTGTTCAGCAGCTTCTTACGCGCTTCCCAGGGAGTGGCGTGCACTGAGACGTAGAGCGGCGACAAGCGGTACTCCAGGATCCGCGCATAGTCGCGCTCTTTCAGATTCGACAGCGTAGCGAAGTTGCCGTAAGCAAACGAAAGGCGGTAATCGTCGTCGCGGATGTACAGCGGCTTGCGCAGCCCCTTGGGCAAGCCTTCGATAAAACAGAATTCGCAGCGATTCGCGCAGCGCCTAACGGTTGGCGGTTCGAGGTCCAACCCGAACGGCTCGCTGAGCTCTCGCTCGATTTCGTAAACGACGTTCTCGCCTGACGGCTGTCGCACTTCGAGCTCAATCGACTCGTCGGCGCTGAGGAACTCCCAGTCAAGGAAGTCGTCGAGTGCGCGGCCGCCTATCGAGACGAGCTCGGTGCCGGGACCGATCCCCAGCTCTTCTGCGATGCTGCCGGATGCGACGCGCGTGACGCGGACCATACTGGGCGAGTAGAAAGGAACGGCTCGAGGGGTCGGAGCTTGAAATACGACATCTAGCCGTTGCGTCGCGCGCCGACATCAAACGCCGCCGTTGTATTTCAAGCTCCGACCCGTCCGGTGGCGCCGCCGAGCTTCAACTAACGTAGCATCTCACGGCGTCGAAGGCAATGCAGCACAACAAGTTGTCGCGCGTGCTTCGCGCCCAATATTAACGAGGTCAGACACCGCGGTCCACCGTCGTCGACCGCGATGTGAAACGGCGCGAGCCTCTCGGAGACCCGCGCCATTGCGAACAAAACGTTAGGCGACGCCGACTAAGTCACGGCGCTGGATTCAGCGGTGCGTATTTGAACGCGATGATCCCTGCCCCTTCGGTCTCGAGTCTGAATGACTTTGACCTGCCAGCCTCGACACCTTCGACCAGGGCTTCTTTGGTGGCGACCGTCTGTCCTGCCGCGTTGAGGAAGTCGAACTTGAGCGTGAAGCTCTTTGTCTCCTTCCCTTTGTTCTCGACCGTGCCGCCCAGCGTGTGCTTGTCGCCATCGTGCGCAAAGAGCGTGAACGCAACGCGCACGGGGGCTTCGTTGTAGCGGTTGAAGTGTTTCAGCAGCGAGTCGTTCACAGCGGCGAACGTTTTCACCTCAGGCGACGTTTGCGGCTTTCCCTTCGCCGCGTCACGCGCTACTTCGGCCTTCTTGCGATAGTACAACGCCCAGAGCTGATAGACCTCTGGATTCTCGGGGTCGACGCTTTGAAGTGTCTGGAGGACAGGTGGCATGCGGTCATGCTCCTGCGCCTGATCGAGAATTGTCGCGAGGTTGAAGAGTCCATCGCGGTAGTACGGGTTTTTCTTAAGACCCGCATCGAAGAGGAGAATGGCTTCCGACTTTTTGCCACTGCGGAAGGCCGCGACGCCGCCTTCGAACAGATCCTGATAGGAGTACTTGTCAGGCTCGCCAGCCATCTTCGTAAACAGCGCGTTCGCCAGCGTGCTATCGCCAGCAAGCATCTTGATGCGTGCAAGTTCGGCCTCGGCGCGTGCCTCGCTCGGGAATTCTTTGATGTGCGCCTCGAGGACTGACGCTGCGTTGTTGAGCATCGTCGTCTTGGCCTCGCCCTCGAGCGTTTCAGCGTGCGACGCCATCATGTTGACGAGGCTCATTGTGACGCCTTTGCGCTCAGTCACCTGGGACGTGTCTTGCGCCATCAGCAGAACCATCTTGCGGAAGGCTTCGATTGCCCCGGGGACGTCGTTGTTGGTCTGCTTGACGTTGCCTACGACGTTGTACGCGATGTGCGAGTATCGGTAGTTGTCATAGACAACGAGCGAGCGCTCGGCCAGCAGCAGCGCCGAATCGAGTGCACGCGCGTTGTATGCGTTGACAGCTTTGTCGAGCAGCGGAGCAGCGGCGCGGCGGCGGTACGCCTCTGTTTCTTCGACGCACTGCGGCATCGCGGCTTCCACGGCGTCAAAGGCGGTATCAGCAGCGGCGAGTAGATCGATCTGACCTTCAGGCGCCGTTGCGAAACCTGCCGTCTGACGCGACATAACCTCTGTGCCGTTAGGCACGATCGCAAGGTTCACCATTGCCTTGCCATAGACGAAGCTGCGACCGACCGAGTTGTCGATCTTGTCCCAATTCTGCGAGAGCGTTTTGACGGCACTCTGCAGGTTCTTCATCTTGTCTTCGGGCTTGCCAATCAGCTCTGCCTTGACGATCGCACTCGCCGCATCCTTGATGGGCCGCGGTTTGCTTTCGTCGATTTCACACTTGGCGCCTGCTTGCGCGGCCGCGCTACTGGTGAGCAGCACAGCAAACATCGCCCCGATCGCGACGTTTCGGGCGTGTGGCATCCTCAGTCTCTCCTATGATTTAGTGCGGCGTGCGTGCCGACACGAAGTGAAGTCCTACACACTGTATTTACTCGCGTTCCGCTAACGTTAGCGCCAAGGCCGCCAACTCTGCCACAGGGCGACCGCTAACCCTTGCAATAATTTTGAGGTCTTCTAACTCGGGCTTCACGCGCCGCTCACCGTTCGGCAACGTCGCGACTTTTACCCGCACGTCGTGATCCAAGAGGCGCACGCTGCGCTCCGCGCGGCGCAGCGTCGTTCGCTCGATAGCTGTCCGTCGGATTCCCAAAGTCGTTGTCTGCGCGAACAGCATTTGTTCCAGTCGACTGGCTTCGCTCGGGCTTGCCAGCACCTCGACCCGCGTTCCAAGCCGCCCCTTTTTCATGTACACTGGCGACAACGTGACGTCGAGCGCGCCAGCCGACCGAATGGCGTCTGCGGCAACCCCAATGTGCTCTGGCGTCATATCGTCGATATCAGTGGCAAGCAAGATCACGTACTCCAGTCCTGACCCGTGCGCTGCGACAAAGTCGGCTAGCACGATCCGCAGCGCGTTAGGTCTTCCCGCCAGCTCCTTTGTTCCAGCACCGAAGCCGTCCCGCACTGGGACGAAAGTGTTTGGTGGCGGACCCTCGCTTAATACGCGTATGAGGGCCGCCCCCGTTGGCGTGACTAACTCTCCCGACCCCGGCGGACCCATCCGAACTGCGTGACCGGCGAGGAGGCGCAGCGTCGCTGGCGCCGGCACAGGCAACACGCCGTGGGCGGCCCGGACGGTACCATCGCCTAACGATATAGTGCCACAGTGCAGGCGCTCGACGCCGAGCAGTTGCAGCCCCCAGATCGATCCGACCACGTCGAGGATGGCGTCCACCGCCCCGACTTCGTGCAGATGGACCTGCTCCGGCGGGACGCTGTGCATCGCCCCTTCCACCGTGGCGATCGCGTGGAACGTTTCCAGCGCGCGGGATTTCACGGATTCGGGGGCGTCGCTTTGACGGACGATGCTCGCGATTTCGTCGATGTGTCGGGCGTGCGGCTGCGGCGGTATGTCGAAATCGACCTTGGTGCAGGAGATGTGGCTCCGTTCTATCTTAGTGATTCTCACCTTCACTTCTGGCAGGCTGAGCCGTTTCGGAAGGGCCTCGAGCCAGTGAGGGTCCAGCCCGACCTCGACGAGAGCGCCCAGCATCATGTCGCCAGCGATGCCGCTAAAGGGATCTAAGATCGCGAGCATGAATACCCGAGCGGTGCGTTAAGGGTAAAGTGTTGTGGGTTAAGGGTTAAGAGTAGTAGCGACTATTGACCCTTAGCCGCTGACGCTTAACGCTTAACGCCGTCTGGTGGCCGGCGGTGGTGTCATGCACGGTACGACGCCCCACTACCCGTGTTGAATATGACGACCTCGGCATCCTGCGCGATGTTGCCTCTCTTGATCAAATCCACGGTCACGGCGAGAGCACAGCCGCCTTCTGGCGCGGCGTCAATTCCACTGACTTCGGCCAAGCGTCGCGTGGCGGATCGGATTTGCTCCTCGTCTGCGGCGGCCGCGACACCGTTCGTTTCGCGCAGCGCGCGAAGCACTAAGCGATCCCCAAGCGGGCCTGGGACGCGCAGACCGGCGGCATGCGTGACCGGATTGGGCCAAGGCGTCGCTCGATCAGCCCCGGCCTCCCACGCTTGAGCGAGGGGCGCGCACCCCGCGCTCTGGGCGACAACCAGGCGCGCTGACAGCGTATCGCTCGGAATCCATCCCCAATCGCGCATCTCTTTCATCGCCTTCCAGATCCCGACGACGCCTTCGCCCCCACCTGTCGGATAAACGATCACATCGGGAAGACGCCAGTCCAACTGTTCGGCCAGCTCGATGCCTAACGTTTTGTTCCCTTCGACGCGATATGGCTCGCGCAGCGTGGCGACGTTGAAGTAGCCGTTTTCCTCGGCGAACGCGACCGAGCGCTTCCCGGCGTCGCCGATGTGCCCGTCGACGAGTTCGAGCGTGACCTGACGGCCCATCGCACGGACGATATCGAGAATGGGGCGAGGCGTTGTCGCTGGTGCAAAGACACGAACGGGGACGCCAGCCGCAGCACCGTAGGCTGCCAAGGCGGCGCCAGCGTTTCCGGCCGTTGGCACGACAAGACCTTTGACACCGTTTGCCTTTGCGCGCGTCACGGCCGCGCTAAGGCCGCGCGCCTTGAACGACGCCGTGGGGTTCACGCCTTCGTCCTTCACCCAAAGCCGTCGCACGCCAACTTCGCGCGCGAGCGCCGGAAGCTCCGCGACGGGCGTGCACCCTTCGCCTAACGAGATCGGGGTTTCGCCGTCCGGCAAAGGAAGAGCGCTTGCATAACGCCACATGTCCCAACGGTTCGTTTTGGGCCGTTCAGGTTGCGCCCCGTCATACTGTGCGAGGAATGGCTGCGAGCACTTTGGGCAAAGTCCTACACGTGCGCCTTGCGGTTCGGTGTGACCACAATTCGAGCAAACAAGGGACCAGGTGAGCACAGGTCAGAGGTCAGAGGGTCGGCGGTGGTCCGAGGATTCCTGGTTGTGTTTCGCTATCGCTTTCGTTAGGTGCTGGCTCGGGATTCGTTACCGCCGGCGATGATGCGCTCGCAGCGGGTGCGGATTCCGGTTCGCGCAATGCTTCCAGCAATCGTGTCGCCGAAGTGCGTGAAAAACCAGGTAATGCGGCAATGTCCTCGGCACTCGCCGCGCGGACATTCTGCAAACTGCCGAATGCGTTGAGCAGCGCGCGCCGCCGGGCTGGTCCAACACCCGGAATGCGCAGTAACTCCGATGTCACAGTACGCATCGCGCGCCGCTGGCGGTTGTATGTGACAGCGAAGCGATGCGCTTCGTCGCGCGCTTGCTGTAGCAGGCGCAGCGCGCTCGACCGCTTGGCAATCCGCAGCGGATCCATGCGGCCCAGGAAGTACACATCTTCCTCGCGTTTCGCGAGGCTCACGATCGGGAGGTCGCCTTGGCCTAACGTGACGAGCGCATTATGCGCGGCATTGAGCTGCCCTTTGCCGCCGTCAACGACAACCAGGTCGGGAAGCACCTGCTTCTCTTCTATTCGGCGACGGAAATAGCGCGTCACGACTTCGGCCATCGACGCGAAATCGTCGCTTCCCTCCACTGTCTTAATCCTGAACTTGCGATACTCAGCTCGTTTCGCGCGGCCGTTTTCAAACCAGACGCAGGACCCAACTGTATCGCGTCCCTGCGCCGTAGAAATGTCAAAGCAGACGAAGCGACGCGGTACGATGAGAAGCCCAAGCTCCCGCTGCAGATCGTAGATCGGGCTCGCTGCACGCTCTCCCGTCTCGTCCGCCGTGAGCTTTAACTCCTCGAGGAGGTGGCGGGCGTTCTCTTCTGCGAGCGCCACGAGCTCGCGCTTCGGCCCGCGCTGCGGGACCGCGACTCTCGTTGTCCGCAGCGACGTTTCGAGCGCAGCGCGATCCTCGAAGTCGAAAGGCACGAGTAGCTCGCCCGCGCGCTCTTGCTCGAGCACGTAGCTCAAAACGAGGTAGGCAGACAACACCGACGCGTCGTCCTCCCCCTCAATGTTGTCGAGCATCCGATGATCACGCGCCAAAAGGCGTCCGCCGCGAAAGCGCATGATCGCAACACACGCATCATCGCCGTCGCGCGCATAGCCGACAACATCACGATCACCACCATCCACCTGTACGACGACTGTTGGCGCTTCGAGCCGCTCAAGCCGAAAGAGAGCATCGCGCAACTCGGCCGCGCGCTCGAAGTCAGTCGCATCAGACGCCGCCTTCATGCGTTCGCTGACGCGGCGGATCACTTCGGAGGTCTTCCCATCGAGGAAGAGCACGACTTCATCGATCATCACGCGATAGTCCGCGACACTCTGCCAGCCAACACACGGCGCCTTGCACTTTCCAATGTGGTAGTCGAGACAGGGGCGCTCAGGGGCGTCGTCAGGCAGGTCGTAGTTGCAAGACCTCACGGTGAAGATGCGGCGCACCACCTGTAACGCGCGACGCATCGCTCCCACGTCGGTGTACGGACCGAAATAGCGCGCACCGTCGTTCAGCAATCGTCGAGTGACGAGGACGCGGGGAAACGGCTCCTGCAGCGTGACTTTGATGTACGGATACGATTTGTCATCGCGCAGCTGAATGTTGAAGCGCGGCCTGTACTCTTTGATGAGGTTGGCCTCGAGGATCAACGCGTGCGACTCGGCGGGCACGACGATCGTGTCGAAGTCGTCTGCCAAGCGCACCAAATGCTGCGTCTTCACGCTTTCGACGTGATCAACGCCGAAATAACTGCGGACGCGGGATCGCAGCCGTTTCGCCTTCCCCACGTACAGCACGTCACCCATGCGGTCCTTCATCAGGTACACGCCGGGTGATTCCGGAAGATGAGCGAGTTTTTCGGCGATTTTGGCTGGAACCTGCACGGCTGCAACGCTCAAGGGGTCGCTGTAAAGCCTAATCAGTTCGCGCGGCGACGACGTAGGCGGGTTAAGCGCGTCGTGAGGCTCGCGACCTCAGTAAATCCAAGGCGCCAGGTGACGAGGAGGTAAACGCTGCCGAAAACGAGCACGATTGCAGTCGCACCCAGGAGCGTCATTCGATCCACACCCAGCCCAAGACGAAGAAGCGATGCGACACCCGCAGCACCAAGGGCCGCGAGCCAGAGCCGCGAACGCCTCCCCGCATCGAATGGAGCGGTTCCGACCCTGCGCGCGAGCGCGCGTCGAAGCAAGAGAAATTCAGTGATCGAGCCAACGCTCGACGCCACAGTCAGACCAGCGACTCCCCAAAGCGGATCGAGGTCGAGGACACGCGGCAGCAAGAGCGCGAGAAGAACGGCGATCGCTGTGCTCAGCGCGACACGGGCGAGGGCGAAACGCACCGGAGTGCGCGCGTCCTTCATCGCATAAAAGGCGGACGCGTACAGCCGACCGGCGGTTGCGGCAACTAGACCGATGGCAGCACCACCTAACGTGCGCCAGACCCACGCGCTTTCTGCTGCGCCAAATCTGCCCCCGCGGTACAGAATCGTCGCGAGGGCGTCACCGAACGCGAGGAACGCAACCGCGGAGGGGACAACAAAGAATGCGATGCGATCCAACCCCGCCACGAGCCGCTTGCGCACGTGCAACGCGATTTCGTCGGTAGTGCCACGACCGCTCGACATCGCCGGGAGTTCGGCAGCCGTCACCGCCATGCCGAAGAGGCTGACCGGCAGCAGATAGAGCAGCTGCGCGTAACCCAGAATCGCGGCGGCTCCCGAAGCAATCAATGACGCGATGGCAATGTCGACGTACGCGCTGAGCTGTACAACGCCACGTCCGATCACCGCGGGTACGAAGTTCCGCCGAACCGTACGTACATGTGGCGATGCTTGGCCTAACGTGGCGCGCACACCACGCAACAGACGCAGCACCGACGGGAGTTGCAGCGCAACGACGAGTGCACTTCCGACCACACTTGCCCAAGCCAGAAGTACCGCGAGTGAGGTGACTTCGCGCCCCGGACCATTCACGACGAGCGCGACGATCATCGCTGCGTTCCACACAACCGGCGCCGCGTACGAAAGGAAGAACCGCCCATGACTGTTTAGCACACCGAGACACCACGCCGACCACACCAGCAAACCGGCGCCGGGGTACAAAATACGCACCAGCGTTATCGTGAGGTCACGCTTGGCCCCTTTAAACCCTGGGCTCAGGATGTCGACGAGCCACGGTGCCAAGAGAATCCCGGCCAGTACCACGACGGCAGACGCAAAGACCAAAAGCCACAGGACCGCTGATGCTACGTCGCGGCGTTCCTTATCTTCCCCTTCCGCTCGCAGCCCAGCATAGACCGGAATGAACGATCCGGAGAGCACGCCTTCGCCGAGCAGATTCTGCAGCAGATTTGGAATACGGAAAGCGACAGAGAATGCATCCGCCGCATCAGTCACACCGAAATAGTGAGCGAAGACTCGCTGCCTAACGAAGCCAGCCAGGCGGCTCGCCAGGATTCCTGCGGCAACGAGCACGGCCCCCGTGCCTCCGCCGCGTCGCTTCTCCTCGGAGCCAAACGCAGGTGGTCCGTCGCCGTCGGGCGCAGTGTGCGTCACGACGTCGGTAGACCCGTCACCAAACGCTGCGCGTAGTTCGCGGCCTCGCGCCGCATCGTGTCGAGAAGGCGCGAGCCGTACCGCGCGAGGAACGGAATTAGATTCGCCGCGCGTTCTTGCCGCTTGTTCAGCGGGTACAACGACGCCGCCGCTGACGCGATGCGCCGGCGTCGCTCACTGTCTGTGTGTTTTGCGGCTGCGAGGACGCGTCGCTCCAGACGGTCGACACGGAAGTGCAGCGCGCGACGTGCACCTTCGATCGCGTCCGAGCGAAGTGGTACGTTCGGCGCCGTTTCCACTTCTCCACGCAGGTCCGCCATTCGCTGGTCTATCGCCCCACGTAACGCTTGCAACTCCGCCGAGACGCCATTGGGAACGATTTCACGCGCCAGCCGCGCCTCGACGTTATGCAACGCCGCCAAGTCGTTGACCGACAAACCGAACTCACTCACGATGCGCTGGACGTGCGGTTCGACGATCGTGACTGACCAGCGTGGGACCGCAAGTGGTCGCGCCATGTCGAGCGCGTCGGCGACCGCACTCGTTTGCGCGAAGTACGCCAGCTCACCTGGCCCCGCCAGATACGCAACGGTAGGCAATATGGCTCGCTCGACAACGGGGCGCAGCAGCACGTTAGGCGCTAACTCTCCCGGACGCGCAGCTCGGGCGACCGCAGCCGCGCGCTCCACGGGCACACGCGTCTTGCTCCCGCGAAGCTCAAAGACGAGACTGCGGCCGGCGAGGCTCTCGACCTGAGGCGTGTAGCCTGCCCGACGCAGTTCCTCGTCGCGCTTCGCAACTTCGCGCTCAACGCCCTGCGCGCTCGTGAGAGCCTTCCGCATCACCTCGTGACCGGCCGCACGCACTGATTCGTGCCCAGCATCGAGGATCGTTATGCCCAACGGACCGAGCAGTTCGGCGAGCAGCTCGACGAACGCGCTGCCGATCGTGCTGCCGGCTCGGTACGACCGCCTAACAAGTGAGATCGGTCGCGCGTCGGAACTGCTCCCACTCGCCTCCTCGAGTCGCCCGATCAGGGCATCGACCGGCGGCAACGGCACCGCGAAGAGCGGATTGCCGTCGGATCGCGGATCGCGCGGAATGCGCAGCTCCTGCGCAGCACCATCGATGATGACGGCAGTCGATGCAGCTTCGATGAAATCGGCGTCGTCGGTCGCGGCCCAAAAAACCGGCGCCGCCGGAACGCCAGTCGCTGCTTCGATGGCATCGGCGAGCGCTAGCGCAGAAAGCGCCTTCGACGTCGTATAGATCGGACCACCGAAGAGCCCTGGCTGCTGACCGGTCGTGACCACGATTCCCTGTTGCGCGACCACCCGCGCCAAGCGTTGAGCCGATGCTTCGCGCTGCACGAACGCAGGCGCCAACCGCTGTGACCAACCGCCGTCGACCTCAGAACGAACCCGGAGCGCCTGCTCACGCCACTCGTTAGGATTGCGCGGCCGGCGCGCGTACCATTCGGCCGGAGCGCGCTCCTCCACGGCCAGCTGCGCGAGCGGGCTGCCTCCGAGTGGTTCCGTCACGACGCGCGGTTCTTCCAATAGCCTCTCCACGGCGTTGTGCGCGGCGCAATGCGGACCGCGCGGCGTGTAATTTCACCCGTGATCGCTACTTGTGGTACGGTTCGCCTTTGAGAATCGTCCCGGCGCGATACAACTGCTCCGCGAGCACGAGCCGCGCGAGTTCATGTGGCAGCGTCCACGGCGCCAGCGCGAGCACGCGGTGCGCGTCGCCGCGAAGCTCATCAGACACGCCAAACGCGCCCCCGACTATCAACGCCACATCCTTCGCCTGTTCGCGGAGAGACTGCAGCAGCTGCGCGAATGCGCGCGACTCGAGACCTTTGCCGCGCTCGTCGCAGACGATGCGGAGTGCATCGCCAGCCGCGTCGGACAGTCGCCGCGACTCGATGTTGGCGTCGCCGCCACTGGTCGCTTTGATCTCGCGGACGTCAAGGGGCCAGTACCGCGCGGCGCGGCTCTCGTACTCGGCGATCGCTGCAGCGAGGGCTGGGTCACGCGGCTTCCCCACTACGCACAGTCGAAACCGCACCCTGAGACCTTAGACCTGTTCGTTAGGCGTAGATCCCACGCAATCGATGTACCGTTGCCACGCGACTAATGGAAAGCATGTACGCCGCTGTTCGCATGTTCACTTTGTGCTGGCGCGATAGCTCGAGCACATCCTTGAAGCCGCGCACCATGATATCGCGCAGCCGGTCGTTCACCGTATCCTCGCTCCAGAAATAACCGCCGCGATCCTGCACCCACTCGAAGTACGAGACCGTTACGCCGCCGGCATTCGCGAGGATATCCGGGATCACGAAGATTCCCTTCTCGTCCAATATCGCGTCAGCTGCGGCTGTCGTTGGACCATTTGCTCCCTCGCAGATGACCTTTGCGCGGACCTTCGGTGCGTTGCGCGTTGTGATGACGTTTTCCAGCGCCGCCGGTACGAGCACGTCCACATCGAGTAGAAGGAGCTCCTCGTTCGTGATGTGATCCCCGTTCGGATACGCTTCCAGCGTGCGGTGCTGCTTGACCCATGCGATCGCGTCGTCGACTTCAATGCCACTGGGGTTGTATACGCCGCCCGTACGATCGCTGATCGCTACGATCTTACACCCTTCGCGCGCGAGCAGTTGGGCCGTAACAGAACCGACGTTGCCAAAGCCTTGCACGGCGATCGTTGTGCCTCGCACGCTCATGCCCAGATGAGTGAGCGCTTCTTTGGTCACGAACATGCAGCCGCGCCCGGTCGCTTCGCGGCGGCCGAGCGAACCACCCATTTCGATCGGCTTCCCAGTCACGACCGCCGTGACCGTGTGCCGCACGTGCATGGAATACGTATCCATGATCCACGCCATCACGCGCTCGTTGGTGTTCACATCGGGGGCTGGGACGTCGCTGTCGGGGCCTAACACGGATATGATGCCTGACGTGTAACGCCGCGTTAGGCGTTCCAGCTCGCCCACGCTCATGCGCAATGGATCGCAGATCACACCCCCTTTGGCACCGCCAAACGGAACGTTTACCACCGCGCATTTCCACGTCATCCAGGCCGCGAGAGCGGTGACTTCGTCCAGGGTGACCTGCATGTCGAAGCGGATCCCGCCCTTCGCCGGCCCGCGCGAGGTGTTGTACAGGACGCGAATCCCGGTGAAGACCTCGATCTCGCCATTGTCCATCATGATGGGACAGGCGACGATGATCTGCTTCTCCGGCTTCCGGAGCACTTTGTACAGTCCGGGCTCGAGATCGAGCAGCTCCGCAGCTCGGTCAAAGCGCGACATCATCGCTTCGAAGGGGTTTTCCTCCGGCGTCGTGAGGAAACGATCCTTATCCGGCTGGACGATGCTGTGTGTGGGGCGTCTGAGGTCGGTTGCCATATGGTGAGACGCGGGCGAAGAAGCTCGCGCTATTTACGGTTGGTGGGACGCAAGTCTAACAGACGGGCGAATATACGCTGGATTTCCGCCTCCCCATTTTCGACCTCGAGGCGCTGAGAAACATACCAAAGCTCCGGGGCTTGGCGAGGCCAAATCGGGCCAAGCTTGACAGCGTCTTTCAGCGTACAGACGACAGCGTCAAAGCCAGCGGCACGGCCAGCGACGAATCTTGCATCCCGCTCGGTGAACGCATGATGATCGCGGAACGGCATCTGCTGCAGGTGACGTGCTTTCGGAAGCAGTTGCCTGAAGAACGCGTCCGGATTGCCGATTCCAGCAACGGCCATTACGCGCTGTTCGCGCAGCGAATCGAGGTCGCGCTCATCGCCCGTGCGCCAGTTAACCAAGGCCGCTGGCTCGAGCGAGACTTCGACAATCGGCAAATCGGGAAACAGCTCGTACACGAGTTCGCGATTGCGCTCGACGCTCTCACGACTGGCTGCCTTTCTCACAATGACCACTAGCGATGCACGACGCAGACTCCCCAGCGGCTCGCGCTGCGGTCCTGCTGGAAGGAGTTTCGGTCGAATGTGGCGGCGATCGGCGCCAAGGACGACCACGTCGATATCGCGTCGTATCCAGCGATGCTGGAATGCGTCGTCGAGAATGGCGATGTCGGCGCCTTGCGCTGTGGCTGTCTGCACACCGCGTATTCGGTTCGGATCGGTAATGACCGGCACCCCGGGTGCAAGCACCGCATACGCGCGCGACTCGTCTCCTCCTACCCCGCGCATAACGAGTGCTGGAGACGCTCCTGCTGCTTTCAACCGCAACGCGAGATAGGCAGCAAGCGGTGTTTTTCCGGTCCCGCCAACACTCAGATTCCCGACGCTCACAACCGGAATCCCTGCCG
The DNA here is from genome assembly GCA_052388395.1 of Gemmatimonadaceae bacterium. Lineage (GTDB taxonomy): Bacteria > Gemmatimonadota > Gemmatimonadetes > Gemmatimonadales > Gemmatimonadaceae > DASYRX01. The sequence goes on along the minus strand of JBQTIF010000012.1, from coordinate 23,663 downwards.
CGGTGCTTTGAAAGACGCCGCGGTCGAACAACGCGTTGCGCAGACGCACCCCTGCGCCGAATGCCCAAGCCAATGGTGTGAGCAGCGTTCGCGTCAGCGCCGGTCCTGCGGCATTTGAGTGCCAGAGTCGCACGACCGCGCGACCAGCCTTCTTACGCCGACGCCAGCTCATGCAAGGCGGCGCCAAGACGTTCGGACTCGTGCTCCAGCGTAACTCCCTGCGCCGACGTCGGCACGATGAGCGGATCGCCGTACCGAATCGTTATGCGTGCGAACGGTTTTGGTATCATGAAACGATCCCAGGTCTTGAGCCGCCAGGCTCGCGACGCGTGCACCTGCGTTGGGATAATGGGGACATCGGCGCGTTGCGCTGTGTACACGACGCCTGGCGCGATCGAATGCGCAGGGCCGCGCGGCCCAACAGGCGTGATTGCTACATCGATGCCGCTGTCAAGCGCGCGTACGAGCTCGACCAAGGCGCGCGCGCCGCCGCGCGACGTGGATCCGCGAATCGTACGATAGCCTAACGCTTCACAAATGCGCGCGATGATCTCGCCGTCCGAGTGCGTACTGATGAGCACTGCCGCCCCTTGGCCGCGGTGTTGCCAGAGCAGCGGCAACATGTTCGCGTGCCAGAAGGCAAAAATGACGGGTCGCGTTGCTTCGCGGCGCGTCTCGAAGCTCTGCGTATTCACGGTAGCGATGCGCCACGTTCGCGCGAGCATGGCGATAACAGCCGGTCCGAGTCGCGCGGCCCAGCGGACCTTGCGTTCCTTTCGGCGCTGACGATCCGAGCTCACGCGGGCACCAGGGTGTCGGCGAGCTCGGCGACGCGCGCGGCGGCACCGGCGTTGCCTAACTGCGCACGAACGGCGCGCAACCCCTCGAGCATTGTGCGGCGTTCCGACGATGGCTCGCTCAGGAGCGGCTCCAGTGCTGCTGCCATCGCGTCCGCGCGCATCTCCCCTTGCACGAACTCCGGCGCCACTTCGCGACCCGCGACGACGTTCACCAAGCCGATGTGCGGAATGCGCACCACACGGCGCGCCAGTGCATACGTTAGGCGCGACGTGCGATACGCAATGACAAGGGGGCAACCAGCCACCGCGGCCTCCAGGGTAACCGTGCCGCTCTTGCACAGCGCCGCATCCGCCGCGCGCAACACGGTCTGCGACTGATTCGCGACGCGGCGATATGCGCAGCGACTCGGTTCGATTGTAATTCCAGGCGCCACGCTCACGATCACACGAAGGTTTGGGATCGACTGCTCGAGTCGTCGCGCGGTTGCTACGAACTCATCCAGATGTCGCGCGATCTCCTGCCGCCGCGAGCCCGGAAAGAGCGCGAGCACGGTCGCATCAGGCGCCAAACTCAACGCTGTGCGCGCGGCAGCTCGATCGGGAAGCTCGCCCGCCCGATCCAAGAGCGGATGCCCGACGAACGTCGCGTCGATGCCTGCGCCGCGCAGCAGCGGCGCTTCGAACGGAAGGATGACAGCCGCTCTCGTTATGATCTGCGCGAGCTGCGGCAGGCGGTTCGCACCCCACGCCCAAACTTGCGGCGTGATGTAGTACAACACAGGAACGCCAGCTCTGCTCGCGAGGCGCCCGAGCCGCATGTTGAAGCCGGGGTAGTCCACCAGCACAACGAGCGCGACCTTGCCGCTGAGCAGCCGAGCGCCTAACGTCTTGAGCAGCCGATAGTGGTGCGGGATTTGTCGGAGGACCTCGGCAAACCCCATCACGGCCAGCGTATCCGTACGCTCGAGCAGACGCACCCCAGCGCTGTCCATCGCCGCACCGCCGACGCCAACGAGCTCGACATCCGGGCGGCGCTGCCGCAGCGCACTCGCAAAGCCCGCCGCGTGCAGTTCTCCCGATGCTTCGCCGGCGACAACAAGCACCTCGCGCACAGGCGGACGTCGCGTTAGGTCACACGCGGATCGGCCGCGAGCGCTCCTCCCGCCAACGCTGGCAGCGACCGCTCGATCTCTCGCACTATGCGCAGCGCAACGTTCAACGCCTCGCGACCGTCCTGCCCGCTCACGACGACTGGCGCTTCGCCACGCACGGCCGCCGCAAAGCTCTCGAACTCCAGGCGCAGAGGCTCGGCCTCTGGAGCGCTCAACGCGATGCGATCGACAAATGCCTCCAGCGCGATCGGCGCACGGGCGAGGGCGGAAAGGTCCACGCCTTTCCGCATCCGATAAAACTCACCGTCGCCAGAAGCGAGGTCGAGCGAGAGATAACCGCTCGGCTGAAAAATACGCAGCTTCCGCGTCCGCTCACGCGAGACGCGGCTCGCCGTGATATTCGCGACAGCACCCGATGCAAACGTTAGGCGCGCATTGGCGATGTCTATAAACGGGCTGAGTACGGGCACGCCCACTGCTGCCAGGTCAGCGACATGACCCCCAACGAGCGTGAGGATGAGGTCGATGTCGTGAATCATAAGATCCAGCACGACCGCCACGTCGGTCCCTCGTGGATTGAACGGTGCCAGGCGATCGCACACCACGAAACGTGGGTCGTCGATATGCTGCACCGCCGCGCGGATCGCGCGGTTGAAGCGCTCGACGTGGCCGGTCTGAATCACGGCTCCAGCCTTCTCGGCGATCGCGAGCAGTTCATCGGCTTCGGCCAGCGTCGTCGTTAGCGGCTTCTCGATGAGCACATGCTTGCCGCGTTCGAGCGCGCGCTTCGCAACGGCGTGGTGCGCCGGTGTCGGGACAACAATGGTAATCGCATCGCACTCGCCGATGAGCGCGTCGAGGCTCTCATGATGCGGCACTTTCAGCTCGCTGCTGACATCAGCTGCACGCGACGAACGCTCGTCATAGAAACCGACGAAGCGGATCCCCTCGAGTGCGCTGAGCAGACGTACGTGATGATAGCCTAACGCGCCCGCGCCAATGACACCGATCCGCGGTTCCCGCGGACGTCCGCTCACATCACCACGCCGCGTCCGCTCTCTCCAAGGAAGCGGACAAAGTGTTCGACCTCCGCGAACGGCTTGAGCTCCGCGTTCGCTCGATCCAACGCTTGCGACAGGTTAAGCTCTGAGCGGAAAAAGAGGCGGTAGGCGCGCTTGAGCTCGCGTGTCACGTCCTCGGGGAATCCGGCACGTTGCAGCCCAATCGAGTTGAGCCCATACAGCTTGATCGGGTTCCCTACAGCCTTGAGAAACGGAGGGACGTCCTTGGCTACGCGGGAGCAGCCGCCAACAAACGCAAAGCGGCCAATCTTCACGAACTGATGCACGGCAACGAGACCGGATAAGATGGCGCGATCCTCAATCGTGACATGACCCGCCAACTGCGTTCCGTTCGAGATGATCACGCCGTCGCCGATGTGGCAATCATGCGCAAGATGCACGTACGACATGAGGAAACAGTTACTACCAACAGTCGTTTTGAGTGACTCAGCGGTCCCGCGATTGATCGTTGAGTATTCGCGCACACGTGTGCCTTCGCCGATCTCGACCCACGTGTCTTCGCCCTGAAACTTGAGATCCTGTGGATCCCCACCGATCACGGATCCCACGCCGATCGTCACGTTAGGCGCGAGCCGCACGTTGCACTGAAGGATCGCGCGAGCCTCCAACACGCAGCCGTCGCTGATGACGCAGCGTTCGCCGACAATCGCGTATGGCCCGATCGTGACATTGCCGCCGACTTCGGCACTCGCATCAACCAATGCCGTCGGGTGAATCGTCGAGGTGATCGTCATCGGTCGCGCAGCATGGCGGCCATGTCTGCCTCCGCGACGACTTCGTCATCGACCTTTGCTATTCCGCGCATCTTGCACACGGTGCCGCGCAGCTGCACGACGTCGAGCTCGAAGCGAAGTTGATCTCCCGGTTTCACCGGCTTACGCCATTTCACATTGTCGAGCGAAATGAAATACACCACTTTGCTCTCGGGTTCGTCGATCGACCCCATGAGCAGCATCCCGCCGACTTGAGCCATCGCTTCGATAATCAGCACGCCGGGCATGATCGGATGTCCGGGAAAGTGCCCCGCGAAGAATGGCTCGTTGATTGTGACGTTCTTGATCCCGACTACGCGCTTCCCCGGTTCCAGCTCGAGAATGCGGTCGACAAACAGGAACGGGTAGCGGTGTGGGATCACCTTCATGATGTCGTCGATGCCGATCACACACGTCTCCTTGATCGCTTGCTGTAAAAGCGCGCGCACCAGCTTGATCGTTCCGCGATGGCTCGGACGATGCGCCACGATCCGTGCACGGATGCGTGCCCCCGCCAGGGCAAGATCACCGACACAGTCGAGCATCTTGTGCCTAACGAATTCGTCCGGCCAGCGCAGTTGCTCCTTACCCCCGATCACTCCACCGCTCGCCGAGTCGAGCACCACGGCATTCTCGATCGATCCGCCTTTGATCAGTCCCGCCTGGCGCAGCGAGTCCAACTCATCCGTGAAGCCGAACGTACGGGCGTCCGCTAGATCCCGCGCGAATGTATCCGGTCCCAGACTGACCGCGCAGTGTTGGATGCCGATCGCAGGGTGCTGGAAATCGATCGTCACATCGAGTGCGAGACCGGGTGCGGGGTGCGCTTCATACCACGAATCACCGTCCTCCACGCGCACCGGTGCTATCAGCGACAGCACGGTCGGCCGTAGCATGGCCGCCCCCGGACCGCTCGCGCCGTTCGCGACCACGATGCCGGCGTTGAGCAGAGCTCGAAAGAACGGTCCGGCGCTGCCATCCAGTACAGGTGGCTCGGGGCCATCGAGCTCGATTCGCAGATCATCAATCTCAGCCGCCGAAACCGCCGCCAAAACGTGCTCCACTGTGTGCACAGCGTCATCGCCATCGCCGAGCTGCGTACGCCGTTCCACCTCGCGCGCATTCTCGATTGAGGCGCGCATCGGACGCTGATGTGGACGGTCGGCGCGCACAAATACAACGCCGTCCCCTGGTCGCGCCGGCCTAAACGTTAGGCGGCACGGACGTCCAAGGTGCAGGCCGATCCCCTCGAGGGACACAGCATCGCCGATTGTCCGGCGGCCCACGCATGGCGCCGCGAATGTCGCGCCACTCACGCCTCGTGGTCCTTGAGGAGCTTCTCGATGCGTTTCATAAGCGACGACAGCTTGAACAACGCTGCATGCGCGCGCAATGACTCCGCGTGCGGCCGCGCTGGATATCCGGACCACGTCTCCCCTGTGGGGACGTCGCCAAAGACGCCCGATTGAGCACCCACCCGTGCGCCATCGCCGACGGTCAAATGGCCGCCCAATCCAGCCTGCCCGGCAACAATGCAGCCGTCCCCAATATGAGTCGATCCGGCGAGCCCGACCTGCGCCATGATTAGCGTCAGGCGCCCGACGCGACAGTTATGACCGATCTGCACGAGGTTGTCGATCTTTGTGCCCGCTCCAACGACTGTGTCGTCGATGCTGCCGCGGTCGATTGTCGCGTTTGCGCCGATCTCGACGTCGCTTTCAATGATACAACGCCCGACATGCGGGATCTTGGCGTGAACGCCTTCACGAAAGACATAGCCGAACCCGTCGCTACCGATTCGCGCGCCGCTATGCACGACGACACGGTCGCCTAACGTCGTGCCGCTGTGCACCGTGACGTGCGGGTAGAGGTGGGCGCGACCGCCGACTTGCACCCCTTCGCCGACTACAACGTGCGCGTCGAGCCGCGCTTCATCGCCGATCGTTGCGTGTGCTCCGATCACGACGTACGGGCCGAGGGACACGGCACGTCCGATACGCGCACCGCGGCCGATGCGCGCGGTCGGATCTATCCCACTCTTGAGTGGCGGCGCTCGATACAACCGCGGAAGGACTTCCAGCATCGCCTCTTGCGGTTTGGCAACGATAATTCGCGCCGCTGTTTCGCCAGGCGTGTCTGCGAGCTGCGGGGAAACGAGAACGACCGGCGCACCGTTGCGCTGCTCCGTGAGGAAACGCGCATATCGCGGTGAGGCAAGGAATGTAACGTCACCGGCCGCTGCGCGATCGATCGGAGCCACAGCGCGAACCTGCGCCGTGCGATCCCCGAGCAATTCGCCGCGAACAATGGTCGCAATGTCCGCAGCGGTGAGAGTGATGTCACCCTCACCGCTGCGAGTCTTGCCGTTTGGATCTTTGCCGCTCACTGCGCAGGCGGCTTCCGCACGCCTGCCGGTGCGGGCCGGCCAGCGGTGCCCGCTTTGGCGCTATCCGGCCTCGCCGGACCGCCTAAAGCAACGGGCTTGAGCCGAGCGATTACGCGCTCGGTGATGTCCAGATTCTTGTCATAAGCGACGATCGATCCAGCACCAGCGGACAAATCGAAGATGATGGCATAGCCATCTTCAGAGCGGATCTCGTCAAGCACTTTGCGCACTTGATCGAGGATCGGCTGGACAAGCTCGGTCTCTCGCGCCTGCGCCTGCTGCTGGAGCTTCTGCGTCCGCTCCTGATACTCAGCCTGCTTGTCGCGAATCGCCTTTTGCTCTTTCTCCTTGTCAGCGCCGCTCAATGCCGGCTCTTTCTTTTGATACGCCTGGATCATGGCGTTGAGGGAATCGCTCATCCCCTTGACCTGCGATTCAAACGGCGCGGTCTCTCTCTGGAATAGCGCCTCCGCCTCACGACGGCTCGGTGCGCGATCCATGATCACGCGCGAGTCGACGAAGGCCACCTTGGGTACGGCGGTTGACGAGGCTCCGGACTGCGCGCCGGCAGCACCCGCTGCAAGTCCGACGGCCGCGGCAACCACAAGAGTCTGCGTTACGTGCAATTTCATGAGGGCTCCTAGAAGAGCTGTCCAAGTCTAAAGTGGGTCTTCCAGCCGGGCTGCGGCCGACCCAGTGCATCCACGCGATCAAACCCGTACGCCAGATCGATTCCTAACGGCCCTAACGGGGTCACCGTTGATACCCCGATGCCGGCACCGCGGAAGAGTCTCGTGGGGTCAATTTCTCGTGCTCGGCGCCAGACGTTCCCCGCATCATAAAAGGCGTTGAGGTACAACGCCTGATTGAAGCGGAATCCAAGCTCTGCCGTCGTTGTAAGAAAGGCCTTACCGAACGATTCGCGACGGGCGCTAAACGTGTTGGTCCCTGAGACATAGCCACGCGGCGTGATAGAGAACTCATCGTAACCGCGCAGCATCTCGGTGTACTGCACGCCGCCAACCGCGAACTCCTGGAATGCGAAAAACGGGCCTGTGTTACCTGCTACCGCTCCAGCACGGGCAGAAAGGCCGGCGACCAGCGACATCGGCTGCTGGCCGGGTCGGCCACCGCCAAAGTACGCGATGGGCGCGTACGCCCGCGACTCCATCGTATAGCGCTGGAAGGCGTAAGCTCCGCCTAACGGGCCACCGTTGAACTGCGCGGTGAGCGACTGAATCCCGCCGCCGGTCGCGAACGGCAGACCGACGCGTGTATCGTGCGTGACTTGGACTCCAAGGTTTGAGCGGAACGAAAACCCGGAGCCGAACTCATCCCGCTGCTCGCCCGTTAGGCCGCCCCGCCCCAGCCGCACGCCTTCCGCGCCGTACGTGAACTGAACGCGCGTCCACGGCGAACCGGGGACCTGGAAACCCACGCCTAACGTGGCGCCCGTCTGCTGGAAGCGACCAAGGTCACCGATGATGAATCGTGTCAGCTGGTGGTAGGCGCTGATGCTCCCGGAAATGAGCGACTCACGCACGCGCGGATCGTAGTACTGCAGATTGAAGTTGTTGATGTAGCGCCCGAACTGCCATTGCAACGAGCCGCGCTTGCACTTGCCGAAGAGGTTGGGCTGATCGAAACCGATGAAGCCACCGACGCCATATCCCTGCCCCATCGACGCGCCGAAGTTCACGTTGCCCGTGCGCTTCTCTTTCACGCGGAAGATGATGTCGATGTCGCGCTGCTCATTCGCTTCGCGCGTGTCGGGGAACGGCAACGGCGACTCGAAGAATCCGAGATTGGAGATCGACTGGTAGCTGCGGATCAGCATGTCCTGGTTGAACACCTGCCCGGGAATCAGCGAGAGGGCGTCGCGGATGCAGCTCTCGGTCGTGTAGTCGTTGCCGAGAATCTCGATGCGATTGATGATCGCCGGGTTGTTTTCATTGATATCCCAGCGCAGGTCCACGACCGGTGTCGAATCGGCAGCGACACGCCGCTCCATCACGGGGCGCACCGCGGCGTAGATGTACCCTTCGTTGCTGTACGCTGTGCGCAGGCGGTCGGTCGCCGACTGCCATTCGGCCTGATCGAAGACTCCTTCCGGCGTACGCGCGCGGCGACGCAGGAAGTCGGTGACGCGACTCGTTAGGGTCCGCGTCTCCTTATCGAAGGGGTAGAATTGCGCGATCTCCTCGGACGAGAAGCGGCGGTTGCCGTTGACCTCGAACGATCCGACACGATAGCGCGGCCCCTCTGCGACATTGATGTCGACCAGCCCTTTACCACGCTCGCGATCGACAATCAGCGTGTCATGCGTGACGCGAAAATCGATGAAGCCGCGCCGGGCGTAGAGGGACGGGATACGCTCTGCGAGATCCGCCGCGTACTTCTCGTCGTCAAACTCGCCCTTGCGCCACCACCAGAAGCCCTCCGGCTTGATCTGCATCGCGCGCGCGACGTCGCCATCGCGCAATGCCGTATTCCCGTCGATCTGTATGCCGGAAATAGCGAGCCGGTTCCCCTCTTCGATCTTGAACGTTAGGCTGGCGGTTTGGTCGACGAGCGTGGTTTCCGCCTGCACCCGGGCCAGGTAGTAACCATTCTTTTCGTATAGCGAGTCGACGCGCTGGATCCCGCGCGTAACGATCGCCGGATCGAGTGGCTTACCGAACTCGAGTTGCAGCTGATCACGAACAGTCCGCTCTGCAATCTTATTGGCGCCGATGACGGTCGCGTCGGTGAGCAGCGGTCGCTCAGTGACCTTGATGACAAGTACGATCCGGTTGCCGACCTCACACTCGATGGCGATTTGATCGAACTGGCCTGTCTGGTACAAAGCGCGGACGGCGCGTCCCACGATCTTTGCGTTGAGTTGCGTGCCAGCGAGCAGACCAGCCTCGGCGCGGATCGTCGGCTCCTCGACCCGCGTGTTGCCACGGACAACGATGCTATCGGCGATTGCGCACGATGGCTCGCGGCCCGCAGGATCCTGCGCCAAGGCAGACGACGAAATGGCGCTCAGGGAGAGCGCAACGATCACAGCGCGAAACATGGACGCAATATACACAAACGAAGCGGCCGGGTTCACCAGGAACCCGGCCGCAAGTCCTACGCTTTCTTTCGTTTACGCGTCTACAACCGCCGTTTTACGCCTTTGGTGCACTCGCTGGGACGCGGAAGTCCAGTTTCTGCCCGTCGAGCGACACCTCAACGTCAATTTCGTCCCCCTTGGAGAAGTCGCCGACCAGGATCTTTTCGGACAGCGGATCTTCGATGTAACGCTGAATCGCGCGCTTGAGCGGCCGCGCTCCGAAATGCTCGTCGAAGCCCTGCTTCACGAGGAAGTCGATCGCGTTGTCTGTGAGCTTGAGTGTAAGCTCTTCGTCGACAAGTCGCTTTTGTACGTCCTTGAGCAGGATGCTGACGATCTGGGCGATGTGCTCGCGCTCGAGCGGATGGAACACGATCACATCATCTAGGCGGTTCAGGAACTCGGGGTTGAAGACGTGATTCAACTCCTCCTTCACCTTCTCGGCCATGCGCTCGAACGATGTCTTCGAGTCGGGCGACGCGAAGCCTAACGCTTTCGTCTTGGAGATGTCTCGCGCGCCGACGTTGGACGTCATGATCACCACGGTGTTCTTGAAGTCGATCTCGCGACCGTAGTTGTCTGTGAGATGGCCTTCGTCGAGCACCTGCAGCAGGATGTTGAAGACATCCGGATGTGCCTTTTCGATTTCATCGAGCAACACGACGCTGTAAGGCTTCCGCCTAACGGCCTTTGTCAACGTGCCGGAATCTTCGTAGCCGACGTATCCTGGCGGCGCACCGATCAGGCGCGACACCGAAAACTTCTCCATGTACTCGCTCATGTCCACGCGAATGAGCGCGGATGGATCGGCGAACAGGAACTTGGCGAGCGCGCGAGCGAGCTCGGTCTTTCCAACGCCTGTAGGACCGCAGAAGATGAACGAGCCGATCGGCCGCTTGGGATCTTTGAGCCCCGCACGGCTGCGGCGGATCGAGCGCGCCAGCGCGCGGATCGCTTCTTCCTGAGCAACGACCGACTGGTGGATCTCTTCTTCCATACGCAGCAGTCGCGAGCTCTCGGCTTCTTGTAAGCGTGTGACGGGAATGCCTGTCCAACGGCTCACGATGAAGGAAATGTCGTCCTCATCGAGCACCGGACGATACGACTGGCGGTGCTTCTCCCACTCTTCCTGCTTCTTGCGGATGTCGCCCTGCAGCTCGCGTTCTTTGTCTCGTAAGGCAGCGGCGCGTTCGAAGTTCTGGTCGCGCACAGCGGATTCCTTGTCGCCGTTAACCTTTTCCAGTGAATCCTTGAGCTGGGCGACTTCCGGAGGTGGCACCTGCGCCGCGAGGCGCGCGCGCGCCCCTGCCTCGTCGATCACATCGATCGCCTTGTCTGGCAGGAACCGGTCGGTGATGTAGCGCTCGGAAAGCTTGGCAGCCGCCGTTAGGGCGTCATCGGGGATCGTGACCCGGTGATGCTCTTCATACTTGGGCCGCAGACCTTTGAGGATCTCGAACGTTTCGTCCACCGACGGCGGATCGACGATGACCGTCTGGAAACGACGCTCCAAAGCTCCGTCTTTCTCGATGTATTTTCGATACTCGTTAAGCGTCGACGCACCGACGCACTGCAACTCGCCACGAGCCAATGCCGGCTTGAGCATGTTGCTGGCGTCGATTGCACCTTCGGCAGCCCCTGCTCCGACGAGTGTGTGCAGTTCGTCGATGAACAGGATGATGTTCTTGTTTTGCGCGATCTCGTTCATGACGGCCTTGAGCCGCTCTTCGAACTGACCGCGGTACTTGGTTCCGGCGATCACAGCTGCCATGTCGAGCGCGAGCACGCGGTGATCGCGTAACGAGTCAGGGCACTCGCCATTGGCGATGAGCTGGGCGAGACCTTCCACAATCGCAGTTTTCCCAACACCCGGCTCGCCGATCAGAACTGGATTGTTCTTTTTGCGACGCGTGAGCACTTCCATGACGCGCTCGATTTCCTTGGCGCGCCCGATCGTGGGATCGAGCTGACCTTCACCAGCGAGCTGCGTGAGGTCGCGGCAGAAGTGATCGAGCGCCGGGGTTTTGGATTTCTTCTCGCCTTTGGGGGTGGCCGGTTGTGCCGAGCCCGTGCCTTGTTGCGCGGTCGGAGGGTTCCCTGCCTGTCCCTGCGGCATCTCGGTGCCTAACAAGCGCAACGTTTCGGCCCGGGCGGCATCCAGCGCGACACCTACTTCGGTGAGCACCTGTGCGGCGATTCCCTTCTCTTCGCGAAGCAACCCTAACAAGAGATGCTCCGTGCCGACGTAGCTGTGACTCAGCTCGCGTGCTTCAGCCATGGCCAGCTCCAGCACCTTCTTGGCGCGCGATGTGTACGGCAGGTCGTTGCCTGACGCGGGCGCCGCTTTCCCCTTCTTCACCGTCTCCTCGATCTTTTGCTGCACGTCCTCGAGGTCGACGTTGAGATTTTGTAGGACCGCGGCTGCTACCCCTTCGCCTTCGCGAATGAGGCCGAGCAGAATGTGCTCCGTGCCGACGTACTCGTGATGCAGGCGTTGCGCCTCTTCACGGGCCATCTGGAGAACTTTGCGTACTCGTTCGGTGAAGTTGTAGCCGTTCATGCACGTCCCTCAGCTCGAATCCGGTGTCGTCGTTAGGTCTACGTGCTCGCTTCGTTCGCCAACACTTCTCGCACGTATCGCGCTCGGGCGACGCCCGCCTCGCTTTCAGTCAGTGCGCGCCCCTCGACATACGCGAGATGCGCCGACTGACAAAAAATCAGGAGCTTGTTGAGGGTATATACACTTAGGCCACTGATCAGTTTCAGTCCAACCGCGAGCCTGACGCCGCTCAAATAGTTCATTGCTTCATCGAACGTCAGACTGCGCGCAAAACGTAAGGTACCGTACGCACGCCACAACTTGTCCTCGATAATATAGCCTGCGTCACGCACGAGCACACGCCGTGCTTGATGTTCCTGCTGAATGACGGTGCGCACGACTTTGTTCAAATGGTCCGCCAGTTCTTCTTCGGATTGACCGAGCGTCGTCTGATTCGAGATCTGAAAGTAGTTGCCGACAACTTCACTCCCCTCGCCGTAAAGACCGCGATACGTGAGTCCCATCGACTGCAGTCCCGTTAGGACTTTGCCGATTTCCTTAGTCAACACTAGCCCCGGCAAATGAATCAGCACCGACGCACGCATCCCCGTCCCAGTATTCGTCGGACACGCCGTGAGAAACCCGAACTCCGACGAATACGCGTAAGGCACACGAGCGCCTAACTCGGCATCGAATCGCAAAACCGCATCGAGCGCCGATTGAATCGCCAATCCGGATCGGACAGCTTGCAGACGGAGATGATCTTCTTCGTTGACCATCATCCCCACACGCTCTGCGATAAACAGTGCCGCGCCGCCGCGAACCGGATGCCGCGCATCAAGCCCCGCTAGTTCACGACTCACGAGGTGCCGCTCGTGCAACACTTGCCGGTCTTGAACCGGCATGTCGTCCACTCTTAGCAGCACACCACGTTGCAACGAGGCGACCTTTTGCGCCGCGTCGCGCACCTGTGCCAGCACGCGCAGGCGTTCCCCTTCGCGCGAACGGCCGGCAAACGCATACCCTTCGATATTCCGCGCGAGTCGGATGCGCGTCGACAAGACCAAATCGGCATGCTCGCCTGACGCGTCAAGCCACGCCAAACCACCATCGGGAATCAAGGCGATATCGAGCATTACTCCATTCCTTTGATCTGGTCTCGCAACGTCGCGGCGCTCTCGAACTCTTCATTGTCGATCGCGCGTCGCAAACGATCGCGCAACTCGTTAAGCGTTGCGTCGCGACCACCAACCGGTGCCGGCGGCATATACGTGCGCCCAACATGGCGCCCGTTCCCATGCACGCGACGCAACAGCTCACGCAGACTCGCTTCGAACGTATCGTAGCAGCGCGCGCAGCCGAGCCGTCCCGTACTCCGGAAGTCGCGCAGCGTCATGTTGCAGAATGGACAACGGAGCGATTCACCCTGTGCGACACTCACCTGCAGATGAACCGATTGCAGGACTTCGCCAACGAGGTGCTTACTCGTTGACGGTGTGACGGTCGTCTCGATACCGCGCTCTGACGCGCACTTCTCGCACAGGCGAAGCAGCGTCATTTCGCTCTTCTCCATATGCGTCACGTTTATGACCGCGTCGCGCTCCTTACAGACGTCACACAGCATCAGATGATCACGCCTTGGATTTCAGTATCCGTCAGGCGCCCGTCCTCCAGTAGCAAAACTCGATGCGCTCGCGCCGCGAGCGACCGGTTATGGGTTACAACCACCATCCCCACTTCCAAATCACGCACAAGCTCTGCCAGCAGGTCGTGCAGCCGTTCCGCGTTCATATGGTCCAGATTGCCCGATGGTTCGTCGGCAAGCAAGACAGTTGGGTCGGTGACCAGGGCCCGAGCTACAGCTGTGCGCTGCTGCTCTCCCCCTGACAATTGCGACGGCCGGTTATGCATGCGCGCGCTTAGTCCAACGCGCGCAAGGAGTTCCGCAGCGCGGCCACGGGCTTCGGATTCGCTCCGTCCCGCAATTCGCAACGGCATCATGACGTTTTCCAACGCCGAGAACTCGCGCAACAGATGATGGAACTGGAACACAAATCCCACCTTGCGATTGCGAATCGCCGCCAGTTCGTCGTCCGAGCGATCCTGCAGCGATTCCCCGTCAATCAGGACGATTCCGCGGGTCGGTCGGTCAAGGGCGCCAAGGACGTGAAGCAACGTGCTTTTTCCTGACCCGCTGGCCCCTACGATCGCCGTCATGTTCGCGCGCGATACTTCGAGGTTTACCCCGCTCAGTACTGGGATGAGGCCGCCATCGCCCCCGCGATACGTCTTGACAACGTCACGCGCTTCTACGACCGACATACACGGCTCCTCTGCCTAACACGGCGAGAATGGCTACTCGTGGCGGATCGCATCGATCGGATACAGCCGCGCCGCCTGCTGCGCGGGGTAGATAGTCGCGAGAGCCGCGATCGCGATACTCGCCGCAACCGTGAGCGCCACGTCACCCCACTCGGTCTGAACCGGGAGGTGATCGATAAAATAGATCTCGGGGTTCAGGCGAATGAACTTGTACTTCCCTAACGCAATCGACGCCGCGATGCCAAGTATGAGCCCCGCGGCAGTTCCGACGACGCCAATCACAAGCCCTTGCGTCAAGAACACCTGACGAATCGAGCGGGCGCGCATGCCCATCGCTTTGAGAATACCGATCTCGCGCGTCTTGTCAGCGACGAGCATCGTTAGGTTGCTCACAATATTGAACGCCGCGACGACGATGATCAGAAGCAGGATCACAGCCATGCCTAACTTCTCGAGCTTGAGCGCCTGAAAGAGCGTGGAGTTCTGCTCCTGCCAGTCGACACTGCGGTATTTGAACGCGAACGTCTCGTCCAAGCGGCCGGCCACTTTCGCCGCTTCCCAGCGATCTCTCGTCTTGACTTCGATCCCCGTCACGTCCCCGCCGAGTCCCGCGAGCTCCTGCGCCATTTTGAGCGCGACGTAGACGTACGCGTTGTCGTACTCGTACAAGCCGGAGTCGAAGATGCCGGTGACTTCCAGCCGGTCGTGCCGCGGGGTTGGCATACCGGTGGACGCGCTCACCGCCATGCCTGACGAAGGAAGCGTCAGCAGGACAATCGTGTCGCCGACATATGCCTGCAGCCGATCAGCAAGCAGTCGACCCATCACGACGCCGCGCTGCTGTCCATCGCTGCTCGCGAAGCGAAAATCACCGCTCGTCGCGTGCTGCCGGATCGTCGTGACATCGGCGCCGCGCGCGCTCGGCTCAATGCCCGCGATATACGTCCCGGAGTTGTAGTCGCGACCCGCCGTGATTACGCCCTGCGTAAGCACGAACGGCGCGGCAGCAACAACTCCGTCGACTTCTTTCACGCGGCTCAACACGGTGCGCCAATCCGTCATGCGCAGTCCTTCGCCGTACGGCAGCACGCGAATGTCAGGGCTGCCGACGAGGATCTTCTCGCGCAGATCGCGCTGCAGTCCCGTGATGACGCCCATAACGAGTATGAGGGCGCTCACGCCGACGATCACACCGCCAATCGCGATGAGCGAAATAAATGACAATAGACGCGACCCACGACGACTGCGCAGATAGCGCCAAGCAATGGCCAGCTCGAGACTGCGGGTCATTCGGGCCTCATGGTCGGAAAGAGGATCACGTCGCGGATATGCGCAGTATCGCTGAGGTACATGAGCAAGCGATCAATTCCTATTCCGCAGCCCCCCGTTGGCGGCATCCCGTACTCCATCGCGCGCAGATAGTCCTCGTCGACGCTCTGGGCTTCTTCGTCGCCCGCCGCTCTGAGCGCAGCTTGTCTCTCAAACCGCTGTCGCTGGTCGATTGGATCGTTGAGCTCGCTAAACGCATTGGCCAGCTCACTCCCTCGCGCGAACAACTCGAACCGCTCCGTTAGGCGTGCATCGCCGCGCTTTGGCTTCGCCAGCGGTGAGAGCTCGACGGGATAGTCCACCACGAACGTGGGCGACATGAGCTTCGATTCTACCAGTGACTGGAACATCTCATCGAGGAGTTTTGGCCGACTGAGCCTTGCTACGTCGTGAACCCCCACGCGCGTCGCCAAGTTCCGCAGCTCGACATCCTCCAACGCGAGCGGATCTCGCCCGATCGCTTGCGCGAGCGACGCCACCCACTCCACGATCGGAAATGGCGGCTGAATCACGGGAACATTCGCCCCCACGTAAGGCACCGATCGCACTGCCGCCGCAGCATCAGTGAGCAGCCCCTCGACGATCCGCATTACGTCTGTGTAGTCCGCGTATGCCTGGTAGAACTCGAGCATTGTGAACTCGGGGTTGTGCGTGCGATCGATCCCCTCGTTCCGGAAGTCATGTCCGAATTCGTAGACCTTCTCCAGCCCACCGACGATCAGCCGCTTGAGATAGAGCTCATCGGCTATACGTAAGTAGAGCGGCATGTCCAGCGCTGCGTGGTGCGTCACGAAAGGCTTCGCGCTCGCACCGCCATACAATGGTTGCAGTACCGGCGTCTCAACCTCTACGTAGCCCAGCGCGTCGAGGTTTGTCCGCATTGCCGTGATCATACGGCTGCGCGCGACGAACAACGCACGAACCTCGGGATGCACGGCCAGATCAGCATAACGCTGCCGCGAGCGCTGCTCGCCGTCGGCGAACGCGGAGTGCCTAACAAGTTCCCCGTCGACCGCTTCTTCTTTGCCAAACGGGAGTGGCCGCAGCGACTTGGCGAGCAGTTCCACCTGTTGCACCCGCACGGTGATCTCGCCCGTCCGCGTCCGGAAGAGTGGACCCGACACGCCAATGACGTCGCCGATGTCGTAATTATCCAGCTGTGCGAAGACCGCATCCCCCAGCTCGTCACGGCGGAAATACAACTGGATGCGTCCCTCGGGATCGACGAGGTGCGCGAAGACTGTCTTCCCGTGCGGCCGCCAAGCTGCGATGCGTCCGGCGAGTCGCACAGTCGGCCCCTGCTCGGCGTCGACCGGGAGTGCCGCTAGTGCTCCCTGCGTTGCGTGCGAGCGCTCGAAGCTGTATGCAAACGGCACGACACCTAACGCCTCCAACGCGGCGAGTTTTTCGCGCCGCGCGCGCATCACGAAGTTGAGCTCTTCGCTCACGCCGCGACCTCGGCTGCTCCAAAGCGCTTGAGATATGCCACGATGAACGGATCGATGCCGCCATCCATGACCTTCTGGACGTCAGGTATCTTGAGCTCCGTGCGGTGATCGTTGACCATCGTGTACGGCTGGAAGACATAGCTGCGGATCTGGCTGCCGAACGTGTTGTCGGCCTTGGTCGCGTCGAGCGCCGCCTTCTGCGCCGCGCGCCTGTCACTCTCGAGCTGGTACAAGCGGTTCTTGAGCATCTTCATCGCGACGGCTTTGTTCTTGAACTGCGAACGCTCTTGCTGCGATGCCACGACGATGCCGCTCGGAAGATGCGTTAGGCGCACCGCGGAGCTCGTCTTGTTGACGTGCTGGCCGCCGGCACCGCTCGCGCGAAAAACGTCCATGCGGATGTCTTCCTCTTTCAGTTCGATGTTGATCTCCTCGTTCACAACCGGATACACAAAGACCGACGCGAAGCTCGTATGACGCCGCGCGTTGGCGTCAAAGGGTGAGATCCGAACAAGTCGGTGCACGCCTTTTTCAGGACGCAGGAAGCCGTACGCGTACTGTCCGCGTATCTCGAATACCGCGCCTTTGATGCCGGCTTCTTCACCTTCACTCATGTCGAGGGTCTCGACCTGATATCCGCGACGTTCCGCCCAACGCGTGTACATGCGCATGAGCATTTCTGCCCAATCCATCGCTTCTGTGCCGCCGGCGCCGGCCGCGATTTCGACCTGGGCGTCACGCCAATCGTCCTGACCGCGCATCAGCGCGCGAAGTTCGAAGGACTGCAGATTCTCTTCGATCGCGGCGATCTCCGCATCGAGATCGCGGATCATGGCCTCGTCAGGCTCGGCGGTCAGCAACTCGTCCAGTTCGCGGGCGCTTTCAGCGCGCGCAAGGAGCTGGTCGCACGGCTCGACCCATGTCTTGAGCACCTTGACTTGTTGCACAACTTCGCGCGCCGCTTCTTGATCATTCCAGAACGCGGCATCCGCCATGCGCAGCTCGAACGCGGCTAGGAGCTCGCGCTTGCGATCGAGGTCAAAGGTACCTCCGCAGCTCCGTTAGGCGTTCAGCGAACGCCGTTAGGGCGCGAGATCGGTCGAAGTCGGCCATTGCGCGCAGTCTCCAGAATACGACGCGAGCCGCTCCCGTCCGAAAGCGGCTCCCTGCCTAGCGATAACTCTGCGTAAGTTAGCCGCGCACGCGGTGCGCGACTACCGTCTTGCCGCGCTAGAAGATCTTCTTGCCGCCCGCGAGCACTTCGTTGAGTGCGTCCTGAAAGTGCGAAGTTGATTCAGCAAACTCGCGTCCGACCTGCTCGCTGTATTCCTCGTAGCTCTTCTTGATCTCTTCGCGGAACAACTGCTTTAACGTTCCGTCGCGAACTCCTTCCTCGCGTTTGCGCGGATGATACGCGATCATGTCCGACACCAACGCGCGCGCAAGGCGCCGCGCCTTTTGGTTCGGATCATTGGCGAGAAACGGGTTGATCGGACGCCGCGTGGCTGGCGGCGCTTCCGCGGGACGTGGATACGTGACCGGTGCGACAGGAGGAATTGGTGTCGCACTGCGGGCCGGAGGTGGTGCTGCTGCTGGTGCCGCGACGGGTGCCGGTCGCGCAGGCGCACTGACATCAGTGATCGGTGCAGCTGACGCGGCAACCTTTGGTACTGCTGGCGCAGGCGCAACTGGGCGCTCGATCACATTTGCCGCGGCTGCTGGCGTGGTTTCACGAGCCGCGGGTCGCGGCGCGGACGCAGGAGGTCGAACGGCGTCTGGCTGCCTAACGAATGCCGCCGCCGTGCTGACGCCGAAATCGTCGGCCCAGCGGACACTCGCTCCGACCGGAATGATCCCGCCGCATACCGCGCAGCGCGCGCGCAAGTTTACGCCGACGACCTTTGCCGGATCGACGCGAAATACGGAGCGACACTCAGGACATGCAACGTTCATGACTCGTCCACTACGCTAATGCGTTGTGCGCCTTTGGCGGGTGTAATCCCCTCCGGCGGCGTGGGGTCCGTACGTCGATCAATCGTGAACACTGAACCAGGCAGCGTCTTCGCGTAACCCTTCATTTCTGTCGCCAGTTGACTGACGTGCGCCGGCGACAAGAAGCTGCGACGCTCATTCGTCACAACACCGATTGAGAGTGTCATGAGTGGCACTCGATGCAACTGACCGCGACGGTCTTTTCCGAAGAAGTACCCCGCACGCCGATCCTGCTCCGAGTACTGGTATGGTATCAACTCGTCGAACAACTCAACAACCGTGCTGCATGCTGCCTGAACGTCCAGGGACGGAACAATGAAAATGAAGTCGTCGCCGCCGATGTGCCCAACGAATCCGCGCTCGCCTAACAGACCTTTGACGACGTCATGCAGCATCGTGGCGAGCAGGCGGATAACGCGATCGCCATCAGCGAAGCTGTAGCGGTCGTTGTACTCCTTGAAGTGATCGAGGTCCGCATAACAAACGGCAAACGCCTCCCCCTCGGAGATACGCCGCGTTATTTCGGCGTCAATGCCGATCGTCCCTGGGAGTCGTGTCGACGGATGCACATGGACGTCCCGATCGGAACGGCGAAGCAGCACATCGAGCCGCCGGCGGACCTCCGCCGCAGGCGCGTCGATATGCAGCACTTCATCCGCGCCAGCGGCGAACGCCGCGTCGATCGCTTCGTCGCCGGCGACGCACAGGACGATGGTCGGGACGATCGACGTGTACGAATCCAGCTTCAGCCTGCGACACAGCTCGTGAGTTTGCGCGCCGTACAGACACGCATCGAGGATCGCGAGACGAGGTCGCCCGCGTAACGCTAAACCGATGAGGTGCTCCGCATCCGTCGCTCGCTCGATGCGCAGCCCCCCATCAGCAATCCACGTCGCGACGGCGCGCGGCAGCGCGACGCTGTCATGCCCGTAGACGATAGCGTACGGCTGCTTACGCACGTGCAGTAAGTACCCGGCGACCGAGGAAGTGAGGTTTCACGCGAGGTCTCAGGCGTAACACCAATCTGATCAAGCTCTTAGAGCGCGCGCTGAAACTGCCTGAGACCGAGAGTGATTGGCGTACTGAAAGGACGATTGGCGTATCGTCGCGTGACAGGCGCTCCGATCAAACGATGGCGTCAGCGGATTGGCAGCTCGCCGCGGATCGACAGGTCCCTCCCTTGTCGTCCGTTGCGCGATCTCAGTCTCACCGAAACAAGCGCATCAACGCCGCTCAACACGTGATTCGCGATGAGGACGCTGAGATCGGCGAGCGCGTCGCGGTATGACTCGTTGCTGCGACGAATTGTGCGGCGGAACTCGTCATACTCCAGCTGCGCGTCGCGCCATGACCATCGGAAGGCCGGTCCGACCGCTCGGTTCAGGTAGAAGCTTTCAGCCAGCTTCCATTCCCTCGAGTCGCGCGGCGGCGGGGCCGTCACATCGCGCCAGAACGTCTGCCGCGCCAGCAACCACATCCGCCCGTTAAACGTTGTCGTGTCAGGCTCTGGATCCAGGTCGCCGCCGAGTGTCGCGTCAAACGCACCGCTTTCGACGAAGTGTTCCATCGACTCGTAGTAGTCAAACGTCCCGTGCTGCCGCGCGAGACCGAACGGGGCGCGAGCGACATTCGCGGCTAGCGTGCGATAGCGGTCACGCTCGCGCCGTGCATCGCGCGCGTGTTGCGCATAACGAATGAAGAAGAACGCCTCGGCCGCAACGTACGGGACAAAGCGCTCCTGCCGTAGCATCGCCTGGCCCGCTCCGGGCAAGACGAACGAACTCGCCACGGCCCACGCGGACCGGGATGGCGCGCGAGGTTGTGGCTGCGTGATCTGGACGGACGACGAGGCAGCCGGACTGGCAGGTGGCGCGGATGTGATTCCGGCCCGGGCCGCCGACTGAGCCGCAGCGCCGGTACTCGTTAGGCCGAGTACGAGAAGCAAGCAGGCGCGATGCATCAGAACAGGAAGCGCACCGAAAGATGCGTTGGTGCTTGTCCGGCGTCCGCCGAGAGACCGGCTGTGATGCGACCGATATCCACGACGAAGCGACGCAAGACAAAGCCTAAGCCGACCGTTGGTCCTCCCCCTTCGCTTTCTTGATCGCGAACGATGTACCCTGCGCGTAGATACGCGCGCCGCTGAATGCCAATCTCGGAACCAAATCGCGCGCGCGGCCGGCTGAGTTTGAGACCGTCGCTAAGATCTACTGCTACGCGAACGTCGACTTGGTTCGCATAACGAGCAGGCAGGCGCGGTCGATATTCGACGCCGGCTTCGACGCGTGTGGGCAATTCGTCGGACTGTGCGGCGTCGTTCACCTGGAGCTGGATGCCGAGGTTGCGCACGGCCGCTCCAACTGTAATTGGGAAGCGCTGACCCAAATCGTACTGCGCACCGACGTCGAGCGCGCTCGTCGAGGCCTGCAGTGCGACACACGCGCCCGTGCAGTCTACGCGAAACTGCACAACCTTGTATGTCACACCGGCAGTCGCCGCATTGCCGAGTTGCGTTGCATACGTCGCCGCGAATACAACCTGGCGCGGCAGCAGGGTGCCTAACGCGCCAGATGAATCCACGCGCGGTTCCTGTTCACCCAGATCGAGCACGCTGACGGCGATGCCGAGAACGCCGAAATCGCGCCAGGGAACGACGACGTTCAGAGCGTCGCCGGTGCCGTTGAGGCTTTGTGAGTGGTGAATTGCCGCTTCGCGCCGGGGATTCCCCGACAGCCCAGCGGGGTTCCACCAAACGCTTTCGCTCGTCCCGCGTGCCGTCATCGCGGTAAGGCCCATTCCGACAGCACGCGCTCCAGTCGGCAGGAGGAGAAAAAGCGCGCCTTCAGTGGCGATGCCGTCTTGTGCTGCGAGCGCGGACGGCACGAACCCAGCGAGAATCACTGCCGCCAGGACCGCACGCCAGCCGCGTCCGCCCGTTAGGCGGGCGCGCACGCGCACGATCCCATGAGAGTCAGAAGGTCACCGCCTCGTCCAGGAGCAGAATCGGAATGCCTTCGCGGATCTCGTAGCGGAGGCGACAGCGGTTGCAGAGCAGAGCGGATTCCTGTTTACGGTACTCCAGCTCGCCCTTGCAGCGCGGGCACGCGAGCACCGCCAGTAACTCAGGTGACAATGGCACGGTCTACTCCTCGCGGTGCAAAAGTCCGAGCCGCTCCAACGCGACACGGTCACGACGCCAATTCGGGAGCACTTTCACCCAGAGGTCGAGGTACACCGATGCGCCCAGAAGCGCCTCGATGCGCTGCCGCGCTGCCTTCCCAATCTCCCGCACACGTGCACCGCCAGCCCCTACTAGGATGCGCTTCTGGCTCTCACGCTCGACGTAGATGACGGCCCGAATGTACACCGGCTTGTCAGCTTCCCGGAACTCTTCCACGACGCAAGCGACGCTGTGCGGCACTTCCTGTTCGAGCTGCTCGAGGGCGGCTTCGCGCACGTGTTCGGCGGCCAAGTACCGCAGCGAGTGCGTCGAGAGATCGTCCTCTGCGTAGAGGAACGGGCTCTCCGGGAGGCGCGCGGCAAGGCGATCCACAAGCGCGTCGATCCCGTCACCTGTCACGGCGCTGAGTGCGACGGCGTTGGCGCGACCGCCTAACAGCTCGCTCGCGCTTGCAGCGTTAACGAGATCGATCTTCGTGAATGCCGTGATGACGGGGGCGGCCGGTGGGTGCTCGAGACCGGCTTCCACGACCAAGTCCCCGTGTCGCTTCTCGGTGGCGTCCAGTAGATGAAGCACGACATCGGCGTCTGCGATCGCGGATAGACTGTGGGCGCGCATGCTCTCGTGCAGCAAGTCGTGAGGCGTGATGAGGCCGGGCGTATCGTACAGAACCATCTGTACATCCCCGCGCGTAACGATGCCGACGACACGCGTGCGGGTGGACTGGGCCTTGGCGCTCGTGACGGACAGATGCTCGCCTACGAGGCGGTTGAGCAGCGTGGACTTGCCGACGTTAGGCTTGCCAACGACGGCGACGATGCCAGCTTTGGTCATTTGGGGTCATTTGGGGCCGGATCTTGAAATATTGGTTCTAAAGGGCGCCGACATGGTCATTTCGCGGCATCCCGAGGTGTGCCATTGACGCGGCGTTGGATTGACACTCCTGCGCACCGTTTAGACCCACTATTTCAAGATCCGACCCCAAACGGAAACGCCGCCCGTTCGGCGGCGTTTCGAAGGAGTGCCGGCGACGGCCTACTCTCCCGCGACCTCTCGATCGGAGTACCATCGGCGCTGTAGGGCTTAACGACCGTGTTCGGAATGGGAACGGGTGTGGCCCCTACGCTCTAGTCGCCAGCGAAGTTGTACGACAACAGATGGGAGTGAGAAACACGGGTGTTGATGAATCGCGGTGCTTTGCGAAAAAAAAATCATGAGGGAGAGTCAAGCCACACGGGCGATTAGGACCGCTACGCTCGGAACGCCTTACAGCGCTTCCACGGGCGGCCTATCGACGGAGTAGTCTCCTCCGGCCCTTCAGGGGGCTCAAGGCCCCGGGAGAGTTCATCTTGGAAGGCGCTTCCCACTTAGATGCTTTCAGCGGTTATCGCCACCGATCATCGCTACCCGGCGATGCCCCTGGCGGGACAGCCGGGACACGAGCGGATCGTCCGACTCGGTCCTCTCGTACTAGAGTCCGCATTCCTCAACTCTCCAACGCCCACGACGGATACAGACCGAACTGTCTCACGACGTTCTGAACCCAGCTCATGTGCCACTTTAACCGGCGAACAGCCGGACCCTTGGGACCTTCTCCAGCCCCAGGATGTGACAAGCCGA